>CALZIJ010000057.1 GCA_945787655.1 Nitrospiria bacterium | reverse complement strand
GTGTTGAAGGATTTTAGAGGTGAGTGATTCTTTAAACCTCAGGTAAGAAATCAGGCTGGTTAAAATAAGGGTTATTAATGTCACAGGGATAAAAGAAGATAGAATCTTTGTCTTTATATTCACCTGATTCGCCCGGTTTTTTTTAAAACGACAAGATTCCTTTCATGACAAAAGACCAACCTATTGAATATAAGTGAACATATGGATACGGTTTTTTTACTATACAACCATAAAGCAGGTTCGAAAAACACTAAGGATAAAATTAATGAATTTTCTTTATATTTTATGGGTATTTAAGAAATTTCCTTAAAGATTTTTCAACATTTCAAGGTAAGGCATATGTCTTTAACACATAAATTGGGGGCGGCTGCGGGAAGCCCAAATCAAGATATTCTGTTTTGGAGAGAAAGATTTAATACGAGGGTTTAAATTTAATAAAAGATAGGAAAAAGTATAAATGATAAAAGCTTAGCGGCCAAATCCACCGCCTCCCCCACTGCCATTTGGGAAATTGGTTGATAACCCGCTGCTGAAGGAATCCGTCCCGCTGCCCCCCCAACGATCCCAGTTAATCGGAGTAAGCTGAAAATCATCCCCTTCGTGGGACGGGATAGCGGGGCGTGTGGAACTTGATCCGCTTCCGGAACAACCACCCCGGGTGCCTTGGTTATTATTAAAACCCATTCTCCCTGTCGGGTCACCAAAATCATTACATCGGCTAAAGTTGAGCAGCTGATTATTTGCCGGGTCGATGATCTTAACAGCCTCAAGGTCATTCCACCAATCAATGGTCCCGCTACTGCCGCCTCCTGATGGAATACTCGCCGCCACCTCATGCGAAAGATCACCCGGAGACAAGGTAAAGGTTTCGCTTTGGGTAATGTCATTTGGCATGACACCGGTAAAACTGGTCATCCAAACCCCGATATCCTGCCGGATCGCCACCTTGCTTGTTGAAGTATCCAAAAATGGAATTTGACTGAAATGCATGTCCATTTGGTTTAAGCCGTCAGTTAATCCCGATACATTTTTTTCCGTAATATCCGAATGGATGCTGATCGGCTGCCGAAACCCATTCATGGTTGTTTTTTCACTCATCCCAAAAGCGGGGTCAGAAATCACCTGATTAAAGACCAGGTTTCCTGATGGATCGTTCGTACTGCTATTGCCAAATTTCGAATAACTTTCCATAGAAAAATCAGAAGCGGAGAAGCTTTGGTAGAAAAAGGTGTCCCCGCTCCCCGTGGTGACTTTCTGTTGCAAAAAACCCGGACTGGTCATGATATCCTCCACAATCAAGCCGGATACCGTTGCAGGGTCCGTTCCCCAAGGTGCGGGGGCTTCAGGCGCCAATGGCGTTACGGAAGTGGAAGGAAGGGTTCGGGATATATTTCCTCCGCCGCTGCCTCCGCCGCCACCGCCACCAAACTGGGCCCTGGCCGGCGAATGAAACACCAATATCACAGGGAGAATGAAAAAAAATAAAAAGATAAGCCCCACGGAAAAACCTGGAAAACGAGGCCATCGTGACAGTCTATTTTTGATCATACTTCCTCTTTGTTACCAGTACTGGATTGATAGATCTATTACCGCATCTCTTTAACCTTACCAGACTTTCCATAACCCGCCTTTTGGAGGTGCGATAGATCATTTCAGTCCCCACTCAATATAGAAATATTTATAAAATTATAGATAAAATACTACAAAATTAGATTTATTGATTCCAGGGAGCGGGGTCAGCCTGCACTCATTCTGCTCCCGCAGTGGGCAGGTTATTTTCGGGAATAATTTTTTGTAGTACTGGATCTTGTGTTTCAATTTAAAACGCCACAATGCACAAAATAAAGGCAAAGTAAGGATAAAGAAATTTAGGCGGGGCTATTCGAATAATACACACAGTTTTCCACAAGATATCCTGTTTGGCTGTGGATGAATCAAAAAAACTTCACATCATGATTATTCTTGATCTGTACTCACAATGAATAAAACGGAGCGGCGGGATAAAAAATGGACATGGTTACGTTTTACTTCTATTTCATTTTCCCGTTGTTGAATGATTCTTTTCAATGAGGGATTCTCTATGTTGTTTCAGTAGCTTTGTTATAAGCGAGTCTAATATGGCATTATTCTTGTCAAACTTTATTTTCATTGCTTGAATGAAGGACTCGATTGTACATAATCAGAAGGGTCCAGTTCATTTTGACAATTCTTGATTAAATGCGCTGCCGATACAGGAGTGGTTGAGATGAAATTGAAGTCCAATAACATGATCCCCTATTAGAAATCTCTGGTTTTCTCAGGCTTCACTTGATGCAATCGGTACCGCTTCTTCCGGGATTTCAAAGGTGTCGCTATCCAGTAAAAGGCATCAATTTGATGAGGAAATACGTTATTTAAAATAGTTTGGTCAAGTGCTTTACTTCGTAACACCTTATGCCATCCAATTTCCCTGTGTTTATTTCGCGTAATTTTTGCCCCAAGAACGGAAGCAATCAGCTGCGCCCCCAAACAGATGCCCAATACGATTTTCCCGGCACGAATCGCTTCGCTAATAAATGCTTTTTCTAGGAGCAAACTTGGGTAGCGCTCAATATCATACACTCCCATTGGGCCACCTAAGACAATCAAGAAATCATCACTTTTGTGGTAAGGGAAGTGGTCTCCTTGATAGATTCTTGTAATAAAGGATACAAGACCATTGTTCTGGAGCTAGCGCTCTATACTTGCAGGACCTTCAAACGCGACATGTTGTAAAAAATGAATATGCACTAATCTTTATACCTCGATCTAAATCATGATTGAAAGTTCAGAAATGTTAATTTTTCTAACGACCCTGAGCGATTCATTGGTGTTGACATCTCCCCCTGAAAGAGTTGACCTTCCAGTATATTGGATATGACATTAATAATGTATTTATCTTCCCTTTTTTATCACCTAATAGAGTGAGGCACAAAAAGGTTCTATACGCATAAAACGGTTTAAATTTATGAAAACAAATGAGAAAAAAAAATTTAAACAAGCAAAACCTGATTCCCGTATATAAAATGGTTGAAAGCATTGTCGGATGCAAATGGTCTCTAAGGATAATGGATATGATCCGACGAGATGTAAATCGGCCAGGGGAAATACACCGCGTTACTCCTGGATTATCCCATAAAGTGTTAAACGAGCGGCTGAATAAACTCATGCGCTATAAAATCATTGAGAAAACAGTCTATCCCGTCAGCCCTCCTCATGTAGAATATCGATAAACCTCTTTTGGCAAGAAATTTTCTTTATTACTAGACCAAATCGAGGCACTTCAAAAAGAAATACAACCGATAAAATGAATTCACTCTGATTTTATAGCCCGTCTTTGGTTTAACAAAGACAGTCTGTAAAATTCACGTAAAATAATGAGCTATATGATGCGGACCTGAACCTCAGAATAATCCATACGAACACAAAGCAATCAAGCCCAAAATATCTTGTTTTACAGGGAACTTGTTTTGAGGTTTAAACATCCAAGCCGCCCACCCCACCCCCCCCCATTTGAGGGGATTGACTCTTTCTTTATATCAGAATAATATTTCTTCATTCCAATTATAAATATGCCTCAGAACGATTTCACTTCTCAGTTTTAACCCCCTGCGGGGTATTTTATAATCAATCCAATCGACCAGACGAAGAGGCATTCAGGGTTCAGCAACATCAACACTATTCAAGGAGTCGATTGATGAAACCAAACCAATACTTTAGCTCTTGTTTGTTTTTGATTGTTTCTATACCCATGCTTTACGGATGTACATTGATCGATAAAGCGGTCAGTGCAGGCGCGCCACCTGAACTAAAAGATTTTATTTATAAAAAAACCCTGAACCCCGTGGTTGAAAAAATATACTTATCCAAAATTAATGAAGCCAAAGCCAAAGAGATTTTATTAACAGAAGGGGAACAGTTTGAGAAAATAAATACGCTCTTCAATCAATTGATTCTTGCAGCGCAATCGTCTCCAAACTACGGGAGACAGGCAAAAAACATAGATTGGACCCTGTCGGTCATCGACGATCAAGAAATCGAAAATGCCTTCGCCTGGCCCGGAGGAAAAGTCCTGATTTATACCGGGCTTTTTAATTATTTCGTAAAAACGGATGCTGAATTGGCAGCTATTCTCGGACATGAAATCTCACATCTTCTTGAACAGCATGTCATCAAACGAATAGAAGTCAATTTAAAAAACATCGGGTTTCCCGGTGTTGCCGCCTTACGCTCCTGGGACAAGATCAAACAAAACCCCGAACTATCAGCCGCTTTGCTTGCAGCGCTGGGAATCGCGGCCAAAGCCGAAGATGCGCGCTTTTCCAGAAATCATGAAAAAGCAGCGGATGTCCAAGGACTATTTCTTTTATCAGAAGCAGGATACCACCCGGATGAAACTACTGAGCTATGGAACCGCTTAAAAGTGCAGAAATCCGAAATGATCAGTTATTTTGATACCCATCCAAATGGAGAGGAACGATCTTTAGAAATTGAAAAGAATAAAAGCGAAGCGATTGCGCGATACAACAACGCTCAAGACAAAAAAAAGAATGCAAGGCTGCAAAGAGCCAAGCAATGAAATTGACTAAAACCTGCATCTTGATCAGCCTTTTGCTCAGCTTGGTGTTCTACACAGTGCTCATCAATTTGAGTCCGGGAACTCCTGTAAACAAAGAGGAAGTCTTCATTTTGTTTTTGGCCAGTATTCTAGTAGTAAAAATGAGTCAGTTTTTCTTTAAACGATGAAACCTGACATAACGATAGAATAAACATGATAAAGGACATCTGAAAATGAATAAAAAGCATTTGTTTCTTTTATTTTTCATGCTCATCCTGACCACAGGATGTGTTTCATCGGCTTTTCATAGCGGCAAACGCCGGCCACCAGCAGCCCCTCACATCGCAATGGAAGAAAGCTTTGAAGAACGGTATACATTTTTGGAAGAAAACAAAACAGAAGACAAGGGATACGGACTTTATAGCTACGTCCTGTTTAAAAGTCGACCGACAGGTTTAGAGAAAGCCTTATACCTTGAAATGATTTCTGAAATACTCCGACGGTCTAATCAATTAGACAAGGTCAAAGATCAAAAAATCCCGGTAGAAGAACTCCATATCACCTACTTTCTTGTAATATCAAAACCGGTCGAAAATAAGTTATTCAAAGGATCAGAAAAAGAAATTTCCGAGCGCTCTCAATGGATTCTGGAGAATTACGATTATCGCCGGGCAAGCCATATCATCAGGAAAGCCGGTCTTAGCGGGAGCAACGGTCCTTTTATCTTATCATCCTTTGAACCTCGCGCGTCCTCTCAAGACCCGATCACAACAAAACACCTGGTCCAAAACTTTGAAAAAGTCCCTTCGGAAAGAAAAAACCTGATCCGGTCATGGGTCAATACTTTTTTTAAACATGCCAATTCCCCCCAAAAATGGGACGCGTTTTCTCTGGCCCAGCTGGGTTTAAGTTTGAGAACGAATATCGCCATCGCAGCAAGCGGTATTCCATCTCTAAAAAAAGAGTTAAAAGAATGGGTTCAGCTGATAGAACCTTTTGTTTCATCATAGAATGCACACCCCCTTTAACGATTGATTACAGTGGGATATCCCCACATTAAATCGCCGGCTCTGTTTTTAAATCAAGCGCGGCTTCCGATTTTTCCGCGCGCTCCGTTTTGACCGCAAACCACTTATAAAACGCCGGAATCAACAGCAGTGTGATCACCGTGGACGTCGCAAGCCCGCCGATGACAACGGTTGCAAGCGGACGTTGCACCTCACTGCCGGTCCCGGAAGCGAACAGCAGCGGGATCAAACCCAGGGCCGTCGTGACGGTCGTGGCCAGGATCGCGCGAAGCCTGCGGCATCCCCCGCGAATCGATGCTTCGTCCACGGAAACACCTTCCTTTGTCAGTTGATTCAAATAGGTGACAAGCACCATGGCGTCTTCCAAAGCAATGCCGAAAAGGGCGATAAACCCGATGGAAGAAGGCACGGAGAGATTTTGACCGCTCAGCCAAAGCGAAACTCCGCCCCCGATCAAGGCCAAGGGAATGTTCAGCACAATGAGGAGGGCGCTCTTCATGGAATTGAAGCTGCTAAAAAGCATGAGGAAGATCGCCAGAATCGTGACCGGTACAACTAGGGCGAAGCGTCGGTTGGCTTCCTGCTGTAACTCAAATTGCCCTCCCCATTTGACAAGATAGCCTGGCGGAAGATCGACACGCTGAGCAATGGCTTGCTGCGCTTCTGCAACAAAAGAACCCATATCCCGACCACGGACATTGGCTTGCACGGTAATAAAACGATGGTTGTCTTCCCGGGTGATTTGCCGCGGGCCGACAATCTCATCAATGGTCGCAAGGTCGGACAAGGGCACCATGCTCCCGTCTGGAGAAGGGATCAGAATTTGACGGATGGCCTCCGCCCGATCCCGGCTCTTCGCTTCATAGCGCACGAGGATATCGAAACGCGGAATCCCTTCAAAAATCTGGCCGGCCTTTTCCCCGCCCACAGCCGTCCGCACGACCGTTTGCACGTCTTCGACATTAATGCCGTAGCGCGCAATGGCCTCCCGATCCACGATGATACGTAATTGCGGCGTGCCGGTGACTTGATCCTTTTGGACATCGGCCGCGCCCGGTACGGTACGAACCACGGCTTCGATCTCGGCAGCCTTGTCTTTTAAAACCGCCAGATCGGGTCCAAAAACCTTGATCGCCAATTCCGACTTGGTCCCGGTCAGCAGTTCATCCACCGCCGCCGCAATCGGTTGGGTAAAATTAAAGCGCACACCGGGGAAATTTTCGAAGGCTTCACTCATGAGTGCATAAAGTTCCTCAGGTGTTTCCGCGCTCGTCCATTCCTCCTGTGGTTTGAGTCCCACAAAAGCCTCGGCATTGTTCACCGGATCGGCATGCGCGCCGACTTCCCCTCGCCCGATCCGTGAGACGACCCGGATGACTTCCGGGAATTGCTGTTTCAGCCGACGCTCAAATCGCGTAATCGTGACCCTCGCCTCATCCAGGGAAATTGATGGGGCCATGGTCGCACGCACCAGCAAGTCCCCTTCGTTCAGGCGCGGGACAAACTCCGTGCCCAGGCGAGGGAAAATCACGACACCAACGCCAATTACCAGCAGGGCGACGACCATCGCCAGCCATCGGTTTTGAACAAAACGTGTGACCAGGGGCCGGTAGACAAACATCAGGCCACGGGTCAAAGGACCTTCCTTTGGGGGATTGGCTTCAGCCCCCGACGCGCCCTTGGGTCGTCGCATCAGAAAATACGCTGCAAGCGGCGCGAGCAAGAGGGCGTAAACCAGCGAACCGAGCATCCCGGCCGAAACCGTGTAGGCCAAGGGTTTGAAGGTCTTTCCTTCCACACCCTGCAAGGTAAACAGCGGAAGAAAAACAACAATAATGATGGCAATGGCAAAGAGAATGGGACGCGCCACTTCCGTACAGGCCCGTGCAACAACGTGAATGCGGGGCTCCGCAGGCTCAGCCTCCCGAAGCATCCGGTCGACATTTTCCACCATAACAATCGTCCCATCAACCATCATCCCGATGGCGATCACCAAACCGCCCAGGGACATCAGGTTGGCTGAGATCCCGAAGAGGTCCATGAAAATAAACGCAAAATAAATCGAAAACGGGATCGTCAGCGCCACCACGACGCTTGGCCGAAGGCCGCCCATGAAAGCAAAAAGCACCAAGCCCACCAACACAATGCCTTCAAGCAGGGCGTCGGTGACCGTCTTGATACACTTGGCCACGAGTGTCGCCTGATCGTAATAGGGCACGACTTTAACCCCCGGCGGCAGGATGGTGTTGATCTCAGCCATCCGCAACTTGGCGTCACGGATCACCGTTGAAGTGTTTGTCCCGATGAGTTTTAACACCATGCCAACAACAGTTTCGCCCTCCCCGTCCATTGTCGCCAGCCCCTGTCGGACCTCGCCGCCGATTTCGACATCGGCGACTTGATCCAGAAAAATTGGCGTGCCATCGACCGATTTCACAATAATGCGTTCGAGATCGGCAATCGATGTGGCGAGGCCGACGGAACGAATCAGAAATTGCTCCGCCTCTTTGACGATGTACTGCGCACCAACATTGGCGTTATTCGCTTTTACGGCGGCCACCACTTCACCCAAAGACAGCTTGTAACGCAGTAAGTCGTTGGGTCGAACCAGGACCTGAAACTGCTTCACTTCGCCGCCCAAGGAGAGCACTTCCGTTACGCCCGGCACGGTTTGAAGATTAAATTTGATGAGCCAGTCCATGATTTTTCGTATCTCTTCCGGGCTGCGATTCCTTCTTTCATCTTCAACAAAAAAGAACAAGATCTGCCCCAGTCCGGTGGAGATCGGTCCCATCTCCGGTTCTCCAAACCCCTCGGGGATGGACTCACGCGCGAGCTGGAGGCGTTCGTTTACAAGCTGCCGTGCGAAGTAGATATCGGTGCCATCCTCAAAATAGATATTCACGACGGAAAGGCCAAAATTTGAAACAGAACGGATTTGCTTGAGGTCCGGTAGCCCGTTCATCGCAACTTCAACAGGATAGGTCACGTAACGCTCAACCTCTTCCGGTGCAAGTCCTTCAGTTTCGGTAAAGACCTGGACCAACGCAGGCGTGACATCCGGAAAAGCATCAACCGGTAACTTCAAATAGCTTGCAGCGCCTCCGGCCAGAATCAGTATCCCGAAGATCACCATCAACAGGCGATTTCTGAGTGTAAAATGAATCAGTTTTTGCATATTCTTTTTCCTTTATCTTTGACGGAATCTTTTAAATGGCAGTCACTCCTGTCTAAACGGACAGACCCGTTCCAACAAAGGCATCAATGATTATGTCCATCCCCCAGGTTCCCCTTGCCCAATTGCGCCCGTAATGTAAAACCCCCTTCTGCGACATAGAGATCTCCCCAGTAGATGCCGCCTGTGATTTCAACATGGGTTTCGTCATTCCAGCCAAGGGTCACGGGTTTCGGCGAAAGTTCACCCTGCGACATCACAAAAAGCACCGTCTGGTCCTCCATGTTTTGAAGGGCGGATTTTGGAACAATAAGATCCGCCTGAAATTCATCAACGGCGATCCGGGCATTGACAAAAAGACCGGGCCTCCAAAGACCATCCTTGTTGGGGATTACGATGCGCGCCAAGGTGGTCCGCGTGCCTTCTCCAATAACAGGGCCAAGATATGAGAGTTTCCCCGTGGTTTTAATCTTTCCCTGCGTCGCTTCCACAATGACGGATTGACCTTCGGCCACAAATGGCAGGTCTTTTTGATAGACTGCAAGGTCCACCCAAACACTTGAAAGGTCGGCAATGAGAAAGGCCTCGGCGTCATCCCTCAGAAACTCACCCAGTGTGATGTGCTTTTTGATGACCGTGCCGGAAAAAGGCGCCGTGATTTGGTATTGCGTAAAAGATTCTTCCGGATGATTGGGCAGGTCTTTTACATATCGTTCTGAAAAACCCAGGGCGTGCAGCTTCTGTTCTGCGGAACGTCGTGCAATTTTGGCCTCGGCCAGCGCCTGTTTGGCTTCAAGATAATCTTGTTCCGACGAGATCTTTTTCTTCCACAGGGTTTCTTCCCTGTCAAAATTCGATTGAGCCAGCCCCACCCGTTCGCTGGCCGCCAGAAAGTCGGCCTTCGTATCGGAGAGTTCGCGGCTGTCGAGTACAGCCATCACTTCTCCCTTTTTCACGCGATCCCCCAACCCCTTGAACACCCTGCGTACAACACCGGGAACACGGGGGACGATATGGGCCAGACGGTCGCCATTCGGCTGAATCTCACCCGGCAGATGAACATAACGACGGAGTGTCCCTGAATCGGCCTGGACCACTTTTATACCGAATTCTTCCATCTCGGTTTCAGAGAGCCTGATCACCTCCGCCTCATCATGGTCGTCGTGTCCTTCGTGACCCTCCTCCCCTTCTTCATGATCCTCATCCTCAGCGTGTTTTTCCTGATTTTCTGCCGCAACGAGTGCTGTCTTCTTTGTTTGATTCATTGACTCAAACCACAAAAATCCGGCCAAGACCAAACAAAGCAATCCGATGATGAGAACCCATATTCCCATTTTTGATTTAAATATGTGTTGCTTCTTTTGTTCCATACTAATCTCCTTCTTGGCGGGAAGACTTCTCAGACGCGCTGTTTGTCATTTTTTCTCCAATAAAGCCTTCTACAACAGCGACTGCTTTGTGATGATCAATTTGGGCCTGAAGATATTGTACCCGCGCATGCGCAAGCGTTCTTTGCGCATCAAGCACGTCCAGCAAATTGAATTTCCCCAGGCGGTAACCTTCACTCGCCGCCTCGAAAGCCATTTCCGCCACCGGCAGCAGGTCATTTTTTAAACCTTCCACTTCGAAAAAAGTGGTCGACAGAAAACGGTAGGCCTGAACCAATTCGGTTTTTAAATTAAGAAAGGCCGCGTCACGTGCCGCAAGCGCTTTCGAATAGTGCGCCTGTGCCTCAAGGACCGACCCCTGGTTTCGATTAAAAACCGGCAGGTCAATCGAAATACCGGCCACCAGCGCATGATCATCTGTTTCGTTAAACTGCCTGAATCCCCCGCTGAAAATAAGATCAGGAATCGATTTTGCTTTTTCCAATTCGATGACGGCTTCCCGTTGGGAAAGCTCCGCTTCCCATCGGGCCAGCGCAGGATGCTGCGGGAGCCGGTCAAGCAGCGCCTTGAAAGAAGGCAGCGTACCTTGCGGCGAAAGCCTGCCCTGGACAAATTTGAATTCAGGGTCCGGGCTTCCCCACATGGCCGCCAGCGCCTTTCTGGAGGCAATCAGTTCTTTCTCCACACGGCTTAAATCAATTTTCGCCGATGAAAGTGCAACTTTTGCCTTGACTGCCTCGAAAGGGGAAACCTTACCCGCATCAACCCGTTTTTCGACGGCTTCGGCCACTTGTTCCGCAAGTCTTAATAGTGCTTTGAAGAGTACGACTTTTTTCTGATCTCCCAGCACTTCGGTAAAATTTTGGGAAACCTCGGTAAAAAGGGTAAGCCTCAAAGCCTCGTAATCCCATCCGGCCAAGTCACGGTTGAGCGCAGCCAGGGTTTCCCGCTTCCGCCGTTTGCCCGCCGTTTCAAAACGTTGCCCGATGGACAGGGTGGTTTCCGCTTGATCCATACCGCTTAGATCTCCGGTGCCGATAACATTCTCGACGTCCACGGTAAGTTCCGGATTGGGAAAAACCCCGGCCTGAAGAATATTGGCGTCCCGAGCGCGTAATTCCCATGAAAAAACAGATAGTTTTGGATTTTTCAAGAGGGCCAGGGCAAGTGCTTTTTCCAAAACAAGCGCTTCAGAAAAGGACGGCGCAGCACTCTCGCCTTTCTTTTTTTCCGGGTCATTTGTTATTGGCGTGGGCAGTGTATTGCCCAGAGGTCTGGGTAAAGGAACTTTCGGTTTAGAAAACGGCTTCAATCCCTGACAAGAAACCAGGATGAAACCGGAGAGAATAAATCCTAAGATTCGAATATAATTCGACATGCTTTCCTCCAAAAAGTGGGTACTGCTCGTTAAATCATTTCAATTAACGAGAGACAAACACCAAATTTTGGAGGGATCAAATAAGCAGAACGGGGCTTAAAAGAGGAAGAATGATCTGCTTTTTCTTATAAAAAGAAAAGTGAGTCGTGCTGAAATCGTCCTGGCGGGCTAAGATGCTGGCCGTGATGTGTACAAAGGGAGCGGTCGCCGGAACATGGGCAGTAAAGACATGCGTCTCCATCCCCGGTTTTTCCGCAAACAAGGGGATATTGACTTCGTGATCGGTATGCGCCTGGTCTTCCGGCAAGACCATTGAAGCGAGCCGGTCAAACAGATCATGGTGGTGAACGGCCTTCTCCTTCAGATCGTGTTCATCCCGATTGCCTGCATGGTGCAATACCATCTGGACTTGATTTTTTTCCTGATGAATAAACAATGGATGGGCATTGGCGACTTTTGACAAAAGAAAAGGAAGGGATTGAAAAATACCCGTCGCGCTAATCACAAAAAAGAAGACCAGAAGTTTTGCGAGTCTCACCTGCCGGGTTTTATGAATAAAATGTCTGTTCAAAAATCCGAACCTTTATTTTAAATAAAATGACATACTGTTTACTAGTATACCTTAAATTTCCTGTTGCCTTCAAATCTGTCGTGTTTATTCCTGCTGACCTTCATCCTCTTCCTGAACGGGCACACGGTAAGCCGCCTCTGACCAATGTCCCAGATCCACCAATTTACAGTGCTCTGAACAAAAAGGACGATGCCGGTTTCCTTCCCATTCCGATTTTGTTTTACAAATAGGACAGGAAATTTCCAAAGATCAAGCTCCTTTATGGTCAGGAAAGCCGGAATATAAAAAGAAGAGGAACAGTCACTTGGAAAAGTCGGACAGGGGTTTGGCCTGGGCTTGAATGGCCGGATTCAAAGCAGATTCGGGTGCCTCTGAAGAGGCGAGAACGGCTGTGATTGATCCAATTTTAATCTTTGTTTTGATCAATACAGGAATATGCCTAACATCATCCGTCAGCCAGAGGGTCACATCTCCTTTATCCATAAAAAGCCCTTCATAGTGCACTAGCGCCTTCGCTTTTATCGTATTAAAAGTTCCCAAAACCGTCGTAATTTCTTCTTTTCCCAAAATTTGAATCTCAAGTTCCCAATTTTTATCGCTCTCGTGAACATCAATAAAAGTGGAGTCCCCGACTTTTAAAACACTCTGATTCCTGAAATGATACAAGGCACTGAGCGAATCCTGAACCTTGGGGGGCACGAGAAAGGTCTCGACCTGATTGTTTTTATATTGAATGGCTCGATGCCGCCTTTGATCAAAATCAATCACCTTTTCTCTTCTTTTACTTCCCTGACGCTGCTTCACTTTAATGCCATGTGAGTAACCGCCCTCAGCATCAATGAAAGTCTCAATACGGTCTTTCACAGGATAAAAAGTCGAAACAAACTTGTTCGATTTGACTGTTGACAACACATGGAGGACTTTCCTGCCATTCCTTTCAGCCTGGCCCAAAACCTCCATAACCGCATGACCGGCCGGGACACCAAAATAACTGACTTCATAAACCAGCCGTTCTCCAGGACCATAGGCAATAATCGAAGGATCGGAGGAGATCTTTTCCTGAGGCACACTCAGTGAAGTCGCATGACTCTGCACCGCCAAAAAGAGGAAGAACACAAAAAGAAAGGAGGGACGTCGTTTCACAGAATTTTTTTTACATAAAATGATTAAAAAATTTCAGTATTAGAAAATTATCAAAGTTTACAGGCCAGGTCAAGATTTCTGACGGATTTTAACATCAAAACCCTTAAAAACGGAGAAGGGAAAGAACCCGGCTTTTATCGAATCACCTCAACTTTTTCTCCATCTTCCAATCGGCCTTGAGAAACAAGCACAACTTGATCTCCCGCAACGACCCCCTTTAAAACGAGTGCACGGTCGCCCAGTACCTTCCCCAGTTTAATCGGTTTAAAATATACTTTTTCTCCCTCAACAAGAAAAACATAGGGTTCACCTAAATGCTGATGTACAGCCATCATCGGAATAATAATCTGGTCTTTATGAGCCTTTCCAACCAGTTTCACACGCCCAACCATGCCTGGCATAATCTCCCCGGCCTTGTTGTCTACTTTCACTTCCACTGGGAACGTACCCTGTGCCGGGGAAGCATTTCCTGAAATTCGTGTAATCATTCCTTCAAAATGCTGTCCCGGAAGCGCATCGACAAGTACAGCCACATGCTGTCCCAGGGAAAGTCCCGGAAGATCCAGATCCGAAACCCCCACATCAAAGGTCACTTGGGTCGCGTCCGCAATCAAGGCAAAAACAGATCCAACCGGAACCACCTCTCCCGGGTCATGATTCGACTCAAGAATCATCCCATCAAAAGGACTCAATAACGTTGTCCGCCTTAAATCACGTTTTGCCTGCTCCAGGGCAACCCGCGCCTGATCCCGTTCCGCCAAGGCAGAAGCCGCATCAAATTGCGCTTGTTCCCATCCTGCTTTGGAAAGCGTTTTGTCCCGAAAAAGCGGCTCTTTTCTTTTTAACTCGGATTGCATAAAACGGTACCGGGCTTCAGCCCGGGCAAATTTCGCGCTTTGCTCCTTTACACGAAGATCAAATCCCGTGGGATCGATTTGAAACAGAACATCCCCGCCTTTGACCCAGTCTCCCCGCTCGGCATGCTTCAATTGAAGCATGCCAGGCACTTCAGCACTAATCCGATGTTCCCTGAAAGCGGAAGCTGGCGCAGAAGCCACCATGCTTTCTTCGTAAACCTCTGGCTCGGCCTGCCATACTTCTACTTTTTTAGGTGCTTTCGCTAACCCCTGTCCAACGGGTGTTTTCTCACACCCCGAAAATAAAATCAGAGCAGCGAAAAGAATACCCAGCAAAAGCCCGGCTTTATTTTTTTTTCTTTGCTTCATCTATTGATCCCAATCGAATGGGTCGGCCCCAACATGTCTATATGAACAAAAGCAATTGAACCTATCTGACTCTAGCAAATCTTGCGGGCATAAACAAAATCAGTTATGATCTTTTCTTCAATAGAAAGATCAGGTTCTCATGAAACATACCGTGGAAAATTTATTTCAAACCAGCCGTGAAGCATTGTATGACGGGCAGGCCCTACTTGCTGACCCGATTCATAACTATATCCCATTTACGGTCCCTTTTGACAGCGAAGATGAAACCACGGAAAAAGACCTGATCGACTCAAAATGGATGCAGCGTCTCCGTTATATCTTTCAACTC
>CALZIJ010000056.1 GCA_945787655.1 Nitrospiria bacterium | reverse complement strand
GAGGCCGGCGCTGATTGTTCCGGACCTATCATTAATATCAACCTGGAGGGAAATTGATACAAAACAAAAAATGTGATGAAAATAGGAGCAGGGGGACGAAAATGAAACGGAATTCTTTTAAAAACATGGGTAAGAAAATTCAAGTACTATTCGTTCTTCTCCCTCTGACCATGATTCTGGGCGGCTGTGCCGGTTTGAATCCACACAATGTGGATGTTGAACTGCAAACCACTCCTCCCCGGGTGAAGACCACCTCCTACACGGAAGCATTATCTGATCTCGGGCTTATGACGGAGATATACGGCACTGACATGTTGTTTATTCAGAGCAATCCCATTGGAGATAAAACCGGCACCTCCTCCTCCACAGGCGGAGAAATTCCCAGAGATATAACGGAAATGATGAAAAGCTCTCTCAACTCAATCGGCGGTAAGGTTGTCTTTATTCCTTATGATCCTAACTTTATACAAAACAGCATGGTCACCGGGTATTCGAACTTTGATAACAAGCTGGTACCCAATGTGGTGCTCTCCGGCGGCATCACCGAGTTTGACCGGGGATTGGTGACAAGAGGTGATAATACAGATGCCAGTGCCAGCGCAGATTTTACCGGGATGCCAGACTGGCTTCCATCCCAGGAAGTAAGTCTGAAATACAGAGATACCGGCAAACAGGGTCGCTGCAATTCCGTATAAAGCTGGGATCGCTTCATTAATAGTGACTTTTGCTGGAATTTCTTCAAGATATAATAACTCAAAAATTGAAAAGCGCAATATATTCCGATCCACGATGGCCATCCTTCCCGTTGACCAGTGTTCGGTATACTTTTTAATGATACTATCTATTTCCGGTTGATGAGTTCTCACGCCTTCCACCAATTGCGTAGCAAATGTTTTCACACCGGAAACCATTTTTTTTTCTACGGATGCGTTCAGTATCCCGGAAGCAGGGGACTCACCCTTTTTAAACTCTGTTTCAAATAACATTTGCAGAGCACATTCTCTGGCAGTTCTTCTTAAACCCATATATTAATGACCTTGAATCTCTCTGAAGTTTTTAATTGAGGGTGCTGTAGAGGTGCGCCATTTCAATTGCGGCCAATGCCGCTTCCGCGCCTTTGTTATTCTGTGGACTCGAACGGGATATCGCTTGTTCCACCGTCATCGTGGTCAAAACTCCGAAAATAACAGGAATACCCAATTCAATAGAAAGTTGACCAATCCCTCTGCTGACCTCGGAACAAATATAATCAAAATGCGGCGTTTCCCCCTGAATCACCGCCCCCAGGCAGATTAATGCGTCAAAACGGTCCAACTGTCCCATTCGATTGGCCACCCCCGGTATTTCAAACGCTCCGGGAACCGACACCACTTCGATATCTTCCGTCCGGGTCCCCATCTGCTCCAGCACCTTTAGCGCCCCTTCCAAAAGGGCATCGGTGATGGCCTGGTTAAACCGGCTGACGATGAGCCCAATGCGCAGGCCCTCTCCATTTAATTCCACTTCCAAATGCTGAAGTTCCATAAAAATTCACACAAACATACCGATCAAAAATTCAAACCTGATTCAGCATATGTCCCATTTTTTTCTTTTTGGTTCTGAGATATTCCACATTCTTTTCATGTGGCACAGACTCGATTTGAACACGCTCAACCACTTCCAGCCCATAGCCATCAATGCCTACAATTTTTCGGGGATTATTGGTCATTAAACGAATTTTTTGAAGGCCAAGATCCACTAAAATTTGAGCACCGATGCCGTAATCCCGTAAATCATCCTTAAAACCCAGTTCCAAGTTGGCCTGCACTGTGTCCCGGCCCTTGTCCTGCAAATGGTAGGCTTTTAATTTATTGACCAATCCAATACCACGGCCTTCCTGGTTTAAGTAGAGCAGCACCCCTTTTTCTTCCTTGTCAATCTGACACATCGCCGCATGCAATTGGTCCCCGCAATCACACCGGTTTGATCTGAATATATCTCCGGTGACACAGCCGGAATGGACCCGGACCAGTGTGGGTTCATCGGGTTTAATCTCACCTTTTACCAAGGCAATATGACACTCGTGGTCTATTTCATTTTGGTAAGCAATCGCGCGAAACGTTCCGTACTCAGTCGGCAATTGCGCCTCGGACGCCCGATGCACAAGGGATTCCCGTGTCATCCGGTATTCGATCAATTCCTTGACGGTCACGCGGTTTAAGTCGTGTTTTTTCCCAAATTCGATCAAATCAGGCGTCCGCATCATCGTGCCGTCATCATTCATAATCTCACAAATCACACCCGCTGGAATTAATCCGGCAAGCCGCGCCAGATCGACCGAACCTTCCGTCTGACCTGCTCGTTTCAAGACCCCGCCGGGTTGGGCTGTAATCGGGAAAATATGTCCAGGCCGGACCAAGTCTTCCGCTGTGGCGTCCGGTGCGATGGCATCTAAAATTGTTTTTGCACGATCGGCAGCAGAAATCCCTGTCGTGATCCCATGCCGGGCATCAATGGAAACCGTAAACGCCGTACCAAAGGAAGCCGTATTTTCGGATGCCATTTGAGGCAGCTGTAATTGTTTCGCATGAGACTCCGTCAGGGTCAGACAAATCAGTCCCCGGCCATGTATGGCCATAAAGTTGATCGCCTCCGGTGTGACCTTCTCAGCGGCAATAATGAGATCTCCCTCATTTTCACGGTCTTCATCATCATTCATAATGACCATTTTACCCGCTTTAAAATCCGATATCGCTTGTTCAACTCTTTGAAAATCCATATTTTTTTGCCCCAAGTCTTTTATTTTTGTACCATAAAGATCAGACAGGTTACTATAGAGAAAACGCAAGAGGCTGTCAATCAGAGTACAAAAAACAGGGGCGGACCTTTCGGCCCGCCCCTGCGGCATAAACGTTTATTTTTCAAGCACTTTTATCCCACTAGACAAAGTGTTTGCGAGATTTCTCTCCTAAACATCATAGTACATCAAAAACTCATAAGGATGAGGCCGCACCCGAAGCGCATTGACCTCGTTGGTTCTTTTATATTGGAGCCAATTTTGAATAATGTCTTCCGTAAAGACATCCCCTTTCAGAAGAAAGGCATGGTCGGCCTCAAGCGCATTTAACGCCTCCTCCAGGCTGGCCGGCATCATTTTAATGCCTGCCGCTTCCTTTGCCTCCAATTCATAGAGGTTCTTTTCCATGGCTGGGCCTGGATCAATTTTATTTTCAATCCCGTCAATACCCGCCATCAACATGGCACTGAAGGCCATGTAGGGATTACAGGTCGGATCCGGGAAACGCACTTCAATGCGTTTTGCCTTTGGATTGTTGGAATACATCGGGATACGAATCGATGCGCTCCGGTTCCGACTGGAATACGCCAGATTGACCGGCGCTTCAAATCCCGGTGTGAGCCGTTTATATGAATTCGTCGTCGGATTCGTCAATGCCGCAATCGCATGGGCATGTTTTAAAATGCCACCGATATAGTACAGGCAAGTCTGGCTGACTCCCGCATACTCATCTCCCGCAAACAGCGGCTTGCCTTCTTTCCAGATCGACTGATGGGTGTGCATCCCGGAGCCGTTATCGCCGAAGACAGGCTTCGGCATGAAGGTTGCCGTTTTGCCGTTACGTTTGACCACATTCTTCGTGATGTATTTATAAAGCATCAGCTTGTCCGCCATTTTTACCAGTGAATCGAAGCGCATATCAATTTCGGCCTGTCCGGCGGTTGCCACTTCGTGATGCTGTTTCTCGACGATAATCCCCGCCTTCTGCATTTCCATCACAATTTCAGCTCGCAGATCCTCCATACTGTCAACAGGCGGAACCGGGAAATAGCCTTCTTTATGACGTGGTTTATGCCCCAGATTTGGGCCTTCTTTTCCTGTGTTCCACGCCCCTTCCTCTGAATCCACGAAGTAATAGCCCGACTGCGCATTTTGATCAAAGCTGACTTCATCAAAAACAAAAAATTCGGCTTCTGGCCCCATGTATGCGGTATCGCCAATACCAGAGGATTTCAAATAATTTTCCGCCTTCTGCGCAATATACCGTGGATCTCTCGGATAAGGCTCACTTGAGATCGGGTCCTTAATGTTGCAGACCACGGACAATGTCGGGGTTTTGCAAAAAGGATCGATAATTGCGGTTGATGGATCTGGAACAGCGAGCATATCACTGTTATTAATGGCTTGCCATCCCCGGATACTGGATCCGTCAAATCCGGACCCTTCTTCAAAGATCGCTTCTGTAAACTCACTGATGGGTGTACCAAAGTGCTGCCACTGCCCCGGAAAGTCGACAAATTTAAAATCGACCATTTCAACATTGTTTGCCTTCGCAAACTCTAGGACTTCTTTTGGTGTCATGCGATTTTCTCCTTCCTGCTTTTGTAAGGTCTTTCCTGGTTGTTTTCCTCTTTATTTTGATAAAAACGGCGATACCGGTTTGTAATTGGCATTCTGCGGTCTTTACCCAATGCTCTCGAAGTAATCTTGATTCCCACGGGGGCCTGCCTCCGCTTGAATTCAGATGAATCAACGAGTGTAACAACTTTTGAAACGGTCCCTGCATCATACCCCATCGCGACAATTTCGTCTCGGTGCCTGTTTTCCTCCACATACGCCTTTAAAATGGGATCAAGGATTTCATAAGGAGGCAGGCTGTCCTGATCACACTGATCAGGTCGTAACTCTGCCGTCGGCGGCCGATGAATCGTACGGGCAGGAATAACGGGGTCTCCCTTCGTGTTTCTCATCTTGGATAGGCGGTACACCGAAGTCTTCCACAAATCCTTAATGACGGCGAATCCTCCGGCCATGTCTCCATAAAGCGTGGCATAGCCCACACTCATTTCGCTTTTGTTTCCAGTCGTCAGTACCAGCCAGACAAATTTATTGGAAAGGGCCATCATAATATTGCCCCGGATTCTCGATTGTAGATTTTCTTCCGTGATGTCGGCTTCCAAACCCTTGAATGTGCCCTCAAATAAAGACAAATAGGCACTTAAGGGATCTTCAATGGAATAGGTCATATACCGGATGCCCAGGTTTTTCGCCAAAGTTTTGGCATCGTCAATACTCTCCTGAGAGGTAAAACGCGAAGGCATGAATACACCAACAACATTTTCTTTTCCCAAGGCATCCACCGCAATTACCGCTGTCAGGGCAGAGTCTATGCCCCCTGAAATGGCCACCACGCCGGTTTGAAAACGGTTTTTCCTGACATAGTCCCCCAACCCAAGCACCAGCGCCTGATACATTGCTTCATCTTCCGAAAAACGATCCGTGATCAGGGGAATTTTAGGCCCGTTTCTTTTGGAGTTTTTTTGGTTCGAAAGGGTCCATTTTTTGACAGGCACTGACCCGGCGCTATCACGGTGTCTTTTATGCTGCGCAGGCTCCCGGTTTTGCTCAACAAGGAAATCCATGATCAGACACGTTTCCCGGAACTGATCCGCCCGTGCCAATAAATCTCCTTTGGCATCAAAAATGAGACTCCCCCCATCAAAAACCAGTTCATCCTGACCACCCACCATATTCACATAAGCAATAGCGACCCCATTTTTTTTTGCACGGTTTGAAAGCATTTCTTCCCTGACCGCACTTTTCCCGGCTTGGTAGGGAGAGGCGTTGATATTCACAATAAGGTCCGCATTGCCATTTACAACCTGTGCCCTAACCGGCCCCTCATGCCAAATATCTTCACAAATATTCACACCAAAGGTGATCCCGTCCCGTGCAAAAACAGGCAGCACTTTCCCCGCCTGAAAATAACGGTTTTCATCAAATACACCGTAATTGGGCAGATGAAGCTTATGGTAAGTCACGGACAGGCCTCCATCGTGAATCACTGCTGCGGCATTGTATAAAATAGACTTCGGAACACCGTCTACCTGAACCTTTTGGAAATCCACAAAACCCAGCACCACAGTCATCCCCTGTCCCAAAGGAATGATTTCCTGCAAAGCGCTCAAGTTATCTTCAACAAAGGCAGGTTTCAAGAGCAGATCTTCCGGAGGATATCCGGTGAGCGCCATTTCAGGAAAAGCCATTAAATCGACATGGTTTTCTCTGGCGTTTTCAATCGCCTGAGTAATCTTGGCAATATTCCCCCGAAAATCACCCACTGTGCTATTGAGCTGTGCTAAAGCAATTCTAAAAACAGGGCACCTTCTTTCACATGGATAAAGCAAGTATTCCATTATAAAAAAAATGGCGTCTCCCCGCAATGGAGAAGACGCCATCGTCTTCGTTTTGAGTGTGACCACTCAAATGCTGAGACAGAGTATGGCGGTATGACAAATTAATGTCAAGAAAAAACCCCTCTTTCAATCGGATGCACATACAAATAATGGCAAAGACAATCCCCTCTAAACCGATGAAGTCAGGCGCTTCAGCGCCTCAAAATACCGATCCCGTGTACGATTAACAACCAGTGCTGGCAGGTGCGGGGGCGGCATGTGATCCTTCCAATGAATAGAAAGCAGATAGTCTCGGACATACTGCTTGTCAAAGCTCGGCTGCCCCGTCCCCGGTACATATTCGGCAAGCGGCCAAAAACGGGACGAATCGGGCGTTAAGAGCTCATCAATCAGGATAGGCCGGTTTGTTTCGGGGTCCAAACCGAACTCCATTTTTGTGTCGGCAATAATGATGCCGCGTTTCAAAGCCATGTCTGCCGCCTTTTCATATATTGAAAGGCTGATTTCCCGTATTTCCTCCGAAAGGTCCGCACCGATTTTCTTTTTCATCTCATCAAATGAAATATTCATATCGTGTGTTCCGACTTCAGCCTTGGTCGAAGGCGTAAAAATGGTGTGTGGAAGACGGTCGGATTCGAGCAAGCCTTCGGGAAGCACTTCCCCGGATACCGATCCTTTTTGTTGATATTCCTTCCAACCCGATCCTGATAAATATCCCCGGACGATGCACTCCACAGGCAGCGCCTTTGCCTTTTTGACAATCAGGCTACGGCCTAACAGGATATCTCGATACGGCATACATTCTGAAGGAAACTGTTCAAAATCAGTGATTAAAACATGGGTTTCAGGCGCATCCGCTATTTTTGAAAGCCAGCGAAACCAAAAAATGGAAAGCTGCGTCAGAACATACCCTTTTCCGGGAATCCCTTCTGGCAAAATCACATCAAAAGCAGAAATTCGGTCGGTCGCGACAAAAAGCAGGTGTTTTCCCAAATCATAGACATCGCGCACTTTCCCCTTGAACAATAAGGTCAACCCGGGCAGATGACTTTCGAGAAGCACTTCTTTTGAAACAGGCAGGTTGGTCATCATGCAAAATCTCCTGTGAAAGTCGGATAAAGAACAGCAAAGAACAAAAAGGAGATTTTACCCATCTATCAACAACTTGGCAAGTTTGAAAATCAAGAAAAAGACAGGCCTTTCCCGGAACGGGTCAGCGATTTTTTCCACTAATCGGGACGGGTGTCCATAGTAATCTGTGGTTTTTGAGATGTCATCGATAGGGTCCAGCCAGTTTGCTTCATAGCCCTGTCCGTTAGACAAAATGACGGGTAGTGACTCCGCCCTTTTCTACACCAACGACTTTAAGGCCCCTGGTTTGTCTTCAACCAAAAATGCTCTAATGATTTGATTTTTTCATAATATTCTTCAAATTTCACTGGCTTGGTCACATAACTGTTCACACCCAAACGGTACGCGCTTGAAATTTCTTCATTTCGATTCGATGTGGTCAACATGACAACAGGAATCACCTGCAGCACATCATTTTCTTTAATCTCTTTGAGGACCTCCAAACCATTCACTTTCGGAAGCTTCAAATCCAGTAGAATTAAAGCAGGGACGCTGTTTTTTGGCTCCGTACATCTTTGAAAAAGATAATCGAGCGCCTCTTGCCCATCCTTGACCCAGTATATTTGATGAACACGACCTTCTTCTTCAAGAACCTGTATAATTAATTCGGCGTGATCTTCATTATCCTCGACCAAAAGAATATTGTATCCCAATGTAACATCCTTTTTCATTAAACGTTTTTATGCTGCATCCAAATTGACAAACCCTGTCTGCGTTTTGGATATCTGAAAGAAAAATGTTGTTCCCCGGCCTTTCTCCGATTCAAACCAGACTTTTCCTCCCCCGATATCAATTAATTTTTTAACTACCGCCAACCCGATACCCGTTCCCTCCACCTCGACCTCTTTCAGCCTTTGAAAAACCCCGAAAATAACATGGCTGTGTTTAGGATCAATCCCGATACCGTTGTCTTTCACATAAAATGTAACGAATTCATCCGCTACAATTCCTCCGATTTCAACTGTGGGTTCAGACTGATTCCCCATAAATTTCAGTGCATTCACGATAAAATTTAAAAAAATTTGGCATAACCCGGTATAATCAAACACAACCGAAGGAAGCGGATCCATAACACGAATCTTGGCGTTCTTTTCCCGGATCTTTCCATCACATTGACAGATGACATCCTTAACCAGGCGGTTCGTATCAAGGGCTTCCGGAGTAAATGTGCGTTTTCCCGCCTTGGAAAAATCCAAAAGATCGGTAATCAATTGTTCCATAAAGCTTGCATTCGATAAAAGGCGCTGCAAATAATGTTCGGTTTTTTCGTCGATTTGATTTCCCAACCTTTTCTTTAACATGGTGGCCATCCCATAAAGGGAAATTACAGGGGCCTTTAAATCATGAGACACACTGTATACAAAAGATTCAAGCTCTTGATTCGCTTTTTTCAGCTGTTGGGTTCTTTTCTCAATCTTTCGTTCCAACTCATCGGTATGCGCCCTGAGTTGTAAGACCATTTCCCTCAGCCGTCGCTGCAAAGCGGCCATTTCACGGGGCACCCACCATCCCGGCAAACCAGGCAAGTTTGAAAAGTTTCCCTCACCCACATCAGTCGCGATTGCGGCCAGCTTTCTAATGGGCCGGGAAAGTCCTCCGGCAAGGAAGGTCGCCAAACCCAAGCCAGCGAACAGGGCCATGCCCGCAATGGTCATCACGTCCTTGCGTGCCGCCGCAGCCTGGGTTTGTACCTCGGCCTGGGGGCGGTAAACGACTACTGTCCAGCCAAAACCATAAGCATCCACGCCAGCCGCTGAAGCCCGCATCAAGATGCCTTTCTCATCCACACCCATATGGATTTCCGTTACATTCCCCCTGACCGGTTGAAACAATGGCAAGTCCGAAAGATTCGCGACTGATTTTCGAACAAGCGGTTCCGGATGCACAATGACACGCCCTTCATGGTCCAATACCGCGGCCTTCAACCCGGATATGCCACTGGTAATCCGGTCCGCCATTTCCTGAATACTGCTTAAATCCAGAGAACCCTCTGCAAACCCAATCATCTCACCCGCTTCACTCCGAATAGGGGCCACAATTTGAATATTGGGAACGCCTGAGTTTTTTCCAATCTGCACCCGTGAAATAACGGTTTTTTGGGTTTGCATCAGTTTCTTGTAATAATCCCGGGTGGAGTAATCTGTCCCGGCCGTCGGTTTTCCATTCCCACGGGAGGCGGGTTCTGCCACAATAGAAACCCCGTCTATCCCGGCCACATACATAAAAGAAAATCCACCGTATAAGAGACGATGAGAAGTCACCATCTCCTGCAAGAGAACAGGGTCCAATGTTCTCCTGACCTGAACCTGTCCGGCGAGCGTTTCCACAGCCCGTACATGCCCTTCAACCACCTGCCCGATGCCATGCACGAGGGCTTCCGCAACAAACCGCCCTTCCCGGTCCACCTCTTCCAGTTGCACGGCCTCCCAGCGCGGCACCTGAATAATCCCCAAAACCAGTACCGGCAGCGCCGCGACCAAACCAAGGCAACAAAACAAGACCCCTCTTAAACCAAACCGAAAGGCCTTGGATCGATGTTTTTCAGTGTCAGTGCAATCCATCTTACTCTTTCCTCTTACAGCTGACTTTATTTGTTTTTATCCGGTAAATGGGTCATGGTAAAGCGCGTGCACTAAAGTTTATCCTTATATTTTTGAATAAAATAGATTCCATTTACGTCACCGGCATCAAAAGAATAAAAAGGGTCCATGCCCTCTAATATTCATATCGACTCAGAAAAATACAGCCTTGCATCCGTAATGAATCTGCTCCCCCAAGCGATTCAAAACTAACACTCATTGTTTTCACGTCAATGTTTTAAAACCTTGTACTGTTTGAGAAGGGCAGTCCAGTTTCTATGGCATCCACCAAGGGAGACCAGGGCATTGAAATTTTGTATAAACTATGAAAAATGGTTTTTCTGGAAGCAATTAGGTTCAATGCACGCAATCGACAATATTATTCTATCGAGGAAACATCTTCACTTTCCAACAGTGCGGTGAAGGCTTTGACCATTTCCGGATCAAACTGCGACCCGGCGTTTTGACGCAATTCTTCTATCGCCTCCGCTTTTGTCATTCTTGGGCGGTAGGAACGAACGGAAATCATGGCAAAATAAGAATCAACAATACATAGCATTCGAGCCAAATACGGGATTTCTTCTCCCTTGAGCCCGTTTGGATACCCTTTTCCATCGTATCGTTCATGATGATATAAAATCGCCGGGAGAACCTGTTGGAATTGTTCAGATTGTTTGATTAAAAGCTGGGCCACTCCCGGATGGGAATGAATCACTTTCCTCTCTTCCGGGGTCAGCGGACCCGGTTTGTTTAATAGTTTACTGGGAAGGCTAACCGTGCCAATATTGTGTAATAAGCTTGCAAATTCCAGGTTTTTCTTTTCAATATCTTGCAAATTCAAGGATTCTGCAAAAAACATGGCGTACCGAAGAACCCCTTCCGTATGACCTGCCATGTACGGACTTTTTGCATCCACAACTGAAGCAATATCCCGCAGCGTCTTCATTTCAGGGTCACTCAGGTACTCATCCAGAGCAATCGGTTCTTTATTGATCACTTTCTTTAGAACTTCGCTATAGAGTTTGACATTGTCACGGCCATCTCTTTTCGCTGCGTAAAGCGCCTGATCCGCGGCGCTGATCAAATCTTCCCGCTGATCTGCATCTTGAGGATAAGTAGAGACGCCAATACTGATCGTGATTCTTTTGCAATCGTCTTCCGGGATATCCAGTGGCGTCCATGCGATTTCTTTTCTAATTCGTTCTGCCGTCAACTTGGCACTTTTTAAGCCCGTCTCAGGCAGGATAACCGCGAATTCTTCTCCACCATATCGAAAAGCAAGATCACATGTTCGAATACATTTTCTGATCACTTTTGCTGTTTCCTTGAGTACGCCGTCCCCCACGGGATGACCGAAGGTATCGTTCATCAATTTGAAATGATCAATGTCCAGCATGAGCAGAGAAAACATCTTGCCATAGCGGCGGGTTCTTTCCAGCTCTTCCCCAATCCGCTTATGAAATTCGAGATGATTGTAAAGGTCAGTCAGACTGTCTGTGATGGCTTGTTTTTCAATTTTTTCAAGAAATTTTGCATTGTCAAACGCCACGCCGCCATGAACGGCCACGGTCGAAAGCAAGTTAATATCTTCCGTCGAAAAAGATCTTTCTTTAACCTTGTTCATGACGGTCAATACCCCGGTAATCTCCCCCTTCATGGCAAGAGGGACAGAAAGCATTTCCCGCATCAAGGCATGGAGCCATGGTGTTTTATGCCAAAGCGGATGTTTCTGAGGTTCATCCACAACAACGGGATTTTGCCCGACATAGGCGTCCATCAAACATCCCAGGGCGTCCAGCGGGCCCTGAAAACGGTACGCATCAACATGAAACCCGTATTGCTTTGAAAATACGGCTTCATTCTTTTCAATATTAATGAGGATCACAACACACCGTTCAACACCCAATAACTTACAGACCCCTTTCACCAAACGCTCGGACATCACTTCCAGTTTTTGCTCCTTGGTCACTGAAAGTAAAATGTCGTAAAGGCACCGGGTTCTCAAATGTGCCTCTTCCAAATCCCACCTTAATTGGCATTGGGTAATTTCCCGCTCGATGGCATGGATCAGAATGTCATGATAATCCCTTGATTTTACGAGATAATCCTGTACGCCAGCTTTCATGGCCTGGACGGCAATCCGTTCATCTCCCTGGCCAGTGGCCATAATGACGGGAACGGTCATCTCCATTTCGTTCATTTGCTGAAGCACTTCCAAGCCGTTTATGCTTCCAGGAAGGGAGTAGTCCAAAATAACAAGATCAAAGGGGGATTCTCCCAACAGAGTCAATGCGGAAGACCCGTCTCCGGCACTTTTAATTTCCATGTCGGGATCATGTTCCTTGAGTGCACTGATACACAGCTCAAGCTGGTCGACATTATCTTCAACCAATAAAATACGCTTGGAAGGCCTAGACATAGGATTTCCATACAACAGCCGTTGGATTGACTGCATCCCGTCTTGTTTTCTCAGGCAGGCTGTTTTTTGTATTAAAAATGAACACCATAACTTTATCGATTTTGTCTATATTCAAGCCTTGAAAAATATCCAAGGCCATATCATCGGTCTCATTAACAAAAGTTACCATAGCCCCACTTCTTGTCAATGGACTCTAGGTCAAACGACACGGCCATTCATGGCATTGATGTGTCATTTTTTTAAGGGAACCTGTTAAAGGAGGGTTGTTTTGTGCGGTTGAATAGCGATGCATTTATTTTGTGAAACCGACACAAACTGAAATGAATGTAAAATGCTTCCTGTGGCGCTTCTGAAGTTTGAACCAGGACAGATTTTTATTAAGATGGATATTGTTTAAAAAAAGACACGACTTGTTTAAAATCCGCTGTTTTTGGGGCCGGCGGCAAGCTGTCCAGAAATAGTTTTCCATACCCCTTTTTCGTGATGCGATGGTCAAGAATCACGATCAATCCGCGATCCTTGCTGTTTCGAATCAGCCGCCCAATGCCCTGCCTCAATGAAAGAATCGCCAAAGGAATCTGGTAATGATAAAAAGGATCTTTTTGCTGTTCCTGCAACACCTCGATCCGCGCGGCGGTCATGGGGTCACCCGGTGAGGCGAACGGGAGCTTGTCGATAATCACGCAGGAAAGGGCTTCCCCCTCCACATCAACCCCTTGCCAAAAACTGGTCGTCCCTAAAAGCACAGATGATTTCTCTTTTTTAAACAGTGTGATCAAGGCATGTTTGGGCTGATCCCCTTGCTTTAAAAGACGATAGGGCACGTGGTCTTTAATCTGCTGATACACGGCCTCAAGGTTTTTCCAACTGGTAAATAAAATAAAAGCACGTCCCTGACTCTGGTTTAATATCTGAATAATTTCCTTTGAAATCTCGAGTATAAACTTTTCTGATGCCGGTGCAGGCAAGTGTTCGGGTAAATATAGAAGGGCTTGTTTCTCATAACAAAAGGCTGTACCCAGTTTCTTTTCATCGGCGAATGAAATCCCGAGACGTGATTTGATAAATTCAAAATTTTCTCGGGCGGAAAGTGTTGCAGAAGTTAGAATGACCGCCCGATCCCCTGAGAAAAGCCGTTCTTTAAGTGTGTCTGAAACATCCAGTGGAGAGGCATGCAAAAAAACACCCGACCGGCGGTGTTCCACCCAAAATACGCGATCGGAGACCGCCTCCTTTTCATCCACAAACAGGGCAAGATCAGTCAAGATCAGGGCGATTCGCTCAGAAATTGCTTTTATCGCATCACTTTTCAATTCCAGTTTTTCGATCAACCGTCCGAAGTGTTTGAACGACTGGATCAACTCAAATCCCGCCGTCTGAATTTCAGCTGTAAAATCCGCCTTTCTCAAACGGTACCGTTCCGGCCCTTTACTGAAAAATTTAAAATATTGTGACGCATATTGAACCAGCAGTTTACACTGCTCAAAACAAGCGGAATCAATTTTTTGACCGTAACGCAGGGCAGATTCTGCATCTCGCACAAAATCGTCCACCCGATGGTGACTCAAGGACACACCAAAAAATTGTGTTGCCACTTCTTCCAAAAGATGCGCCTCATCAAAAATCACTCCGTGATAATGGGGCAGAATTTCCCCGTAACCCTGATTTTTAAGGGAAAGGTCTGCAAAAAACAGGTGATGATTGACAACAACGACATCCGATGCCGCTGCCTCTTGTTTTATACGGGTCAGATAACAACGGCTATATTCAGGACATTGACCGCCCAGACAGGATTCCCCCTTAATAGAAACCTCCTGCCAAGCCTGCGAGGCCTCGCTTAAACCCGTTAATTCTGAACGATCTCCACTTTTTGTGGTCATCGCCCATTCCTGAATCTTCTCCATTTCGCTTGAAATACCAAAACCCGAAAAAGTACTTTGCCGCAAGGATTCGTAAAATCGATGCAGGCAAAGGTAGTTTGATTTCCCTTTCATCATGCAAAAACTAAACGGCCGGGGCAGCGTTTTGGATAGAAAGGGAAGGTCCTTGTTGCAGAGCTGATCTTGTAAGGTCAACGTGCCGGTAGACACCACCACCTTTTGACCACTTAATATCGCTGGAATCAGGTAAGCCCAGGTTTTTCCCGTCCCCGTCGCCGCTTCGATAAGAAGGGTTTTCTTCTCGCTTAAAGCATTCGAAACGGCCTCAGCCATTTCAAGCTGGGCGGGACGGTATTCATACTGTTGAAGGACTTTAGATAAAATCCCCTCCGGCATAAGGAGCTTTTGACATTCATCCACTTCTTCGATACCTTTGATGGTGTCTGTTTCAGGAAAATTACTGTGTTTAGAAGGACATAATGGCAGGTCAACAAATGAAAGGCAAAGGGATTGTTGTCAGCGAACCTTCTGTCGTGGCGGTCAAAACCGGCGCTGCAGGACAGCGGAAAGTATTGGCCGTTGGTAAGGATGCCAAGGAAATGCTTGGCCGGACCCCCGGCAGTATTGTCGCTATCCGGCCGATGAAAGACGGCGTTATTGCCGATTTTGACTATACCGAAGAGATGTTGCGCTACTTTATCCGTAAGGTACATAACCGGAAAAATTTGGTGCGTCCACGGATCGTTATCTGTGTACCGTCAGGGATTACCCAGGTTGAGAAACGCGCCGTGCGTGAGTCGGCCGAATCGGCCGGAGCCCGTGAAGTTTATTTGATTGAAGAGCCGATGGCTGCAGCGATCGGGGCAGGTCTGCCGATTACTGAGGCTTCCGGGAATATGATCGTCGATATCGGTGGTGGCACCACCGAGGTCGCGGTGATCTCGCTAGCCGGGATTGTTTATTCGCAAAGTGTGCGGATTGGTGGCGATAAACTGGACGAGGCAATTGTTCAGTACATGAAGCGCAAATACAACCTCCTGATCGGTGAGCGGACTGCCGAAGCGGTCAAGATCGGTATCGGCAATGTTTACGCAGCAAATGACGAACAGAAGCAGATGGAAGTCAAGGGCCGCGATTTAGTCAGTGGCATCCCGAAAACCCTGGAAATCAACTCAGACGAAATTCGTGAGGCGATGTCGGAGCCGGTCAACACTATTGTTGAGGCGGTTCGGATTGC
>CALZIJ010000055.1 GCA_945787655.1 Nitrospiria bacterium | reverse complement strand
GCACTTTCCTGAGGCGCGCCATGAGTCCCCATCACCTCAAATTGACCTAAATCTCCACGGCCAATGAATGTAAACAAGTCTTCCTCTGCATTCCGAATAAAAAACTTGGAGTTCTTGGGGTCGAAGTATAGTGGATCTGATGAAACACCATTGTGGTATAAGTCTATCCGAACCGACTCTAAAAAAATTTTAAAATCTTTCGATTCTAAGTCTGTATTTTCATCGAGGACCACCAGTTTAGACAAATCCACACGTCTTTTTATAAATTCACCTCGACTGTTACTCAATACAAGGTAAGTTTCTCCACCCCAAATATCCCAACTCTCCAACACCCAGTTTTCATGCCCGCGGACAGACCGTTCCCTCATGCCAAGAGAAAGGTCGTACCACATCATTCTCAACGGGTAACCTCTGTAAAACCATATTCGGCCGGTCGGATCTATTGTTTGAACACCACCCCAACCTTGCGCCATTTGAGTACGAAAAGGGATTACTTGGTATTTACCCGTTTTTAAATTAACTTTCAAAATACCGTTAAATCCTCTTATTGTAGGTTTGGGTGTACTCAGTATTGTATATACATAATCCCCTTTTACGGCTAATCTGTGAATAAACGCGTTTGAGTTCGGTCCTCTAAAGATCGGGGCTAAAGAAAAAGTTTCGGTATCATAAAGATAAATCTTTGGATCAAGTGAAGCCCCAAGAACATATCGATTTAGATTCCTAGAAAATGCGTAGGAACGGATCTCAGGCGCATCCTTTACAGTCTGTGATTTCAAATGTCCCGATACAGGGTCATATGCGGATAATAAAAGCCTGTCACCATCGGGATTCCTGCTATAACTTTCAAGGGTAGAGAAATGAATTAATCCATTGCCTTTAGAAGAGGACCCTACAAATGCAATTCTCGTAATGTCCTGAAAAATGGGTGAGGGATGCGCTATTTGGAGCTCCCCGAATTCATGGGAACCGCGTGTACACGCTGAAATAGTAGATAAAGTTAGGATACTCATTAGGAAACAACCAACCCTTAAAAAATATGGACTAACAGAAACCCTTGAAGCACTCACTTGAATACCCACAAATCGATGACAAAGTCAGCGGAGCGGAGTCCTTCCTGACAATTGAATAACTTTCTCCATGTCAGAATGAAAAAAACTGCACAAGATACCAAGAAGTGCCTTTGCTTTCGTGCTAAGGCTCCCTCGACTCAATGCATTCACAAAGTGCTGGCGAGCCTCCCCCCAATCCTCTGCAAGCAGATCACGCCGCCCAACTTCAAAGTAAGAATTGTAGAGCCGCTTTGATAATTCTTTTCTCAAACGACTCTCCGTCCAACCCGTTCTTTGCTGCATTTGAGGTGGAAGTTTTTGAAAAAATTCCAAAACATAAGGGATATCCGTTTCAACCATCCCAGAATAATGATTTCGTGTCATTTGGCCCTGGTGCATTCTGTAATTGGCCAGAGGAAGGTCGATGTATCTAAACTCTCCCTCCAAAGCAATGGCCATATGAGTCGGATAATCTTCTGCGAGAAGGCCGGGTGGTTGTATGTAGCCGCCAATTTTATCTAGCGCCGAACGCCGGATAAGAACACTGGGTTGAAAAATAAAATGGGATAAAAATAAATCTTTAAGCGCAGACCCAACCGGTCGGTTTTCTAAATTGCTTATATGTAAAGGCTTGGAAACACTCCCTAGAATCTTATCGTGCTCATCAATTAAATATCCATAGCCAAAGCAAAGCACAACATTTGCGTCATCAAAGATGGGAATCTGTTTTTCTAATCGATAATCCGGCCAAGTATCATCACTGCCAAACATTGTTACAAATTCACCCTTTGTTTTTTCAAGCCCGGTATTAATCGTACCTGCTAATTCCTTTACACCTCTGTTTTTTTGGTAAATATATGTTATACGGGGATCTTTATATGAACTCACAACTTCAGCCGTATGGTCTGTCGAGCCATCGTCTACAATAACCATCTCCCAATTCGGGTAAGTTTGCGCTATAAGACTTTCAATACATCGGCCTATAAAGCGTCCGTGATTATATGCTGGTGTAATAATTGAAATCAGGGGGTTATCTGTCATTGACAGCTCTCCGCATTTCTCTTTTAATCGAAGCTAAACATTTGGGACACATAAAAGATTATAATTAAATTCTTGTGCCTCCATAGACGTTCTCATTTCTTCATGCAGATCAAACGGTTCAACTTTCCTTTGATCGTCAATCACTTTGATACGGTAACCGTAGGATTCAAGAAGAGATAATAGTTCAATTGGAGGCATCTCGTTTTTACCAAACCAGTCAGAACAGAATTCTATTACGAGAGAAGGGGCTTTTCTTCTTAAAATTTCGTTCATCCCTTTCAAGGCAAACAGCCCTTTTCCTTTAAAATACAATTTAACCAGGTCAAGCCGGTGGGCTCCTGTTATTTCATCGAGGGACAACATTTTTACTGAAAAGCCTCCATGAAATTTTTTCAAAATGGTTTCCCACCACAATGTTCTGTTCTTCAAGAAGTGTTTTTATTAAATGACTGCCTACTTACTTTGAATGGTAAAGCAAGGATGCCGACACGCTTGTATAAAATGAAAACAAGAGTGGCCTTTAAAAATATAATGCTTGTCCCTGATGCAATCGCTGCCCCAGTTATACCTATTTGAGGGATGAGGGCCAGCGAGAGCACAATAACTTCTATTACAAAGCTAAAATTGAAGATATCGGCGACCTTTCAGTTTACTCCGGCTATAAAGAATATAGTGAGCATAAATCTCATTAAAGTTATTCCTTCAACAAACTCTGAACCGAAAATACTGAGAAACCAAGGAGTTATCCAAACTAGAATAATGTAAATCGGAAGTGAGATCCAAAAAATTGTCTTCGTCGAAAGGGTGGTAAAACGTTGAAGTTCTTCATAATCTCCAGTAACATAAATACTTGAAAATAAGGATGCTCCCGCCAATGAAATAGCGTCATAAATGAAAAGCATCAGTTCTGCTCCTCTGCTTATGACCGCGTAGATTCCAACATCACGGCTGGTCCCTATCGCTCCAAGAATGAGAACGTCTCCTCGACTTAACAAATGGTATGCCCCGCCAATGAAGACCAAGGACGGGACCATTCCCATCCAAGGTTTTTTGTCATATACGGTTTTTGATTTTCTTATAATAATCGGAATCCGTCGCGCCAAAAAGAAAGTCCCTATTAAAAATGTACTCACCCACGCGACGGCATTAGCGCTTGCGACTTGAATGACCGTAAGGGGTGATTTTTCTAAAAGAGATGCTCCAAAAACTAAACAAAAAAGAAACCCTGGATAAATAATATTTTCAGGAATTTGGGCTATTACAGGGTAATCAAATCCTCTCAGAGCAGATTGGCGCAATTGAGCTAAAACAACAATCGGAAGAAGCGCTAACGTAATCCACATAGTGGCTCGGAAATCGAATTCTCGACTAGAAAAAAATGCTACCATCGAGATCGAAAATAAACTGGTAATGACCGCAACTGACAATCCAAGTATAAAAGAAAATTTTAAAACCCCTTTTAAGGTCGACCAATCCTGAGTCTCTTTATATGCCGCCACAAAACGCAACAATACTTGGTCAAACCCTAAAGTTGTAGGGATACTCAAAAAACCAAGCCACGTAATGGCATATGCGTAGACCCCATAACCCGTAGCACCTAGGATTCTTGCTAACAGGATACCTGTGAGCATCCTTAGTCCCATTCCGATCGCCCTTACAATGAGGCTCCCAGTCGCGCCTTTTAATAATATTTGTGTTTTCTCTGTTCTAAAAAAAGCCCGTTTTATTTGCTCAAACACCAGTAACGGACCTTTTTGTATCAGGGTAACAGACATAATTGCCTTAATTTTTTTCTTTCTAATCTAAAACTAAATAAATTCTAATTCCAAAAATCTTTCAAAGGGCTGCCCCATAACTCTTCATCAAGAATATTCCTATGAAACATGTAGTCTCAAAGTTTTTGAGGTTTGCTCTGATATAAATCGCTTTTCATACTGCCATAGATCGATATCATCCGGGGAAACATTCAATAAATCATTAATGACGATATCTGCTCCATTTTCTTGTAGTTTTTCCCCAATTCCAATACGATCTATACCAATGACCAATCCGAAACCACCTCTCCTTCCAGCCTGTACTCCTGAAATTGCGTCTTCTACCACCACAATACGTTCAGGAGGCAAACAAAACAACTCTGCACATTTTAGAAATATATCCGGGGCTGGTTTTCCCTCAAGTGTTAGTTCTTCAGATACAATACCGTCGACCCTCACTCCAAAATAATCCTCAAGCCCAGTAACCTTAAGGATTGTTTGACAGTTTTTACTTGACGATGCTATTGCTTGACGTAATCCAATACGAAAAAAATTTTGTATCAAAGTGACACTTGAATCAAATACGTCAACTCCATTTTTTGAAATATCTTGTAAAAAAATATCATCTTTTCTTTTTCCAAGACCATAGACTGTTTGAAGATTGGACTTATCTCTCGGATTGCCTTCAGCTAACACGATCTTCCTAGACCGAAGAAAGCTACGAATCCCTTCATGTCTTGGTTTTCCATCGAGGTAGCAAGAATAATCTTTTTTGAAATCAAATGGCTGGAAGGTTTCATTATATTCGATAGCACGTTTTCTTAAAAAATCATCAAACAAAAACTTCCATGCACCAGCATGGACCTTTGCGGTATCAGTAACAACACCATCCAAATCAAATATAACTGCATCAAAATTCATCGGTTTTGTCACGACATAAATCTCACCAGAATTATTATTTCGTTACATTCCATAGACGTTCAACCGCCGAAGTAGAAGAAGAAGTAAATTCATAAGTAAATTTTACCTTTCCACCAACTTCTTCGACCACTCTTTCCTCTTCAAAAAAGTTTGGATTTACACGAGCAGCTGAAGATTCATATTCCTGGCCTTTAACATATATGTCAGGTTTTATACGAAGAATTGTCTCCACTGCCGAACCCCATTCATTAGTAGCCACCCAATCAACAGGTTTTAAACCTGCAACAAGTTCAACTCGCTGTTCTTCTGGAAATATCGGCCTGTTGGGCCCTTTATTTACATAGCGATCTGGGGTGACAGTCACCACGAGAACGTCGGCCATTCTTTGTGCTGCTTCAAAGTGCCGGAGATGACCGACATGAAGTATATCAAAACAACCATGACACAGTGCCACAGTTTTTCCTGAGGTCTGAATATTACGAGTTATACTTACAAGTTTTTCTAGCGATACTACATTATCTCGTACATATATAATCATAATTTCCTCAACTATAGTTTAATGACCAAAATATTAGTTTCTACATTAAAAATGTGAAGGCATATAATCTCTACTTATAACTTGCCTGCTTTTTCATAAGACAAAACCAATTCCTTGACTCACTTCATTCCTCGTATCGCGTACATTCTGATAGCCTATGAGTTTTAAATGTAAACCAAAACCATACATACAACCTTAATTTTCAATAGACAACAACATTGATTATGTAGTACTTATGGAATATTTACTTAAAATACTCTGAAGGCTTTGAATAACAGAACTTAAAAAATTTTCGGCTTTGTGTATAGGCTTAAAAAAAATACATATATTAAATACCACCTGATTCCTACATTCCATTTCTATATTTTAAACCCACACTTTATTCCGGAATTTCTATACACAAATGGTGTTTTTCTAGAAAGTATTTTAACCCTAATAAACAATAATCTTAGTATACTGCAATATACCTATAAATCAAGGGCGTGAATTTATTAACAAAAAACCTAACTTTTGTATTAGTCTAAAAACCTCATAAAAATAAAAAAGCCTGGCTACTTCTAGTAGCCAGGCTTTTTTTGATCCGTATTTATTTTAGGACATACTACACTTCAGCCATTTCCTCAATTTCTACAAACGCCGGGGCACCATCTTTTAAAATCGCTTTTATGCGTTTGGTATCCTTAAACCGGCCTTTCAGAATATCCTCAGAAAGAAGGTCTTCTATTTTTTTCTGTACACAGCGGCGCATTGGCCGGGCACCATAGACGGGATCATAGCCTTCCTGGACTAGCCAGTCGAGCAACTCATCACTCACCTCAAGCTGAAAACCTTTTTCAACAAGCCGGTCATTCAACTCCTGAATCAGGATATGAATAATTTTTTCAAGGTGCACCTTTTCAAGCGGATGAAAAACAACAATATCGTCTATCCGGTTTAAAAATTCCGGATTAAAAGATTTTTTCAACTCCACTTGAACAGCGTCTTTCATTCTCATCAACTCGTTATATTCTGAAGGCCGCTGAAAACCAAGGCTCGTGCCTTTACCCAGTTCTCTTGTCCCCAGATTCGAGGTCATAATCAAAACCGTATTTCTAAAATCTACTTTCCGGCCAAGACTATCCGTGAGATAGCCATCATCCAACACCTGCAACAACAAGTTAAACATGTCGGGATGGGCTTTTTCTATTTCATCAAACAATACGACAGAATAAGGGCGCCTGCGAACCTTCTCGGTCAGCTGTCCGCCTTCTTCATAGCCCACATAACCTGGCGGAGCACCGACTAGCCTGGAACTTGCAAACTTTTCCATATATTCCGACATATCGATGCGGATCAGGGCTTCATCCGTGTCAAACAAAAATTTAGCCAAAGCACGCGCCAACTCGGTTTTCCCTACCCCCGTCGGGCCGAGAAAGATAAAAGAACCAATTGGGCGGCGGTCTCCTTTCAGGCCGGCGCGGGAACGCCGGATAGCACGCGAAATCGCCACAATTCCCTCTTCCTGACCAATAATCCGTTTATGCAGCTCATCTTCCATGTGCATCAACTTTTGCGTTTCTTCTTCCTCAATCCGGAAAAGCGGGATGCCTGTCATTTTTGATACCACACAGGCAATCTCTTCCTGATGGATGCTTGGACGATTTTTTTCCTGATTCTTCTTCCATTCACGCTTTGTTTCTTCAAGCAGTTTACGAATCCGCTCCTCTTCCTCCCGAAAGCGAACCGCTTCTTCAAAATCCTGTAAACGAATCGCCAATTCCTTCTCGTGTACGACATCCTTCAATTCCTGCTCAAGGCCGCGAAGCTCATCTGGTCTTGAATACGCAATCAAACGGGCACGCGAACCGGCTTCATCGATGACATCAATGGCCTTGTCCGGCAAAAACCGATCTGAAATATAACGGTCGGAAAGACGAACCGCCTCTTCAACAGCCTCATCTGAAATATTCACCCGATGATGCGTTTCATACCGGTCTTTTAAACCTTTAATAATTTCAATGGTCTGATCCGGTGTCGGCGGCTGAACATAAATGGCCTGAAACCGCCGTTTTAATGCAGAATCTTTTTCAATGTGCTTACGGTATTCATCAAGGGTCGTAGCACCTATACACTGCATTTCCCCCCTGGCCAATGCAGGCTTCAGCATATTTGCGGCATCAATACTGCCTTCAGCCGCTCCTGCACCCACCAATGTATGCAGTTCATCAATAAAAATAATGACGTTGCCTGAAGCGGCAATTTCTTTCATAACCACTTTAAGCCGTTCTTCAAACTGCCCGCGATATTTTGTTCCGGCGACAAGAGAACCCAAATCCAAGGCGATCACCCGGTGATTAAACAAGTTCTCCGGCACATCCATGGCAACGACACGCTGGGCCAGGCCTTCAACAATGGCGGTTTTTCCAACACCGGATTCACCAATTAAAACGGGGTTGTTTTTGGTCCGTCGGCTTAATATTTGAAGCACCCGTTCAATCTCATCCTGGCGGCCAATCACAGGGTCAAGACCGCCCTCGCCTGCTAATTTCGTCAGATCCCGACCAAACTCATCCAATGCTGGAGTGCTGCTTTTTTTCTCTTTTTCGCGAGGGGCAGACTTTCTCAACAGATTAATGGTCAGTTGCCGCGCTGTCAGCAGGTTTCCACCAAGGCTCCGAACGATTTTTCCACCGATCCCTTCCTCTTCCCTTAAAAGTCCAAGAAGGAGATGTTCGCTGCCAATATAATTGTGTCCAAGTAATTTGGCTTCTTCGACCGCATACTCGATCACTTTTTTGACACGCGGGGTGAAAGGGATTTCCCCAAACGTCATAGTATTACTGCCGCTGGGAAGATTACGCTCAACCTCAAGCCGAATTTGCTCTACGGACAGGCCCATTTTTTTGATCACCGCAATGGCCACACCATCTCTTTCTCTCAGAATAGCCAAAGCAAGGTGCTCTGTTCCTAGATAATCGTTCTGGTGACGCTCTGCCTCTTCACGAGCGAGAATGATGATTTTTCTGCCGCGATCTGTAAATTTTTCAAACATTTCGCTCCTCCTGGGTTCACCAGATCTCTTTGTTTTTAAAAGCTTTTAGCCATGCAAAACACTGGTGATGATTAGCTTAATTGTATCGATCAGCAAAAAGGATGTCAAGGCAATTATAGACGGGACAACGTTGACACCTCAATCGAGAATATACTATTTAATGAACGGGATTTAAGGGGCTTACGTGTACCATTACAAAGAAATGCTTTCTCACCTTGCTGAAAACCGCCTGCTTCGCTCACTGCAACAATCGCAGCTTGAACCCGGGCATCTGCCTCATCTGAAGGGGAAAGGGCTTTTACTTTTTTCTTCCAATAATTACCTCGGATTGTCACATCACCCTCTCCTAAAAAACGCAGCAATCGAAGCGATCAACGCCTGGGGTATCGGCTCAGGGGCCTCACGCCTCGTGTGTGGAAATAATATCCTTTACACCCGGCTTGAAGAAAAGCTGGCCCGCTTAAAGCAAACCGAAGCCGCTCTTGTTTTTAGTACAGGTTATCTGGCCAATACCGGGACTTTAGCGGCCATCACAAAAAAAGGGGATCTTATCCTGGCAGACCGATTAAATCACGCCAGTCTGATTGAAGGTTCCCGGCTTTCTGGCGCGACCTTACGCGTTTATCGTCATCGGGATATGACACACCTTCAAACGCTCTTGTCGAAATCCAAAAAAGGTCAGCGTATTTTCATTGTGACCGACGGCATATTCAGTATGGATGGCGATATTGCACCACTACCAGACATCATTCAGCTTGCCGAAAGATTCGATGCCATGGTGTATCTGGATGATGCCCATGCGACCGGTGTCATCGGGGAAAATGGAGGAGGCACCGCATCGCATTACAATCTTTCAAGTCCCCGTCTTATTCAAATGGGGACCCTCAGCAAAGCCCTTGGAGGATTAGGAGGATTTATTGCCGGCAGTCACGACCTGATTCAATACCTCATTAATAACGCCCGGCCTTTGATTTATACAACGGCCCTGCCGCCCGCCACGCTGGCCGCTGCGATTTCCGCCCTGGATTTAATCCACCAGGATACTGCTTTGATTGAACGATTATGGGAAAACCGGGATTATTTTTATCAAAAAATAACGGCGCTTGGATTCAATACACTAGAAAGCGAAACCCCCATCGTGCCTATTGTACTCGGCGACAGCCAAAAAGCCTTGATATTTTCAGAGCGCCTGCTTAAAGAAGGCCTTCATGTCCCGGCCATTCGCCCGCCAACCGTCCCGCAAAAAACAGCGCGTCTGCGTGTGACCTTATCGGCTACCCACACAAAAGCACACATTGACACGCTGACCGATCATCTGAAGAAGATAGGTCAAACACTGGGGGTAATCTAAATATTTGAAACGGCGTATTTTAATCACAGGAGCATCTGGTGGTCTGGGCCAGGCGCTTTCTCTCGCTTTTTCGAGAGAACCGGTTTTTCTTGGCCTCCATTGTTTTAACAACAAAAATGCTCTGGAGCGCCTGTCAAAAAAAATCCACCATGCCCCTTGTGAGCCGAAAATCCTGACCGCTGATCTTCGGCAACCCACGCAGGTGATGCAATTGTTTGAAACCATTGAAAAAGAATGGGGCGGGATAGACGTATTAATTAATAACGCTGCGAGCAATCAAAACCGGCTTTTCCATAAACTCTCCGATGACGAATGGCAATCCCAGGTTCAAATAAACTTGTCGGGAGCATTTTTCTGTCTGCGCGAAGCAGGCAAACAAATGAAAAACAGACAGGGGGGTCATATTATTAATATCGCTTCTCTCGCGGCTTTCACAGGGCGAACTGGACAATCGGCATACACATCCTCGAAACGGGGACTCATCGCGCTTTCTCAAAGTGCCGCAAAAGAATGGGGACCTTTGGGCATACAAGTCAACACGGTTTGTCCCGGGTTTCTGCCCACACCGATGACCGCCTCTCTTTCAAAAACACAAAAAGAGACCCTGATTGCAGAGAATGCCCTCGGCCGCCCTTCAACGCTCGAAGAAGTCTCAGCCTTCATCCACAAACTTTCAAAAATGAGACACGTTTCAGGTCAAACCTTTAATCTCGACAGCCGGATCACATGAACACAAAAAAAACCAGGGGCATTTTTGTCACAGGAACAGACACAGGCGTCGGGAAAACACTCATCTCCGGCGCCTTGGCCCGTACGCTGCGCAATAAAGCCATCCATTGCGGCGTGATGAAACCTGTGGAATCCGGCTGCCGCACGGGCCAATCCGGATTAATTCCGCAAGATGGGCAATACTTAAAACAAGCCGCGCTATCCAACGAACCCATTGACCAGATCACTCCAATACGGTTTAAAAAACCGCTGTCTCCCTATGCTGCAGTGCTTTCCGGGGAAGCGCCAAAATACGCTTTTTCCCACATTCAAAAAACCGCCCAGTCGCTTTTGGATCGGCATCAATTTTTAATCATTGAAGGCGTCGGAGGGCTACTCGCGCCCTTGACCCCGGAGGAATGCGTCATTGACATGATTAAAGCCCTTCAACTTCCGGTACTGCTCGTTGCGCGCAGTGGTCTAGGCACCCTCAACCATACCCTCTTGACGCTCAGATATGGAGAAAGCCAAGGGCTGTCTTTTATCGGAGTTATCCTGAATCGGACAACAGCCAAAGCGGATGCTTCTGAAAAAACAAACCTTAAAATTCTATCAGAGCGGACCCCTTATCCGATTTGGGGTCCACTCCCCAATTTCAAAACAAAAGGCGGGACAGCCCGGATTATCGAACAATCGGCGTTAATTTTTGAACAAAACAAACGGGTCAATCCTTTGATCCAACACCTCATTCATTTATCAGAATAATCCCGATAAAACCATTAAAAAGTTACTTGGAATGCCGGTTTGTCTTCCCGGCATCGAGACAAGTCTGCCAGGCGCGGATCTGTTCTTTTTTAGCCCCGGCCAAAGCAGAACCCACGGCAACGCCCGTCGCGCCTGCACAGATAATGTCCTGCAATGAATCGTATTGAATCCCTCCAATCGCATAGACCGGAAGGGAAACGCGTTCACGCACAAGCCTAAGCGGTGCGACCCCGACGGGCCTGTCTGCATTTTCCTTCGTATGTGTCTCAAAAAGGGGACCAAACCCGATGTAATCCGCCCCCTCGGCTTCCGCCCGTGTTGCTTGAATTGCGGTATGTGTTGATCGTCCAATCACGGCGGCGGGGCCTAAAAGCTGGCGCGCCATGGAAATGGGAAAATCATCCTGGCCCAAATGTACCCCTGCCGCATCGACGGCCAGCGCCAAATCGATATCATCATTGATGATCAGGGACACATCGTTGCCTAGCGTCATCTCTGAAAGCGTTTTTGAAATGTCATATTTTTTCCCTCGGCTTGCTTTTTTGTCACGATATTGAATCCATCGAACGCCCGCATCAATGGCGTCCGACACGGCCTGAAAAAAAGCGGACTCCGCCACAGCAGAATTTTCAGCGGTTTTGATATAAAGCGCTGGATCAGCAATCAAATACAGGGAAGGGAAGGTCATTGAACCCGGGGCTATTTCTTCAAGTCTGCCAAAAAGTGATCGAGAAAAGTCGTCGAAAACCGGCCCTTGATGAAACTGGGGTCATTAAATATTTTTTTATGGAGCGGCAAACTGGTGTCGATGCCTTCAATCACAAATTCGGTCAACGCGCCATTCATTTTGGAGATCGCTTCATCCCGTGTTCCCGCGTGAACAATCAATTTCGCGACCAAAGAATCATAATATGGTGTGATGACACTGCCCATGTAACTGGCGGAATCCACCCGAATTCCCGGCCCGCCCGGCACGTGAAATGCCGATATTTTCCCAGGGCAGGGGGTAAACGTTTCCGGAGACTCGGCATTGACCCGGCACTCAAAACTGTGCCCGTTCAGTTTCACCTGGCTCTGCTTTAAGGCCAATGGCTTGCCTGCGGCAATTTTAATCTGTTCTTTTATCAGGTCAATCCCTGTTACACACTCGCTAATCGGATGTTCAACCTGAATACGGGTATTCATTTCTATAAAATAAAAATTATGATCCCGATCGAGTAAAAACTCGACTGTCCCGGCATTCACATAATGGGACGCCGTCACGGCCGCCGTGGCCGCGCGCCCTAATTCCCGACGCAAGCGGTCATCCACTACGGGCGAAGGGGATTCCTCCACGAGTTTCTGGTGCCGCCGTTGAATCGAACAGTCTCTTTCAGGGAAATAAATCATCTTCCCTTTGTCATCCGCCAACACCTGAATTTCGATATGCCGCGGTTCAATAAAAAACTTTTCCAGGTAAACCCCGTCGTTACCAAAGGCAGAACCCGCTTCCGACTGCGCCGCATGAAAGGCATCAGAAAAGGCAGGTTCCTCGTGGACGACACGCATTCCTCTTCCCCCACCACCGGCGACCGCTTTGATAATAACGGGATAGCCAATTTTACGCGCAACCTCAAAACCCTCTTCTACATTTGTGATAATCCCTTCACTTCCGGGAATAATCGGCACCCCGTTTTTTGCCATCAAATCACGGGCCTTGGCTTTATCCCCCATCAGACTGATGCACTCCGGCAAGGGACCGATAAATTTAATCCCCGCGGATTCGCAAACATCCGCAAAATAGCTGTTTTCAGCCAAAAAACCATAACCCGGATGGACTGCATCTGCCCCTGTAATTTCTGCAGCGCTTAGTATATTCGGAATATTACGATATGACTGGGCTGGATCCGAGGGACCGATGCACACACTTTCATCGGCAAAGCGGACATGCAAAGAGGCAGCATCTGCCTCTGAATGCACTGCCACCGTGCCCACACCCAACTCCCGGCAAGCCCGGATCACTCGAAGCGCAATTTCACCCCGGTTTGCAATGAGGACTTTACGAAACATGCAGATCCCCCCGTTTACGCCTGCTCAATGGTAAAGAGCGGCTCGCCATACTCAACAGCAGCCCCATCTTCAACACAAATTTCAACCACACGGCCGCTAATATCGGCTTCAATTTCATTCATCAGCTTCATGGCTTCAACAATACAAATCACCTGACCCTTTTTGACCAGATCATTTAACTCAACATAGGGTGCTGTATTGGGAGAAGGTGCGGTATAAAATGTCCCGACAATGGGAGAGGTAATCTGATGCCCTTTTGTCGCTGCCGGTTGACTGCCGGTTTCAACAGGCAAAGACTCTTGTTGCACAACAGGCACTGCGGCCGCGGGTATCGTTGCAACCGGGGCAGAGACAGCGCGCTTTAGGGAAATCCTCCTCTCGGAATCTTCAACCTCTATTTCCGACAAATCGGCATCATCCATTAAAGCAATTAATTCTTTAATTTCTTTTAAATCCATAATGAGTCTCTCATTTGTAAACAAGGAAAATCATTCTGTAAAAAACCATCCTGAAATTCATACCGGGTTCGGACCCTGTTTATTTCACTCGCTCAACATAGCTGCCCGTCCGGGTGTCGATTTTAATGACCGTTCCTTCGTCAATATGCAAAGGCACTTTCACTGAACCACCCGTTTCCAGTTTTGCCATCTTCGTTCCGCCCGTGGCGGTATCCCCTTTAAAACCCGGCGGCGTTTCCACAATTTCCAATTCAACAAAATTCGGCAGGGTTGTTTCAATCGGGACGCCCTGATAAAACAAAATATTCACGGTCATGTTTTCCTTGAGAAAATCCTTTGAGGCACCCAGCTGTTCTTCTGTGATAAAAAGCTGCTCATAGGTTTCGGTGTTCATGAAGTGATATTCGCCCTTCTGTTCATACAAAAACTGCATCTCAACATCGGAAAGATCCGGCTCTTCAAAGCGCTCACCCGATCGAAAGGTTTTATCCAGGGTATTGTTTGTTCTCAGGTTTCTCAATTTTGTCCGGACAAAAGCGCCTCCTTTTCCGGGTTTCACATGCTGAAAATCCACAATAACATAAGGGGCACCGTCAATTTCAATTTTTGCACCGTTCCGAAAATCCGCCGTGGCAATCATGTTTTTTTGTTCTCCTTAAAACCTTAACTGATAAAAATCTGTCCAAAAGCCGGATCAACTCGACTGGACTTAAACTTCTGAAGACCCCTCACTGGGATCTATACTTTTTTTGCTTTCGAGATAGGTGATCGCCCCCTGCAGCCCCAATAAATAACTTTGCACGCCAAAACCCGAAACCTGCCCGATAGACACATCGGCAAGATAAGAATGATGCCGAAAAGATTCCCTCTGATAAATGTTCGAAAGATGCACTTCGACCGTAGGAACCCTGACAGATAAAATCGCATCCCGAATCGCCACGCTGGTATGGGTATAAGCGGCCGCATTAATCACAATCGCATCAAACTTCTTCCTTGCCTCCTGGATCTGGTCCACCAAGGCGCCCTCGGTATTAGACTGAAAAACAACCAGCTCATATCCTTTTTTTTGAGCAAAATCCGCCATCAGCTGATTAACCTCTTCCAGGGTGGTCGTTCCGTATTTTTCAGGTTCCCTTTGACCGAGGAGGTTGAGGTTCGGCCCATGCAATACAAGAATGTGCTTCACTTGCCTGCCCCGCCTAAAAAATATAACCCCGTCATATCACAATACGCCATAAAAACTCAGGATTTCTTTTTCCTTTGTATTAATTCAAGCCAGATCTGTAATCGCTCTATTTTTTCCTCAACAGAAAGATGTGCCATTTCTTCGTGAGAAGCGGCATCCCCCTGCAGAGCCTCACATGCTTGTGTTAGACCCAGCCGGCTGGCTTCATCCTCAGGGTTCTCATTTAACAAATGCTCATAAATATCCGCCGCTTTCTGAAAATGTCTCTGCGCCATATACAAGGCCGCCATTGTATGCGTCATATAAGGCTCATTTTCAGTTAATTCGGCTCCGGGCCCAGGTTTAGCTGCTTCTGACGCAACAATGGAATCACCTTCGGCGGCCTCGACCACGTCTTCTAATTTTCCCCCGTCCTCCGCTTCATCCGGATCCGCCGCTTTTTCTTCTAATCCTGCGTCCCTCTGATTTTCGTGATGATTCTCAAACCCTGTCCCGGCAGCTGCGTTTTCTGCTTTCCCTGCTTCAAGCGCCAGGGCTGCGGCTTTATCGGTCGGATCCACCTGGAGCACCTGCTCATAAAAATTAACGGCGTCTTCATCCCGCCCCTCTCTTTGCGCAATGACCGCCATACCCCTCAAAGAAGGAATATTATTCGGAGCAATTTCCCTAACCTGCTGAAACTCCGATTTGGCCTCCGTCATCATCCCTTTTCCCAGAAACACTTTTCCCAACATCACCCGCGCCGCAACAAACATGGGGTGATGTTGGATTCCCTTTGACAAAACCGAAATGGCCTCGTCTGTCATTTCAGCCTGAAGATACGCCTCAGCCAAGGGAACAAATAGTCTTGACTCCGGGTTTTTATCCAGTAATTCAGTGAGCCTCACAATTTCCGGAGAACGCGATGGGTCGGTCATGATCAACCATTTAACCTTTGTCGATCGATCTCTTATGCATGACAGCCTGGGGCGGATTCCCGATAAAAATGCCGCAGGAGATCATAGCAAATCGAGGAGAAAAGTCAAGAAAGCGATGACTTGATTGCAAGCGCTTCTTTGAGAATATAACCCGCGATGCGGTGTTTCGTCATTTTTGGATACGGGGTAATTTTCCCTTTCGCATCGATGATCTGAACAATATTTGTTTCCACATCAAAGCCCGCACCTTCCTGCATAATATCGTTGGCCACAATGAGGTCCAGCCGTTTATCCTGAAGTTTTTTTTGGGCATTTTCTAATAGTTGGTCTGTTTCCGCCGCAAAACCAACCACGACCTGGCGGCCTGTACCCTCTGGACGGCCCGCTAAAATATCTTCCGTTTCCTCAAGCGCCATTTGATAATTTGATCCGCTCTTTTTAATTTTTTTCTCCGACCGAACGCGAGGCCGATAATCGCTCACCGCAGCAGCCATAACCACAATACTTGCCGAAGGAATATGACGATCCACTTCGGTCTTCATTTCATGGGCGGTCCTCACTGAAAAACACGCCACATCGTCCGGAAACGGCAAGGCCGTCGGCCCACTGACCAATATGACTTGTGCCCCCCATTTTTTAGCCACTTCGGCCAGTGCATAGCCCATTTTCCCTGAAGATCGATTCGATATAAAGCGCACCGGATCGATCGGCTCTTCTGTCGGGCCGGCTGTGACCAAAACCACTTCACCCTCTAAAGAAGGCTGGTCTTCTGAAAAATAAGAACTGACATGGGATACAATTTTACGTTCATCGGCAAATCGACCCATGCCGACCTTGCCCGAAGCCAACAGACCAATTTCCGGACCAATCACATGGACTCCCCGTTTTTTAAGCAGACTGACGTTATGCTCAACGGAGGGATGTGTCCACATTCCGATGTCCATTGCGGGGGCAATCATGACCGGCGCGGAAGTGGACAGCAGCAGACTGGACAAGAGATCATCACTCAAGCCCATCGCCATCTTCGAGATAAAATGCGCCGTTACCGGCGCGATCAATACCAGGTCGGCCGATTGCGCCAGTGTCAAATGGGCCATTTCATTCCGGTTTTCAAAAAGATCGGTGTGGACAGGTCGTCCTGAAAAAACCTGCAGGGTCAGCGCAGGGACAAAACGTTGAGCGGATTCGGTTAACACCACATCAACTTCCGCGCCTTCGGCGCACAAGTCCCTTAAAATCTGTAATGATTTATAGGCCGAGATGCTCCCCGTAATCCCCAGAAGAATTCTTTTCCCAGAAAGCATCTCGTTCCTCGAATAGGTGACGACTATTTTTCTTCGGTCAGACCATCGGGTTTCGGCGGGGCTGTAAGCGTGAGGACTTCATCTTTCTTGGTCGGTGCGCCCAACAGGATATCCAGATCCTTTCTCGCTTGACTGGTGCCATCTTCTTCGCGCTCAGCGAGCATGGCGCGTCTTCTTGCTTCTTCGCGAATACGGCGTTCTTCACGCAAAGCCGTGACGGCTTCTTCTCCGTATAAGATATCAAGCTTCCCCGAAAGAACCTCTTCGATTGCAATGGTTGTTTCCTTTTGGTCCTGTGCAGGAGTAATCACGGGCTTCGCCCCTTCCATAATTTGCCTTGCCCGCTGCGCCGAGACAATGACAAGGCGATACCTCGAATCAATCACCTCGGGATCTATCTCAATTGGTAATGAAACTATGTCCATCATTTTTCCTTCCTTTGCACGCAAATTTCAACCATCAGCATGCTGATTATTATAAGTGTACACCCCTGTTATAACAGACGAATAAAACGATCTTCCACCCATGCCCGATTTTCTTCGCGCAACCTGATCCGTTCAGCCTGTATAACCGCCTCCAGTTCTTTTTTCGCTTCTTCAAAAATTTCGTTCACAATAAGGAACTGATACTCATGATAATAGCGAATTTCCTCTCCCGCTTTTTTAAGCCGCCTTTCTATTTCTTCAGGGGCATCCGCTCCGCGGGCGACCAGCCGTTTCTTTAATATATCAAAGGACGGGGGAAGAATGTAGATATAAACTACGTCCCGAACCGTTTTCTTTAAACACATCGCCCCCTGTGTATCAATATCAAGCAACACATCAATGCCGCCGGCTATCGATTGGACCAACTGATTTCTTGATGTACCGTAAAGATGACCGTGCACTTCGGCCCATTCGATAAACTCCCCGTTTGTAATCCCTTCTCTGAAGGTTCCCTGATCCACAAAAAAATAGTCCTTGCCGTCCACTTCCCCTTCCCTGGGCATGCGCGTGGTATGGGAGATAGAGAATTTCAGGCCCGGCAGTGTTTTTAAGACCTGTTGGCATAAAGAGGTCTTCCCGGCCCCGGAGGGCGCAGAAACCACAAAAATCAGCCCCTTACTTTCCATAGACCCCACCCCCAAGACAATATATTGCACCCGCTCTCGCATTTTTTCGAGTTCACTTTTCATAGAGACCACCGACAGCGCAATCGTCTGGTTTCCGGACTTCGCAC
>CALZIJ010000054.1:15621-23883 GCA_945787655.1 Nitrospiria bacterium | reverse complement strand
AAATAAAACTCAATGCCATCAGCGGACTTTTACAGGGAAAACGGGTTATTGTCGTGGACGATTCGCTGGTTCGCGGGACCACCAGCCGAAAAATTGTCAAAATGATCCGGGCAGCAGGAGCGAAAGCAGTCCATGTCCGCATCAGCTCGCCTCCGATTATTTCTCCCTGTTTTTACGGGATCGACACCCCTACACGGCAGGAATTGGTTGCCTCAAGTCACGATGTAGAGGAAATCAGAAAATATATTACTGCGGACAGCCTGACTTATCTTTCCAATAAAGGGATGTTCCGCGCAGTCTATCAAACTGAAAAAGGGGACAACAGGCATTTCTGCACCGCCTGTTTCACTGAAGACTATCCCATTCCGTTTACAGAAGATGAAATCAGCCAGCTGGGACTTTTTGAAAACCCGCCCCCGTCTCCACAGGAAAACCCTTCTTAATGACGGCTTTATTTAACGGTCTTTCCTGGTTGTATCAAAAAATACCGATCCTGTCATCAGGAAAAACCCGACGACCACTTGGTGCGTGTTAATTTTTTCCCACTGAATCCCCCAAAAGAAAAAACTGATCAAGAGAAACAAGCTGACACTATATATAAATTTTGTTTTCAACCAGGCCTTGGGGGCCAGTACCCGCATTTGAAACATACGATGTAAGCTTCGAAAATGAAGCGCCGCCAAACTTCCGCCCAGCAATAGCGACATCCCCGCTGTTTTGGATATGAAAAACCCCACCCCGCCCTGCAGGCACAAAAGGATCAAACTGGCGCGTTCTATCCGTTTTAATGACGCATTGGTTTTGAGCAGAAATTGTTCCCGGTTAAAAGGAACAGCAGAGGCTTTGACAGGATCATCCATTTCAGGACGACCGGAATTTGTGGTCATTTCAGTTGTTTTAAAGACTGATAAACCGCTTCAACGGTTTTTTCAATATCAGCGGGCGTATGCGCCGCTGAAAGAAAAAGGGCTTCAAACTGGGACGGCGGGAAATAGATCCCTTGTTCCAACAGGGATTGGTAAAATCCACTAAAGCGCTTCGTGTCGCACTGTAAGGCATCCTGATAATTTGTGACGGGTTTCGGGTTGAAAAACAGCGTCAGTTGTGAGCCGATGCGATTCAGCTGAACGGTTGCTTTCGCCCGTTTTGCTGCGTCGCGCAGACCGGCCTCCAGTTCAGCCGAACGGGCCTCCAGTTTTTCATAGAGTTTCGGGTTTTTCAATAATTCAAGGGTTTCAATTCCTGCTGCCATGGCGATGGGATTTCCAGAAAGCGTACCGGCCTGATAAACCGGACCCATGGGAGAAACCTGATCCATAATATCCTGTCGGCCGCCATAGGCCCCCACTGGGAGCCCGCCGCCAATCACCTTACCAAGACAGGTCAGGTCGGGCCGAACCCCATATCGCTCCTGCGCACCGCCCGGCGCCGCACGAAAGCCACTCATCACTTCATCAAAAATCAGGAGTGTTCCAAATGGTTTGGTCAGTTCACGCAATCCGGGCAAAAAACCGTCTTTCGGGTGAATCGTCCCCATGTTTCCAGGCACGGGCTCAATAATAATACAGGCAATTTGACTGCCTTCGGCCTCCAGAATTTTCTGAACCGCCGGTAAATGATTATATGGCGCAGTGATCGTATCGCGGGCCAAATCCGGCGGAACGCCTGGGGAATCCGGCACACCCAGGGTGGTTGCGCCCGAGCCGGCTTTGACCAGAAGTGAATCGCCATGCCCGTGATAACATCCTTCGAACTTAATGATTTTATTCCGTTTTGTAAAACCCCGCGCCAGACGAATCGCGCTCATCGTGGCCTCGGTACCGGAATTAACAAAACGCACCCGTTCCATAAGCGGGAAAAATTCCTGCACCAATTCGGCCAGCCGGATTTCCAGCGGGGAGGGCGCACCAAAGCTCGTCCCCAAGGCAGCGGTTTTCTGAATGGCCTCAATCACCTTGGGATGGGCATGTCCTAAAATCATCGGCCCCCAGGAAAGCACATAGTCGATGAAGACATTGCCGTCCACATCCGTAACCTTGCTTCCTTTGGCTTTTTTAAAAAACAGCGGGTTTCCCCCAACGGCTTTAAAGGCCCGGACGGGGGAATTGACACCTCCCGGCATGAGGGCTTGGGCGGCTTCAAAATAGGCTTGTGATTTATCGCGTTTCATAGGCGGTCATTTTAGGGAAGGCCGGAATACAAGTCAAGCCACGCAAGACAAAACCCACAGACTTGACTTTTTAAGTGGAATCTTTATGATAATCAGCTTATGGATCGGAATTTTTCAAAAAAGGCCGCCACCCTGCTTCTGGTCGGAGCCTTCTACCTGGTGACCTCATTTCTGGGCACCTTGTGCACTTCAGGCTCAAAAACAGGGCATCACCATCAAAAAAGAGGGGTGCAACATTCCCTGTCCTGTTTGATGGCTTGTTCCAACATGGTGGCCAAAGAATGGGCTGCGGGCCTTTTCCATTCATCACTTCCCTTTTACGGCGCACTGCTTTTATCTCTTGCCTTTTTAAAACCCTTATTACGAGGGACGATTCTTCGGAGCCGCGCTCCGCCTGTATTGATTTAAACATCACCATTTTTTCTATCTAAATTCATTCAAATAGAACTGATCCCGGCGTTATGTGCCTTGTTGTGGAGAATCCGGCAGCACATTCGGATTTTTATGCCAGATCAGTTGCGATACCCGATGAATGTGACGGCGTTTATGCCCCGTCATATTCCGGACATGTTGATTTTACAAGGAGTTTTTTTATGTATAAGCGGTTTTTCAGGACAAAGCAGTGGATCATGCTGATCACCACGACTTTTTTTTCAGGTTTGTTATGGATTTCCCTTCCTTCAGAGGTCTGGGCCAGTTGCGGCTCGGGCAATTGTTTTCTGGTCACCGGGACACAGGAAGGGATTTCTTCTCCGGGCCAAATGACGCTTGACATTTCCTATCGCTACGTTCCCATGGATGATTTTCAACGCGGAAGCAGGGGGATCAGTGAAGCATTGACTCCCAAGGTTGATTTCGAGAACCGGGAGATTGAGGACGACCACCACCGCGAAGTCCGAACCATCAATGAATTGCTTCAGGTGGATATTGGATACGGTGTGACGGAACGATTTACACTGCAAGTGGCAATTCCTCTGATCAATGACCGCGCGCACGAACACTATGACGGCATCTCCGCCACAAACCCGACAGGAACATTCACACGGCAAGATGGCGCCTCCGGTATGGGAGACATCCGATTCATCGCAAAATATGCGCCGGTGGTTTTAACCCGGCACCTCCTGGTCATCGGCGGAGGCATCAAACTCCCGACCGGAGAATACAAACTCTTTAATGCCGAAGGGGGCATAAATGAGCCCTCGGTTCAGCCCGGGACGGGTTCCTATGATTTTCTGGTTTCCCTGTTTTACGATTATCAAATTACGCCTCATAAACTCGATTTTTTTGTTTCCGGAAACTACCAATACACGACGGACAATGATTTGGACTATGAATTCGGTAATCAAACCCTCTTTAACACCGGGATAAACTATTTACTCGGTTCTGAGAAAAAAATCACAGTCAACGGACAAATTAATGTGCGGCACACAGAGCGAGATACCTATCGAACGACAAGCGGAAAACAAGGGGTGCCTTCTACGGGCGGAACCTTCGTGAACCTTACCCCCGGTATCCGGGTACAGGCTTCCGATCATTTGAGCCTCTACAGTTTCTTGCAGCTTCCTATCTACCAATATGTAAATGAGGAAAACCTGGTCTCCCGATACGGGCTTGTACTCGGCATGACATACACTTTTTAAGGCGTTTGAAATAATCTCAATAGATTGATGTTCATAATAAGGAGTAAGGCAATGCGCTCTTATAGTAAAAATACTCGAAAAAAAATGACGGCGATTTTAGGGCTTCCCTTTCTATTTTTATTAACCCACTGCGCAGAACACTTCGACCCGCCGACAAAAACAGGGGCCCCGAAAGCCACAGAAGAAGTCGCTGCAGGATTAACCGGACCATCCGATGTCGTCATCGTTCCGGATTCGGCCGCTACCGCTCCCGGAAAATCCCTTCACCACAATGATTTACTGGTGGCCAATTCGGAAGACCACACGATTGTGCAAGTTAATCAATCCGTCGAACCGCACCCTGTTGCGGCCTTTGCCGATCAAAATGATACGCCGCACCTCAACCAGCCCACCGGGATCGCCATTGATACACACCGTGTACGGGGTGATATTTATATCACCAATTTTTTAGGCGATGACAACACGGTGGCATCCGGCGGAGCGATTACGGTCTTCGACAAGGACGGCACGCTCAACCGGGTGATCGATCATGTCCTGTTTCAAGGGGCAAAAGGGATCGTTTATGATTCACATCATTCAAGCCTGTCCATGGCGGTATTCTATGTCTCGAATATGGCCAATAACACCATCCTCAAAGTGGATGTCACTTCCACGACAGACACCGTCACCCTCTATGCAGATATGGGCTTTTTGGGGCTTGGCGGAGACAACCCGGCACAACTGGCCATCAGCCCGGTTGATCCACACCCGCTTTACACCGCCAATAGCGGGCTCCGATCCGAAGAAGGTCCAGTGGGGTCCACCATCACGGTACTGCCAACCGATTCATCGACTATTCCTGTCCCGTCAAACGAGATCCGTTTAATTGCCGCTGGGGAAATTTCGGGACCCGTCGGACTCGATTTCGATGATGAAGGACATTTGTACACCGCCGCTCATGAGAGCGGCACGTTGGTCATGATTGATCCCCAGATCGGTTTTCGCATCGCCGCCGTTGAAACAGACGCCACAGAACTGCAAGGCATTTCTGTGGGGGATGCGCATATTTATCTGACTGTTGGAGAAGGCGGAAGGGTCATCAAAGTCTCCAAAAACCTGCTGACCGCCGATTCAGGCCATGAGGGTGATGAGCATGCTCACTGATTATCTTGATGGAATAAAAGGCATGAAAAAAGGATTCGCTATACTTACCGGAATCATGGTGTTGTGCTTCCTCACCGGCATGGCCCAAAAACCGCCGCTTGTGGGCGGTCCTGCACCACACTTTCAACTCAACACCTTAAACGGAAGACCCGCGAAAATTTCAGACTTCCAGGGAAACGTCGTCTTGCTTACATTTTGGGCCACCTGGTGCAAACCCTGTAAAAAGGAAATGCCTGAAATTCAGGCTGCCTACGAAACCCTCAAGGACGAGGGCTTTGTTGTACTGGCGCTCAATTTTGGTGAAAAAGGTCAAGTCGCTGAAAAACTCGTCAGGGAAATGAATTTAACCTTTACGGTATTACTGGACGAAGAAGTCGAAGTCGCCGAGCGGCACCAGGTCGTTTCCCTGCCCGTCAGTTTTTTTATAGACGCGCAAGGAGTAATCAGAAAAAAGGTTGTGGGCGGCACATTGACCCAAGAAGAAATCACGCAAATCTTTTATCAGATTCTCAATAAAACAGGACGATAGGGGATCACAAAAATGGATAGCAAGAAGACCGGTATAAAAAATGATCAACGTGTTTCTGACTGGCTGATCCACTTGATCCGGGAATTGAACCATAAGGGGTTTACCGGAAGTATCCGAATTAATTTTCACAAAGGCCAGATTTCAAAAAAAATTGAAAAAACATCGTACCTTTCCGAATAATTGAAAATGACATGACTCAGGATCCGAAAATAAAGAAGACCGCTATTTTCATCATCGTGATCTATTCCTGTTTATCCGGGCTACTGGTGATGGAAGCGGGAGATCATCTCCTGAAACATCATCGGTCTTCCCCTCATCAAGGGAAATACCGTGCATCCCTAAACTGTAAATGGATGTGCGGAACGCTCACCCCGCTGCAACCCAACGTTTTGTCATTTGATTTTACGCGATTACCTTTGGTGGACCGGGTTTCAAACACCAACTTATACACCAGAATTTATAATCGCACATCTGATCATCCAGGCCGGGCCCCGCCTTGCCCAAAACCAGGCTGTTTCTATTTTTTCAAGGTTTGAAAATATATGATCTACAGGAGGTTATGATGAAACGTCAGAGAAGCTTAATCATTTTATCATTGTATTTAAAAGTGTCTGTTTCCAGCGAAACGAAACAGGGAGAAAACGTCTCGGTCCGGGTAAAACTGGATAGCAAATTTCAACGGGAGATTTTACAACAAGTTGAAAAAAAATTAACCGAAATCTCAGGAGTCCACTCGGTTAACCTCAGCAGCTTGAAAAGCCATGCCCTGATAGAAGTCAATTCCGGTGAAATCACACCGCATGCCCTCATTGCCGCCATTGAATCAATTAAAGGGGACAGCTGGCAGTGCACAGCAGATTTTTATCGGGAGACAGTCCACCCCGAGTGGGCAGAGGATCATAGAATCAAGGGAAAGACAAACTGGCTGCGGCATCCTCAATTGAATGCCGCACAATTCCTGAGGCCCGTTTATGATCTTAAAAAAAGAAAGCCCAGAACAGAATACAAACCAAACATCATGGAGTGATGTAACCCTAGGGGTTAGACCTCTATGCCGGAATAACACCGGGATAAAAAAACAAGATCAATAAACCGGGACCACCGTAAACACGACGCCCGCCAAAGTAATGTTGTTTCAACTTTGGCGGGCGTTTTTTATTCAAAAATACAAGAATATGAATCCCATAAAGGACTTACATAAAAATAAAAAATCAAAAGGGTCATATAAGATCGTCTATGTTCTTGTTCTGATCTACTTATATTTAACCACCTTAACCTCTGTGGGCATGGGGCCGCATGTCCTGAATGATCATCATAAAAATCATTCAGGACATGCCATGCAACACCATACCTGGTTCTGCCACTGGGCTTGCACCGCTTTATTCTTTGTTCATACGGCAGCCCCGCTGTTCGGAAGATTTATCCCGCCGACTCATGAAATGCGCGTGTATTATCAGGGGACTCTTTTTTCAAGGAACACACAAAACACGCTGACCATCCGCGGCCCTCCTATTCTTACATTCACACCAAATACCGATTTATCGTCTTTGTTGAAAAAATTTGTGATCAGGAAATTTCACATTTTAGAACATTTCAGAAAAGGATAGAGGAGAATATTAAAAATGAACGCATGGAAAAAATTTTTTATACTTATTATGCCTGTGGCCTTTTTATTCGCTTGCAGTGATAGTGATAGCAACAGCACAACCGGCGCGGGCAGTGCGGAAGTCACAGAAAAACTTTTTGTTTCCGTGGCTGAACTGGGAGAGATCAAATCGTTTCACCTTATGGAAGAAGAGGCCAGCGCCAAACCCGCCGGTTCGCGCCACCTCGGCGCACCCGCGTCAATCACTGCCACAATCCAATTAAAAGACGCGGCCGGAAATATCGCGGCGGTTTCACCCGGAGAAATGGTCTTTAGCGGCGGGAATGCCTATGTCCGATTAAATAGCCCCTCCGGAGGCCCCCTGTCCACACAAATCCAGATGCTGGATGTGGCATCCGACGGCATCGACCACAACCACCCCATCAATGTCGGCGGCCGGCCAACCCACCTTTATGTCGATCACGACAAAAAGGTCTGGGTGCTCAATGACGGGGACAGCGCAGACACGACCAATGCCGACTCCGTTTCGGTCATCGGAGAGGGCCTGCATTCAGAACTTGCCCAGATTCCCCTCGGCAGCGGTCATAAAAAGGCGGCCTTCGGCACCGTTTCAAAACGGGCCTTTATCTCGAATATCCACGACAATACGATTTCCGTGGTAGACAATGACGAAACAAGCGGTTCCTACCTTGAGACCATCCTGAACGATGCAGGACTCCCCCACAATGCCGCAATTTTGGTTGGAAGCAGCCCGCACGGGATTGACTATGCCTCCAAAAACGGAAAAGTTTACAACATTAACGCAGGGGATCCCGTCAACGCCGTATCGGTAATCGATGAAAACACCCTTGCACAGACCTTTATCACCAAAGGCGACGCCGCGGATCAGGTGCCGGCCGTCGGGCGAATCCACACCCGGCACGCCCATGACGACCCGGCAACAGACGGACGATATGTCTATATTCTGGCCGACACCGTGGATGATAAAGGCAATGCCGACCCCGCGGATGACACAACCATCGGCTGGGTCATTGCCATAGACACGATGGAAGCCGGCAACAACGGCATTATCGCCAAAATTCAGATTCCGGGCATGATTCCGGCCAACATGGTTTTTGGACCGCACGGAAAGCGGCTTTATGCCCTGAGCGGCGGTTCCGGCAGCCCGACGCCG
>CALZIJ010000054.1:0-15605 GCA_945787655.1 Nitrospiria bacterium | reverse complement strand
CCGTGATTAACATTGACCCGGCATCACTGGGTTTTAATACGCTGGTTGGAGAGCTCATCGAAGTCGGTGATGGGGGCGGTCACGGCTCCATCGGAACGACTTCGACTGACGGCCATCTGTTATTCGTCGGAAATGCGGGTTCCACCACGGTTTCTGTAATCAATACGGAAGCCCTAGCGGTTGTAGAAACCATCGACGTCGGCGGCGTACCGAGCGGCATCGGGGTGGTTCCGGTCGAAGCAGAAGGCGGCCACGGCCACTCTTAAGCGGATTTTGATGCACTGATCTGTTTTTTAAGGTTCAGCGGTCGTGACATTCTTTAAGGTGACGACCGCTGAACCCCTTAAGCGCCAACAGCAATTTCCATTAAAAGGAATTTTTTGAATGACGAAAAACACAGGCATCACCCTTACTTTTTTGTTTTTGGCAATCAGCCTGCTTTCAGGCTGTGTGACCGTTCAGCCTTGGGAAAGAGAATATCTCGCTGACCCGATCATGACCCAGGAAGGCGAAGCGTTGGAAACCGCCTTTGATACGCATCTGTTCCGTGCACGTTCGGGAGGGGTGCAAGGGGTCGGCGGAGAGGGGGCGGGATGCGGCTGCGAGCAATAACCCCGGTTTGGACGACATGGACCATTTTGCTCCTGTGGATTCTGTTCCCTACTGGCGTCTTGCATGCCCAGGTCGGGGAGGAAGAAGTGTCTTTTCGAACACATTATTACCGCGACAATCACGGCCTCACCGTCAAGAGCCCAATGGTCATCGTCCGTAAAACTTTATCCGAAAAAACGCTTTTATCTCTAAAATACACCTATGAAACCTTTGAATTTTCACCCAAAACTTCGGCCAGCTCCGGCATCGGCGCCACGGATGAAACCCATGAGCATGAGAAACCGGAATCGCAAAAGGCCTTTTTCGCCGTCGATGCAGTAAGCAGTGCTTCGGCGGTGCGCCAGGGAAGCGGCGGCGGGTTTAAGGAAGTCCGCCAGGAAGTGGTTTTTGGACTGAAACACCAGTTCGAAAACACCTCGCTGGGCGGCACCTATGCACACAGCGACGAAGATGACTATACCTCAAACGCCGTGGGTATCTCGGTATCACGTGATTTTTTTCTGAGAAACACAAACCTGCTTGCAGCCTTCAGTCGTTCCGAAGATCAGCTCGACAGCCTCAATCCCCGGCCCGGAGAAGTTTGGCCGAAGGACAAAAAAGCAAACCACTACACGCTTGTATTGACGCAACTGCTCTCCCCGAAAAGTTTTGTACGAATTGGCGCTGCGCTCTCCGATGTATCCGGCACCCTGTCCAGCCCCTACCGGGAAGTCACGATCAGCGCCACTTCCAGTCCCGAAGTCCATCCGGACATCCGTCTTCGGCAAAGCTATTTTGCATGGTACAACCGGTATTACGAAACACGAACCTCAAGCCATATCAATGGCACATACTATCAGGATGACTGGGGCGTCACAGCTCACTCAGCGGAACTGAAAGTGTATCAGTATTTGCTTGATCCGCTCATATTGCGCCTGCGTTATCGGGTTTACAGTCAATCCAGAGCCGATTTTTATAACCCGGACCGGACCCGGCCGGCCAACATCATGAGTGCCGACCCGAAACTGCGCGATTTTGACATGGATTTGTACGGGCTTAAATTCATTTATCAAGTCTGGAATCGTCCCGTCCGCACCTTAAAACAAGTGTCTTTAGAACTCGGCTACGACCGTTTGGAAGAGCCGCACGGGTTTTACGCCGATTTGGCGCAATTCGCCCTGCGAATAATTTTTTAGGGAGGGTAACTAATGAAATGGATCAAAAGGAGTCTCACAGGACTCCTGCTCATGATGTCGATGCCTTTTTTGTTGTTTGCGGGCGGTATTGGGGCTCAGGCCCCCGATTTTTCGCTCCCTGACTTGAATGATCAACAAATCGCGCTGAAGCACTACCAGGGCCAGGTCATTCTGTTGAATTTTTGGGCCAGTTGGTGTGCGCCATGCCGGGAGGAGCTGCCTGCATTAGAGAGACTTCACCATCGGTTCCAGGAAAAAGGGTTTAAAGTCGTCGGAATCAACATCGACAAGAAACGAAAAAATGCTGCAAAATATGTCACCGAATTTAACTTAAGTTTTCCCGTGCTGCTTGATCCGGGTGCAAGCGTCATCCAGCACTATCCAGGCCGGGCCATGCCGATCTCCTACCTCATTGACCGAGACGGGATCATTCAACGGGTTTTTTTCGGCTTTAACCGGGACAAGCTGCCGGAGATGAGAGAATCGGTGCGGACTTTGTTGCGATGACTCATCGGATAATGCATGTGCCTCTCGACTCAAGCCACATGCATTATCGGAAAGCATAGCGGAATTGAAGAGTAAAAGCGTAAGATTTCCAGCGCACTTCGTTTAAAGGGGTCACAGCGCGTGTTCCATCATTAAAAAAAATATAATCCGTGCCCGGCTTGGTTGTCCACTCCAAATATTCTAATTTAATGATAAAGACGCCATTTTTTAATACACGCTCTTCCAGCCCCAACGAACCCTTCAACCCGGTGCCATTGGCCTCATGAAAAAAACTGAGCGGATGGGCCAAGTCCGATCTCAAGTTCCAATTCGCCCGGGCTTCATAATTAAACCAGTGGTATTCAAGCGTTCCCAAAAAAGTATGGGCCGGGCCTGTATTCAAGAAAAGGTCAAAGCCGACCCAGGGCCCGCGCCATTCGGTATCGTATGTGCTGTTTAAGCCTGGGAAAGGGCCTAAAAACGGAATCGTTTGAAACCCTTCTGTCATTTGAAGGTTTTGCTCGTGGTAGGAATAACCGGCCAAGGGAGCGACCGACAAAGTTGCACCCGCCTTGGTGAGCGTGTGCTTAAATCGGATGCCCATTCCGAGAGAGCCGTCCAAAACATCACCCTGGTCCGCCTGATTATTTGAACGGGAAAATTCACCGGTCCGGTTATCTCCACTATAATCCGAATCCTGATTATCCCCGCTGTATATGCTGCCCATCCCCATGGATCCCCGGCCGTAAAAAGAAACGTTCGGGTTTGGATAATCCACAATAAGGCGCCCTCCGAGAGTAACCTGCACAATATTAAGATCCTCCCAGGTCAATTCGGAGAGAATATTCACGTTATTGCCCGAAATACTCCAGCGCAGCTGATCCGTTCTGTGGCCCACCGCCACTCCCAAATCCAAAGTCATGGTCGGCCGGGCTTCAGTGACGTGAGTCCCCATTAACAAGAAAACCGATAAAACGAGTACTGACCGCGTTAAACCCCTCAAAACATTCATCCGGCCTCCTTTCACTATACTCCCTGTGCCCATCACCAAAGCTTTAACTGCACCCCCAAATAACAAATTGCAAGCATAAAATAGGTGCAACAGGCAAAACCCAGCCCCAGCCCTGCGGTCCGTCCCGGAGCATTGGCAGGGTGCCCCCATTTCGGCAATGCCCGGTGGTTTAAGATCAACACTGCCCCTGAAAAAACAACAGTCCCTGCGAAACCGACGACGGCGGAAAACTGGATTAAACGACCGGGGGCGTCCAACAGCATGGTAACCAGCGTAATTCCCGTAAAGAGATACAAAAACCGATGATACCAATACCGTGTGTCTTTACCTCGACTGGAAGGGAAAAGCTGCCGGACCATATCCGTATTGATTCGACAAACCGCATCAATCGTCGTTAACCAGGTATCCGCTAGAAAAGCCGCCGAGACAAACAGAAAAAGCATACGGCCCCAATGCCCCCATTGAACTTCAAAAAATTTGGCCTGCACGACCGCAATCTGATATTTTTCAGGCAGCATGCCTTCCGGGAAGAGCAGGGCATAGGCGAGCAAACAGGTCATCAAGGTCGTTAATAAATTACCCACCACACCGATGCCGCTATCTACCCACAAAAACCGCCGCCATTGTTTTAAGGGCGCTCCCGGATCTTCCGATTTGGGCATCGTCCAGCCTTCGAGATGATCCGGTTTGACGATATGCCGTGCGGCCATGCCAACCCCTTTTTCTCGCAGCCAATAGGAATAAAACAAGGTCCAAAACCCGCCCAATCCGGCAAAAGTCACCGCTGTGAGTAATTTAGTAGCATCCTCCGCCTGCCAAACCCGGCCTGTCGGCCATTGCGGCCAAAAAAGAGCACTGGAAAAATCTGGAAGATGCCGACGGACATCGGGGTGTGTACAAGCGACTAAAAGGCCAAGGAGCGTTATGGCAGCCACAGAAAACATAAGGCGCTCAATCAACTGGTAAATCCCGCGGCTAAACCGAAGGGCAATAAAAAAAACGGCAATTGACAAATACCCCCAAAAGAGGGCTTGAGATCGCATACTCCAACCGGAGGGAAAATCCGTCATGGCCGAAAGCGCCGTGCCGCCCGCTGACGCGAATGCGCCAAACCAAAGAAACGAGATCCACATCAATCCCCAAAGCGCGATTGCAAATTTCCGGTTTAAGCGGATAAATCCCTGCCATATGCTTTCGCCCGTCATGGCGGTATAATGCCCAATCTGAAAATTAAGCGGATATTGCAGAAAACAGGCTGGAATCAGCAAAAAAAGAAATCCAAGACCGTACTTCGCAACAAGATAAGGCCACCAAATCAATTCTCCGCTGCCCTGGGCCAGCGCCATCCAGATAATACCCGGCCCAAGTGCGGCCCACCAACCCGGAAAAGGAGGCATTCGCGCCGGTTTCATATCTGCCACAGGGGACATATGTGAAGATTCCGGGCGCTTATTCACGGCAGCTGGCGGTGAGGTCATGTCGTGATCAGAAAATCTCTATTTAGAATGAATAAGATGTGTGGCGGACACGATATCACGTGCTGGCTTATTTCTCAAATGCGCTGTTTAATTGACCACAGGCCGCCAGAATATCTCGCCCCTTGCTTTTTCTGATGGTCGTGCGAAGATGATGCCGGTGTAAAAGGTCCTGAAATTTCAAAATCTGAGGCGCCGGACTCGCTTCATAAAGTGCTCCGGGATACGCATTAAAAGGGATGAGATTGATTTTGCAGGGAATCCCCTTCACCAGTCGGACCAGCCGCGCGGCATCCTCCAGGGTATCGTTAATCCCCCCAAGCATCACATATTCAAAGGTCATCGTGCGCCGCGGGGGCAGAGGGATTTCACGGCAGGCCGCCAACAGTGTTTTGATGGGATAAAGGCGGTTCACTTTGGGCATAATGCGATTACGGACTTCATCCGTGGTGGCATTTAACGAAATCGAAAGATTGACCGCGACCGGCCCGGAGAGCAAGGTTTTAATCTGCGGCACCAAACCGGCGGTCGAAACAGTGACACGGCGGGAAGCCAGATTCAAACCCACGGGAGAAATCATCCGTTCACATGCGGCGGTGACGGCTTTGAGATTGGCGAGGGGTTCACCCATGCCCATCAGGACAACATTCGTAATCGGCTCTTCTTCCGGCAAAACGGCCTGCACCGATAGAAACTGATTGATTATTTCATCGACGCGTAAATTACGCTTCAATCCTTCCTGCGCAGTCAGGCAAAAATTACAATCCAGCGTACAACCCGCTTGTGAAGAAATACAAAGGGTACGGCGTTTCTTTTCGCTGCGGATGAGGACGGTTTCAATCTGCTTTCCATCGTCCAGTTCGAATAAAAATTTTTCTGTGCCATCACTTGATTTTTGATGCGTAACAACCTTTAAATGAGACAATACCGCTTTTTCAGAAAGCAGGTGCCGATCTGCCTTGGATAAATCAGTCATCGCATCAAAATCAGCAGCAAACTGTTTGTAAATCCAGGACAACACTTGCCCTGCCCGATACTTTTTCCACCCCAATCCTTCCAAAAAAACCGCGGTTTCTTCAAAAGACAGCGTCAATAGGTTGAGTTTGGGGCTGAGGGAGATTTCATTCTTGCCCGCAGTTATCCTTGTCAGTGTCATCGGGATATTTTTTACTCAGTACAAAAAAAGAAGGGCGACGGAATATTATTTTCCGCCGCCCCATAAAGACCGATTACCGATCCAGGTCATACGCTATTACAAATTGGACGCGACAAACTCCCAATTGACCAAGTTCCAGAAAGCCTCAACATACTTTGGCCGTGCATTCCGGTAATCAATATAGTAGGCATGCTCCCACACATCACAGGTCAGCACAGGGGTTTTGCCTTCCGCAAGCGGACACCCGGCATTCGGAGCCTGTACGATGCTGAGTGCGCCGGCATCATCTTTGGCCAGCCAGGCCCAGCCGCTGCCAAAAAGTTTAACCGCCGCGGTTGAAAATTGTTCCTTAAACGCATCAAACCCACCGAAGGTATCATTAATGGCTTCGGCAACTTTTCCTGTCGGTGCCCCTCCGCCATTGGGTCCGAGGCAGTTCCAGTAAAAGCTATGATTGTAAATTTGGGCCGCGTTATTAAAAATCGCGGTTTTTTTATCGGCAGGAAGCGTATCGCTTTTTTGAATCAAGTCTTCAAGGGATTTTGATTCCAAATCGGTCCCGCCGACGAGACCATTTAAATTGGAGACATACGAATTATGATGTTTCCCATAATGGTAATCAATGGTCTCAGGGCTGATATGTGGCGCCAGGCTGTCTTTTGCCCAGGGTAATGCTGGTAATTGATGTGACATCTTAATCCCCTTATTTTTAATATTGAGTTGGTTTAAAATTAAACACTGAAAGAGATTTACCATAAGGCTCTAAATCAATTCAACCTCTTTCACTTTTTTAGGTATTTTCCTAATTCTTTTTTTCCTGCTTCTGTGCAGAGGGAGACAAGCAGGGTATGAACATGATAAAATGATTGCATTCAGTCTATAGGTTTATATAGAATACGAGCGTTTAATTTTTTTTGAGACCGATGATTCCGTCTCAACCTGTCAACTCAATTTCTAGAGGTACATTTTATGGAACAAGCAGTCGACCAAGTGGTCACTGAAAAAAAAGAAAAAGAACTTGTTAAACAAATCATCGATTACCCCACCCTGATTGTTTTCACCCTGGTCTGTTGCTTTGCCATAATCGGGGTGCCTCTTTTTGGAGCCACCTTTGGATACACGCGATTAGACTGGCTCCTTTTTGTGGTTTTTTATATGATCACCGGGCTTGGCATTACCGTCGGCTACCACCGGCTTTTTTCACATCGCAGCTTTACCTGCAAAACCTGGGTCAAGGTATATTTCTTGATTACAGGGGGATGGGCGATGGAAAATTCAGCCCTGAAATGGTGTTCGGATCACATTCGTCATCATGCAAAAACCGACACGGATGAAGATCCGTACAATGCAAAAAGGGGATTCTGGTACAGCCATGTCCTCTGGATTTTCAGAAAAGATCCCTCTGCCAACCTCCCTGTCCGGGAAAAATACAAAGCGGCCCTTCGGAAAGACAAGTGGATTATGTGGCAGCACCGAAACTACATTCCAATTGTGATTACCGGGCTCTTGTTGCCCGCAGTCATCGGATTTTTACACCGGGGCTGGGTCGGAGCAGGCGCCGCTTTTATGCTCGCAGGGGTTTTTCGACTTTTTCTGGTACTCAACTCAACCTTTTTTATTAATTCAATCTGTCACATGTGGGGGGCACAACCTTACGGGGATGCCAATACCAGCCGGGATAACTGGTGGATTTCACTGATTACCTTTGGTGAAGGGTATCACAATTATCATCACAACTTTCCCAGAGACTATCGGAACGGTCCCAAGTGGTATAACTTTGATCCGTCCAAATGGTTGATTTTCAGCCTTTTTCTCATCGGAGCGGCTAAGAAAGCATCTTAACCTAAAATATCACCCAGGCATATCGCCTTATGGCTATTTATCTTGACCACATTGCGGCCACGGCCCTTTCTCAGAGAGCAGTGGCCGCAATGCTTCCTTATCTCAGTGATTATTATGGAAATCCGCAGAGCCGCCACGGAATGGGGGAAGTGCCTAAAAAAGGCATCGAAACCGCCCGCTTGCAAGTCTCTCAGCTCATTGGCTGTGAACCCAGAGAACTTGTTTTTACTGCTTCCGGCAGTGAAGCCAATAACATGGCCATCAAAGGCGTACTGGCCGCCTACCCCAAAAAGGGGCGTCATATTATCACCACCCTGATTGAGCACTATTCAGTTGCCCACCCCATTAAATCGCTTGAACAACAGGGTTATGAAGTGACCTGGTTACCCGTAGATGCTACGGGCCGGATTTCGCCAAAACAAGTCGCAGAAGCCATTCGGGAAGATACCGTCCTGGTTTCCATTCTCCATGCCAACAACGAAGTGGGTACGCTTCAACCCCTGGAAGAGATCGGAGCCATTACGCAAGAGGCCGGCATCTTTCTCCACACCGACGCGGTCGCAACGGTTGGGGTGATTCCCTTCGATTGCAATCGCTTAAATGTGGATCTCGCCGGGTTTTCGGCACAACAATTTTACGGGCCAAAAGGAATGGGAGCGCTCTACATCCGCCGGGGAACCCGGACCCACCCGTTAATCGCAGGGGGCATCCAGGAAGAAGGCCGACGGGCAGGGACCGAAAATGTCGCCGGCATTGTCGGTATGGGCATCGCGGCCTGGGAAATGATGGCGCGGCTTTCAGATGAGAGTCCCCGGCTAAGGGCTTTAAGGGACCGCCTCATCTCAGGGCTCCTTGAAAAAGTCCCTTTCATTCACCTCACTGGAGACAAAGAACACCGCTTACCCCACGTTGCCAGCTTTGCCGTTGAATATTTAGATGGGGAGGCCTTGATTAAATCTCTGGAGCAAGAGGGTATTTTAGCCGCAAGCGGGTCTTCCTGCAGTACAGACGCCCTGAAAATATCCCCTGTCCTGACCGCAATGGGACTCCCTGGAAACATCGCTCAAGGCGCAATCGTCATGAGCCTGGGATTAGAAACCAGCGAAGACGATATCGAAACCGTCCTTTCCGTTTTTCCAGAATGCGTTGAAAAGATGCGAACTGTTTCCCCGCTTTACGCAGAGCGTCTTTCATCCCTCAAAAACGGACCGTAGATGACACCCGATTTTTCGCTTGATACCCTGGGCATGTTTTGCCCGATTCCGGTCATCCTCACCTCAAAAAAAATAAAAGAACTGGCCCAGGGTCAAATACTGGAGGTGTTGTCAGACGACAAGGGGATTAAGAAAGACATGCCCATCTGGTGCAAAAACAGCGGAAACACACTCATTGAACTCCTTGAGGAAGGGAATGTGATTAAAATATATCTGCGGAAAACGGCATAAATCTTTTCTTTATTTCCCAATCAAAACCGCGATAGATTCCTCATTATTATTCGCCACCGCAATGTCCATCCGGCCATCCTGATTAAAATCTTCTTTTACAATAAAAAAAGGCGCCATTCCGGTATAGAGATTCAAGGGCGGGTGTTGAAACCCCGGTTGCTTTTTTGCGACCAGGTATGAAATATTATTACTCCTCGTATTGGCCACCACGATATCCAGGCGATTGTCTCCATTCCAGTCATGCGCAACCACTGAAACAGGTCCGCCTTCCGCACCAAAATCCGGCGCCTGAATATATTTTCCTTCCGGGGTAGAAAGAAACAGCGAGAGGGAATCATTCAAGCCGTTCACAGAAAGAATATCCGGACGATTGTCATTATTAAAATCAGCCGAAAGCAGACCCAAGGGATTCATCCCGTTTCGGTAGCGATCTCCCAGCTCAAACGTGCCGTCCCCTTTTCCCCAGAAAAACACGACATCGCTGCTGGGCACCCCATTATTGGCAACCGCCAAATCAATGAAGGTATCCTGATTAAAATGTCCGGCGATGATCCCCGTCGGGATTGCACCAGGGTCTCCTTTCATTCCCCTTGCAAACCGCCCCTTCCCGTCTCCGAGCAAAATGAGCAACTGGTCAAAGCGTGAAACAACGGCAAGATCCATGTGCTCATCGCCATTAAAATCCCCGGACGCGGCAGCATAAGGAGAGCGTTCCGTCTGGATTCGCGTGCCTTTAAAAAAGAAGGTACTCTTTTGATTGATAAAAACCTGTAGACTGTCTTCGCCATTTTGAATCACCGCCAGATCGGTTCTTTCGTCTTCATTAAAATCCTCCGCAATCAACCAGCGCGGGCCTTTTCCGGTTTCAAGGATCACGACGTTCGGAAAACTGCCGTCATTCTTTCCGTACAGGATGGAAATCGTATTGCTTTCCGTATTGGCCACCGCCAGATCCACAACCCCGTCCCGGTTAAAATCCGAAGACACCATATGGGAGGGGCTTTTTCCGACGGGGTATGCCACGGGTTCGCGAAATGGGTTGGGCGGAGGCTCTGTGTTGACACAGCCGGTATTAATAAGACTGAACAAAAACAGCATCAATGCAGGACGGAACATGCGCCCATTGTACGGAGTTTAAAACCGGAGTCAACTCATTTTTAAGGTGATGAGAGGATTGAAAAAAAAAAGAAAGCCGCGTACACTTTTCCCTCATGGACACGTCCGACTTTGAAAAAACAATCCCGCTCCAGGGCCTGCGGCATTTGGCGCTCAGGGTCTCCAACCTGAAGGCCTCCCGGCAATTTTATGAAACCTGTATCGGGATGCGTCCCGTGTGGCAGCCCGATGACCACAGCCTTTATTTATCACTCGGTTGCGACAATCTTGCACTTCATGAAATCAAACCCGGTGAGCAGCTCTCACAGGACGGGCAAAAACTGGACCATCTGGGTTTTATTGCAGAAAATGAATCGATTGTTGATCAACTGTTCACGCGTGTAAAACAAGCCGGTATCCCGATTGTGAAACCGGTGAAGCGGCATCGGGATAACAGTTATTCCTTCTACATGGCCGATCCGGACGGCAATGTGGTCCAGATTCTATATGAACCCCATATCAGCCCCATGAAACTTCAATGACCTTATTTTTTAAGCGGGCATTCAGGTTAAAAACGGTATATCCTTAAAAAAAAGTTGGAGATTTTTAGAATACATCAATCCATTTAATCAAAGGAGTATGCGATGAAACTGGGATGGGCCTTAATCTTTTCCGTTATTCTTTTAAGCACCGAAGCCTTGGCAGCGCTTCAAACCAAGGAAATTTCTTATAAAATAGATGGAAACGCATACACCGGATACCTGGCTTTTGATGATGCCGTATCCGGCAAACGGCCGGGGGTCCTGGTTGTGCATGAATGGTGGGGACACAATGACTACGCCCGAAAACGCGCCGACATGCTGGCCAAACTGGGGTACACCGCCTTTGCCCTCGATATGTATGGCACGGGAAAATTGGCCAAACATCCCGAAGACGCACAAAAAATGATGCAATCCGCAGTGGGAGAAATTCCCGAAGCCGAAAAACGCTTTCAGGCCGCCTATGCCATCCTTTCAAAACAACCCACAGTCGAACAAACAAAAATTGCCGCCATCGGCTACTGCATGGGCGGAGGGATTGTCATGCACATGGCCCGTATGGGAGTCACCGATTTACGCGGCGTGGTCAGTTATCACGGAAGCTTTGCCTTTGCGACACAAGTGCCGTCCGTTCCGGGGCGCGCCAAGGCCAAAGTCCTCGCTTTTACCGGCGGCGCCGATCCCTTTGTACCCACAAAATCCGTACAGGCGTTTATACAAACCATGAATGAAGCGGGAGCAGAATACGAACTCAAAAGTTACCCCGGCGCAAAACATGGGTTTACCGTCCCTGAAGCCGATGAAAAAGGGAAAAAATTCGGCTTGCCCTTGGCCTACGATGCCGCCGCCGACTCCGATTCCTGGCAGCGGACACAGTCTTTTTTAAACAATATTTTCAAGTAAGCCAGAATGCCGGAACCCTTTAAAAATGTGTTCAATACCCAACTCATTTCAAAGATGGGCAATCACTTTCAAAAAGCCTGGTCTGGGTTTGACCGGCATGCCTTTATTGAGGCTGCCGCTGACCAGCTCGAAACCCTGGAGCTGAAGGCCCGTTCTGAACAAATCACCCAGGCAATGTGTGTACACTTTCCGGATGATTTTGGCCATGCGGCGGAAATCATGCTGTCCAGCCTCATGCCGGAAGACGGGGAAGACTTAAGCACGCTCCCGACCAATGAAAAAGGGGTCTCCGGCTGGGCCATCATGCCCATGACACATTATGTCGGGCTGCGGGGCATGGCGAACCTTGACCTTTCCATGCGCGTTTTAAAAGAAATGACCAAACGCTTTTCATCTGAATTTGGCGTCCGTTTTTTTCTGCTCGAAAAACAGGACGAAACGCTTCCGGTATTGATGGATTGGACCAAAGACCCCGATGAACATGTGCGTCGGCTGGTTTCCGAAGGCACACGTCCTCGGCTGCCCTGGGCCATGCAGCTCCCCGCCTTTATAAAAGATCCCGCGCCGATTCTGCCGCTGCTGGAGGCTTTAAGGGACGATGCCTCTGAATATGTGCGCCGCTCGGTGGCGAACAACCTCAACGACATCGCAAAGGATCACCCGGATCTGGTCGCCGGGATTGCAGAAAAATGGCTTGCAGGAGCCTCAAAAAACCGGAAAAAACTGGTGCGGCACGCCTGCCGCACGCTCATCAAGCAGGGACATCCCGCCACACTCAAGGCCTTGGGTTATGCCCCGCCCAAAGTTACCCTTGAGCACTTGCATCTTAAAACACCCGTCGTCTATTTTAAAGAAGCCCTTGTTTTTGAAATCATGCTTCGCTCGAAAGCCAATGCCGGGCAAAACCTCATCATTGATTACGTCATTCACCACCAAAAAGCCAATGGCCGCACAAGCCCCAAAGTCTTTAAATGGAAAACCCTGACCCTGCATGCGGAAGCCGAGCATCGCGCGACAAAAAAACACCCCTTCAAACCCATCACCACGCGCGTTTATTACCCCGGCCTGCATCGTCTTGAAATCCTCGTTAACGGTGAACCCCTGGGCGGGATTCATTTTGAATTGATCATGCCCGCGCGCCAAGTCAAACTCAGTTGAAGCGCCGACGCATAACGCGCCAATGCAGAACACGCCGCTTCCCTGTCCTCCGCCGGAGCCTGAGCCCGGCCCGCTGCGCTTTCATAACGCAATGAAATCACATCCAGTTTTCCCTTTTTCCGATCGGCTTTTAAATCCACACGGGCAATCAAGTGTTCACCCGCGAGGACCGGCAGGCAATAATAGCCGTAAATGCGCTTTGACGCGGGTTTAAAAATCTCTAAAATCTGATCAAAATCGAACAGCAGCTTCACCCGCGCGCGATCCCACAACAGCGGGTCGAAAGGGGAGAGCAGTACGCCTTTGTCCCGGCGCGGGCGGACCGGGTTAAGACGTTCCGCCAGTGCCAAGTCTTCAGGCCGTATCCAGCCGGAACGGTGTTTGCCTTCATCATCCGCCAGTGAACAGGGGAGAATTAAACCTTTTTCCCTCAGCCGATTCAAAGCGATTTTAATTTCGTTTTGCAGATTAAAAAGCCGCCAGGTGTGCGTAAGCGTACGGGTCGCCGCCCAGCCGTGGCCTTGCAGAGCCAGCAGAAGCAGGGTTTCGAGGGCCTCGTTCTGTGGGAGGTGTTTTTTTAAAAATGCTTCTGGAATCACGTTTTCAGCAAGGTCGTACATTCGATGAAAATTCCGCCGTTCACCAATGGCAAATTCCCCGGAGGACCAAAGGGCGGTGGCCACGCGCTTGGCGGTTTTAAAATCCCACCAGCCCCGATTGCCGCCGCCTTCCATGTCGACGGAACGTAAGGGGCCTTCGTCTCGAATGCGGCGGCGTAAATCATCCGCCACTTTGGGATGTTCATTGATCAGATCCCCCCACCAGGGATGGGACGCGAACGCTTTGCGGCGAAAGGCAAATACGGGATAAAGCGCCATCGGCAGCCAACTGGCCTCGTGCCCCCAATATTCAAAAAGCGGTTCACCGGGTTGCAGCAGGGCTTCGGCCAAGCCGGGATCAAAACCCTCAAGCCGGGAAAGCAACACGATGGCGTGACTGCGCGCACCCGCGATAGAAACCGTATCCAGTTGCAAATAACCGAAACGGTCGATGAGGCGATGCGCCGCCGCGTGGGCGTGTTTTTCAGGCTTGCGGACGCGCGTGGAAAACCCTGTCCATTCGGGTTTGAGCAATCCGGCGCGGGCCAATGCGAGGCGGCGCGCTTCGGAGAGGTTTAAGCTCGGCATGGGGGAGAATACCATACCCAAAAGGTGTCGGACGATTTGATCCGGAGCGACAACGGAGTTTTCGGTGTAAAATTGAATCTATTTTGTTAAAATTTCGAAATGGCCATCGAGTTTATCCAATTAAACCGTACATTCAGTTCCATTTCAAAAGATCAGACCTTCGACGAAGATACTTACGATTTTCTTTCTATCTTCGGGCAAACCGGATCAAAAAAATGGGACGATCTCTTAAAGCTTCCCCGGGTTGTAATTCTCGCCGAAGCAGGCGAGGGAAAAACTCAAGAAATGAAAGCCATCGCCAGACGTTTACACGACAAGGGGAAGGCCGCGTTTTTCTTCCGTTTGGAACACCTTGGTTCTGACTTCGAAATCGCGTTTGACGAAACGGGGATACTTTCAGAATTTGACGCTTGGGTAAACGGGGATGAACCCGGGTGGTTTTTTCTGGACTCTTTCGACGAAGCCAGACTTCAGTCCCCACACCAATTCGAGAGCGCCATAAAACGGTTGGCGATACAGTTGGGGGATCACAAACAACGCGCCCATGTTTTGATCACCAGCCGGGTTAGCGAGTGGCGGCCTCAGTCTGATTTTTCCTTCATAAAAACAACCTTGCCCTTCATCGAACCAGAAAAAAATACTCATAATTTATATGAGGAAAATTCAAATTCTTTTGTCGGTTCTTCAACAAACGCGGGACTTGCAATTCAAAAAGAGAATCCGAAGGTCATCGAACCTGAAATCTTCGCGCTCTGCCCCTTGGACCAAAATCAACGCAGAACACTGGCACAGGCATTCGGCGTCCCAGACACTGAAACTTTTCTAACAGCTGTCGAACGAGCCGATGCGGATATTTTCGCGGGCCGGCCTCAAAATTTCATTGAATTGATCGACTACTGGAAAGCGCATAAAAAAATCGAAAATCTTTTGAAATTGATCGAAAACAGCATCACAACAAAACTTGTTGAACGAGATCAGAAACGGGACAGGGTCTTTCCCTTAAACCCTCAAGAGACGCGTTGTGGCATGGAAATGCTCGCGGCAGCCGTCGTCTTTTCACGAAAAACCCGAATTCTAATTCCAGACCAAGGCACAGACCCTGGGTTGGCAAGCGAGGCCATTGATGTTCGTCGGGTTCTGAATTGGAAGGGACCACAAATCTCGGCCTTATTGCAGCGTCCCGTTTTTGATAAGGCCATATACGGCTGTGTCCGATTTCATGAACGCCGTGTCCGTGAGTATCTAACCGCAAGCTGGCTGAACCGTTTGTTAAAAGCCGGTAAGTCACGCCGTGAGATAGAAGGCTTGTTTTTTAAGGAGCGTTACGGGCAAGACGTTTTAGTCCCCTCCCTGCGTCCCGTGCTGTCGTGGCTCATCCTGTTCGATGACGGCATCCGAGAAAAGGCGATCTACATTGCGCCGGAATTTTTCTTGGAAGGGTCTCCCCATCAAATTACGCAAGCTGTTTCTTGAGCATTTTTGCCAGCGTTGTGCCGACAAGCATAGATGGGGGCTTGCAT
>CALZIJ010000053.1 GCA_945787655.1 Nitrospiria bacterium | reverse complement strand
TGTAAAAGTCCGCTGATGGCATTGAGTTTGATTTTTACGCCAAAATGGCGGATGCTCTGTTGGGGTTCAATAAATGTGCGTCCAACATAATGATTGCGAATCAGGCCGGTATCGTAAGGAAGACCGGAGGCCTCCGCATACCCCAGCGCCGCAGGCACACCGGAATCGGGAACAGGAATCACGATATCCGCAGCGATCTCTCCTTCCTTCGCCAATTCCTTCCCCATTCTTTTTCGGATTTCATAGACATTTCGGCCAAAGACATCGCTGTCCGGTCGTGAGAAATAAACGTATTCAAATACGCAGTGGGCCGGATCCTCTGGTAAAAAAGGAGTAAAGGACGATACCCCGGTTTCATTGATTTGAATCACTTCCCCGGGTTCGATATCCCGAACAAACTCCGCCTCAATCAAATCGAATGTACAGGTTTCGGAAGAAAGTACATAGCCTCCATTTTTAAAGCGACCAAGCGATAAAGGACGAACGCCATTCGGGTCACGCACACCAATCATGCCCTGTTCGGATAAAAATATCAGGGAATAGGCGCCTCTCACACGAGAAAGGCTTTCTACGATGCGTTCGGTCAATTCCTTTTGACGGGAATGGGCAATAAGATGAATGATGACTTCGCTGTCCATCGAAGACTGAAAAATCGCCCCGTAGGCTTCGAGTTCATCCCGTAAAAAATGGGCATTGATCAAGTTCCCGTTATGCACCATGGACAAGGTGCCCAAAGCGTAATTCACCAGAATGGGTTGTACGTTTTCGAGGTTACTGCCCCCTGTGGTGGAGTAGCGGTTATGTCCGATAGCGGCCGATCCCTGAAGCCGGTTAAGGCGTTCTTCTGAAAAAATATCAGCCACCAGGCCAACCCCTTTTTCCTGATGGAACTGTTGTCCGTCAAAGGTGACAATCCCGCTGGCTTCCTGCCCACGGTGTTGCAGGGCATAGAGTCCCAGGTAGGTTAAATTCGCCGCTTCGGGGTGGCCGTATACACCAAAAATGCCACATTCCTCATGCATTTTGTCGAAAAGGTTTTTATCCATTATGTCGCAGGTTCTGCACGCTTGTTAAAATAATCTGTAAGCCCGTTCTCGTGGGCGGCCTTCATTTTATCAATCGAGAGTCGAATAATGGAGCGCTTCGGGTTTTCAATAGAAATATCAAGGGCATTCCCCCCGGTTTCCCCGAGCACAGTATAAGGTAAACCTTGAGCGGTGATTTGGTTTTCGAGTGATTGTAGCGCTTCGGCTTTCACGGTCACAATGACCCTGGATTGTGATTCACCAAACAAGAGTCCATCCGTCCGGATAGAAGGTGGTGATAGAACAACTTTACCACCCACCCCGGCTGGAGACAAGAGGCAGCATTCGGCCAATGCGATGGCCAATCCGCCTTCCGAGCAGTCATGGGCAGCGGTGAGCAGGCCAGACTGTGCGGCTTCCCGAACCAGGTTTTGAACACCGTTTTCTTTGTCGAAATCAAGGTTTGGAGGATAACCGCGTTCCTGGGAGTGAATGATTTTAAGATAGGCGCTTCCGCCAAGTTCTTCCCGCGTCTCCCCGATGAGAACTATCTTTTCCCCGGAGGACTTAAATCCGGGGGTCAGCGGATGTTCGATTAATGCTGTCCCGTCAATCAAGCCGACCATGCCGACAATCGGGGTGGGGTAAATACCCAGGCCGAGGGTTTCATTGTACAGACTCACATTCCCGCTGACCACAGGAATATTAAATCGCTTGCAGGCGTCAGACATGCCTTCAACGGCAAGGCCGAAAGACCACATGGTTTCCGGCCGTTCCGGGCTGCCAAAATTCAGGCAGTTCGTCAAGCCGATCGGTTTGGCCCCGACACAGGCCAGGTTTCGCGCGGCCTCAGCCACAGCAATTGCCCCGCCAAAGTAGGGATTGAGTAAAGCATAGGTACTGTTCCCGTCGGTCGTAATCGCCAGGGCCTTGTCGGTTTCCTTCAGCCGGATCACGGCAGTCCCTTGACCGGGGGCAAGGACCGTATTGGTTTGGACCATATGGTCATATTGCTCATAAACCCATTTTTTACTTGCAAAATTAGGGGAGGCAAGCAGGGACAACAGTGCCTTTGAATAGGATTTGGGTTCGGCAATCGCATCGATATGAATGCCAAGCAGCATGTCCTGAAATCGGGGTTCCTTGACTGGCCGTTCATAAATCGGCGCCTCAGCAGTCAATGCCTTCACGGGAATTTCGGCGACAATCCGGTCTCCCTGTTTTACTTTAAAGAGATGATCATTGGTGACCCGACCGATTTCGGCGACATCGAGGTCCCATTTTTTAAAAATAGCGAAGACTTCATTCTCCCGCCCTTTTTCGGCCACGAGCAACATGCGCTCCTGCGATTCGGAAATCATGATTTCCGGGGGGGTGATGCTCGCTTCACGCAGCGGAACCTTCGACAAATCAATCTCGATGCCACAATCTCCGCGGTCGGCCATTTCCGTAGCGGAACTGGTTAAACCGGCCGCTCCCATGTCCTGGATACCGACCAGTGTGCCGGAATGGATGAGTTCGAGGCAGGCCTCAACGAGACGTTTTTCTGTAAATGGATCTCCCACCTGAACCGTGTGACGGTCTTCGGTGGCTTCATCCAGTTCAGCGCTGGCCATCGTCGCGCCATGAACGCCGTCGCGGCCGGTTTTTGATCCGACATAGATGACAGGATTCCCGATTCCCCCGGCCTTGGCGGTGACGATATCCTCTTTTTTGGCAATACCAAGACAAAAGACATTCACGAGGGGGTTTTTGGAATAGGTTTCATTAAAGACAATTTCTCCGCCGACAGTCGGTACGCCGATACAGTTGCCATAACCTGCAATGCCTGCAACGACCTGTTCCATCAAGTAGCGGTTTTTGGGGACTTCGAGCGGTCCGAAGCGCAATGAATTTAAAAGGGCGACGGGCCGCGCGCCCATCGTAAAAATATCTCGCAGAATGCCGCCCACCCCGGTGGCCGCGCCCTGAAAGGGTTCAATATATGAGGGGTGGTTGTGGCTTTCAATTTTAAAGACTGCAACCCAGCCATCCCCAATATCCACCACGCCTGCGTTTTCTCCAGGCCCGTGGATGACGTGCTCGCCTTCTGTCGGAAAGCGTTTTAAAAAAGGTTTGGAGCTTTTATAACTACAGTGTTCACTCCACATCGCCGAGAAGATCGCAAGCTCCGTGGCGTTGGGTTTCCGGTCGAGCAGGGTGACGACTTTTTTATATTCGTCGTCCGTCAGAGTATGATAGGGGACAGCGTCTTGCTCGGATTTAATCATGATTGTGCCCAGGTGTTTTGCAACGATTTAAAAAGGGTAATCCCTTCGATGCCTCCTAAAACCGGGTCTGCGGCACGTTCCGGATGCGGCATCATGCCGAGTACATTTCCTGCTGTGTTTCGAATGCCGGCAATGTGGTTGACGGAGCCGTTCGGGTTGGCTGCGGGGCTTGTTTCGCCGTTTTCATTCACATATCGAAACAGGACTTGCTGGTTGTCTTCTAACGCGGCGAGGGCATCGGGATCAAGAAAATAATTGCCGTCGGCATGGGCAATGGGAATGGAAATGACCTGTTTCGGCATGTAAAGTTGTGTAAAGGCGCTTTCATTGGACTCCACTCGAAGATGCACCCACTTGCAGATAAACTTTGTGGAGCGGTTTTGCAGAAGCGCACCGGGCAGCAGTCCGGCCTCGGTCAAAATTTGAAAGCCGTTGCATATCCCCAATACGTATCCCCCTTTTTGTGCAAAATCAATCACGGCGTCCATAATGGGCGAAAATCGCGCAATGGCGCCGGCCCGCAGGTAATCTCCGTAGGAAAATCCGCCGGGGAGAATCAAAACATCAATGTCGGGCAGTGTTTTTTCCTGGTGCCAGATAAAGGTTGTGGGTTCTCCGAGTATTTTTTCCGTGACAAACTGACAGTCTGTGTCACAATTTGATCCGGGAAAAACGACGATGCCAAAACGCATAAAACAGGGTCCTTGAAACAAGCCGGAATTTTCGAGACCCGGATTATAACACATGATCTTTTAAGCGCAAGGCTGAATTGAAGGTATTTATTCCCCGAAAGGTGAATCAAGGCAACCGTAATAATTTACTGCCCAATGCGAAGCGATATTCTGATATGATACCGCTTCAATCCTTCCCCTTAATGCGGCCTGTTTCCACAATATCCGGTCTGTGCTTCGAGCTCTGCCCTGGCCTTCAGCAAGGCAAGCAGCACATCTAAATAGCGTATTTGGGCTTCGGTTAAACGGCCCTGCGCCACGCTGAATTCAAAGCTGCTGATTTCCCCGGCGCGATAGGCCTTTTGAGGGAAAGTTGTTCGTTTTTTCAGGTGTTCAAGGTAGCCCTCGTTGTATCGTTCGAATTGATTTTTCGCCAATTGCAAAACCCGGTAGGCCGTTGCGACTTCCCGTTGGATCTCACGCTTTTTTTCATCCAGGGCCATTTTTTTTAAGTCGAATTGGACGCGGGCCTTTGTCACCGCTTCCAGGTTTCGATTAAAAAAGGGCAGGGGAATCATCAATGAGGCGCCAATGACCGTATCCTCATTATCACTTTTAAACAAAGGACCGAAAGCCAGGTTGGGTATTTTTTTGGATGTCTCAAGTTGAAGTGACGCGTCGTCCCCTTGAAGGGCCGCCTGAAGCGCCTTGAGATCCGGTCGATGTTCAAAGGCACAGGTTTTCAGTTCCTGCAAGGGAAGGGATAAACCCTTTTTGGAGTTGCCCTCAGGCAAGAGGGTTCCGGTCGCCACCAGCTCCGCCTCTTCACCCATGCCAAGCAGAGCACGCAATGATTTTTCGAGATTGAGTTTTTCCTCCAGCAATTTTGAGAGGTCGTGCTGCGCCTGATCCCGGTCAAACCGAAGGGTATCTATTTCAAGGACCGAGATATCTTCCTGTTGAAAACGTTTCTGTCCAGCCTTAAAGAGCGATTCATGAAGCATTAAGCGCCGGGATTGGATTTTTGTTTTTTCCTGAAGCGTCTGCAGTTCATAAAACAGGCGGCTGACCTTCAAGCGTAATTGCCGCTCCGTCTCGCTGATGCGCCACCGGGCCGCATTGAGATATTTTTCGGCCGCACCCATCCGATGTGACCTTTGTCCGGAGAGTTCAATTTCCTGAAAGAGACGGACCTCAAAATCGGTGCCTGAATCTCCCGAAGGGGAAGGGAGTTTTCGTTTTCGGTAGTCGGCCTCGATGGAAAGTTCAGGGTTTTGCCGAAAGAAGCGTTTGGCCTGTTTCAGCTGGTTCTCTTCAATTTGGAGTTTTCCGATTTCCGACTTTAAATCCGGATTTTGTTTTAATGCAGTCTTGATGGCTTCTTTCAAGTGTAATTCATGCCGAAGGGGTGTTGCGGACAGGGCCGGGTTCTGAGTGGCCACCACAGCGGTATACAGCACCAGCGTGAATATTCCAAAAAGGATGTGCGACTTCATGCCTGAACTCCTTTCGACGGCAGGGGCCGTCCGAATTTTAGATACAAGGCCGGAATGACGATCATGTTGAGCAGGGTTGATGTGAACAGCCCGCAAAGGATGACGACGGCCATCGGGGTGAGGATTTCGCTCCCCGGCTCCCCGGCCCGAAAAATCAGAGGGACCAGGGCCAGGCCCGAAGAGAGCGCGGTCATCAGAATCGGGGCAAGGCGCTCGACGGCGCCGCGTTTGACCGCCTCCTGAAAGGGCACGGCCTCCTCTTCCATTAAATGGCGGATGTGCGTGACCATCATGATGCCGTTTCGCGTAGCGACCCCAAAAAGGGTAATAAAACCGACCAAAGACGCCACGCTCAACACACCGCCGGAAAGGAAGACACCGAAGACGCCGCCGATGAGGGCGAGGGGTAGGTTCATCAGGATGATGAAGGCATCGCGTGTCGAGTGAAGCGCCGCGCTCAAGAGCAGGACAATGCCGGCAAGGACCAGGAGGCTCAAAAGACCGATGGTCCGGGAGGCCTCCTGTGCCGATTCAAACTGCCCGCCATAGGCCACATAATAGCCTTCCGGGAAGCTGACTTTTTCCGCGACCACCTGTTCAATTTCCCGGACGACCCCTTCGAGATCCCGTCCGGCGACGTTGCTACTGACTACGATTTTTCGCTGGACATTCTCCCGGCTGATCATGTTCGGGCCAAGCGACTTGTCGATGTCAGCCAGCATAGCCAGAGGGACTTTTCCGCCCATCGGGGTATCGATCAGGGTTGAGCGGATGTCAGAAAGCGATGACTTGCTCTCGTCGTTAAAACGCACCAGCAAATCAAAATGCCGCTGTCCTTCGAGGATGCGGGATACGGTTTCTCCGCGGAAAGCGACTTCAATGGCTTCGGCCACGGCGCCGACACCCAATCCCATCCGGGCGATGTTGTCCCGATTGAAACGGATGTGGAGGATGGGGATGTCGGTCTGCTGTTCCACGGCCAGATCAACCACGCCCGGCACCGTCGTCATGACCTCTTTAACCTCTTGGGCCAGACGGCGCAGGCGGCGCAGATCCTCTCCAAAAATTTTCACAGCGATGCTGGCCCGCGTACCGGAGAGCATGTGGTCGATGCGGTGGGAGATGGGCTGGCCGATGGTGACCGTCATGCCGGGCACCACCGTCAAGGCCCCTCTTAGATCTTCAAGAAAGGCTTCTTTAGAGCGTTCCTGCATGTTCAGCCCGACATCGATCTCCGAGGCCTCGACGCCCTGGGCATGTTCATCCAGCTCGGCGCGCCCGGTGCGGCGCGCGGTGGTGACGACTTCCGGAAAGGAAAGCAGGATTTCTTCGACCATTTCACCTAGGGCATTTGATTCGTCCAATGAGGTGCCGGGCAGGGTGACGGTGTTGATGGTCAGCGTGCCTTCGTTGAACTCCGGGAGAAAGACCCGCCCCATCATGGGGACCAAGGCCAGCGTGCCGGAGAAGAGGAGGAGAGAGACCCCAATGATCATCACGGGCCGGTGGAGCACGCCGGAAAGGATTTTCTGGTAGCCTGAAACGAGCCCGCGCATCAGGAAGCTCTCCTTTGTTCCCGTAATGGTTCTGGATTTGGGCAGTAAAATGGAACAGAGCGCGGGCGTCACGGTGACCGCGACAAAAAGAGAGGCAAAAAGAGAGATGGTGTAGGCCAGGCCCAGGGGCTGCAACAGTCGTCCTTCGACGCCGCTTAAAAAGAAGAGCGGCACGAACACCAGGGTGATGATGAAGGTTGCGAAGGTGATTGACGGCCGTATTTCAAGCGAAGCCCCAAGCGTCACCGCGAGGGCACTCTGACGTTCGGGTTTCGGGCGCTTGGCATTGCCTTTGAGACGCCGGAAGACATTTTCGACGTCGATGATGGCATCGTCGACCAATGCCCCGATGGCGATGGCCATGCCGCCCAGGGTCATGGTGTTGATCGTAACGTCAAAAAACCAGAGCGTGAGTACGGCGACCAGCAGGGACAAGGGAATGGCCGTGAGCGTGATAAAGGTGGCGCGAAGATCGATTAAAAAGAGCGCCATAATGACAGCCACCACCAGTGCCCCGTCCAGAAGCGAATCGGTGACATTTTCGATGGAAATGGCGATGAAATCGGCCTGGCGGAAGATGTGTTTATTAATCGTCATCCCTTCGGGAAGGGAGGCGGCGATTTCATCCAGTACCCGGTCCAGGGTTTGTGTCAGGGTGAGGGTATTTGCGCCGGGCTGTTTCTGAATATTCAGGATCACCGCCGGTTTTCCCTGGGCCGTGCCTTCTCCCCGTTTGATTGCGGGGCCGACGCGGATCTCCGCCAATTGGCGGAGCTGGATGGTTTTCCCATGCTCAATTTTGACGAGTGTTTTCCCAATATCCTCAGGCGACTGGATGCGGCCGATACCGTGAATCAAATACTCCTGTGCACCGTCCACAAAAAAACCGGCTGAGGTGTTTTGATTGCTTTGCTTGAGCGCGCCAAGGACTTCATCAAGACTGACCTGATGGGTGGCCATTCGATCGGGAGACAACAACACTTGATATTGTTTTGTCCCGCCACCGATGGGGATGACTTGCGAAATGCCGGGAACAGACAAGAGCCGTCGGCGCACGACCCAGTCCGCGCTGGCGCGGACATCGAGGGGGGAGTGGACTGTACTGGTCAGGCTGACCAGCATGATTTCCCCCATGATGGAAGAAATCGGGGCCAGGATCGGCTGATCCGCTTCTTCTGGAAGGGCGGCGCCCACGACTTGCAGTTTCTCATTGACAATTTGGCGTGCCCGATAGATGTCGGTGCCCCAATCGAATTCGACCCAGACCACGGAAATGCCCGTCGCGGAAGAGGAACGCACGCGCCGGACACCGGAGGCCCCGTTCACTGCGGTTTCGATCGGAAAGGTCACCAGGGTTTCCACCTCTTCCGGGGCCATGCTGTGGGCCTCGGTCATGATGGTCACAGTCGGGGCGGTCAGGTCGGGGAAGACGTCCACTGGCATGCGGACAGCCACGAAGGTGCCCAGGATTAAAATACCCACCGCAACCGAAAGAACGATGAGCCGGTTTTGTAAGGACCAGGCAATCAGTTTATTCATTATCGTTCTCCTTAATGGGCGTGGCCGTGTTCCGGCAGCTGGGTGGACAGGGAGGCCAGATAAACGCGATAGGCGGATTTTGTGACAATCCGCTCTCCGGCTTTAAGGCCTGATTTCACCTGAACCCAACCGTTGTCTTCAATGCCGAGTTCCAGCTCTCTCCGGGCAAAGCTTTCGCCATCGGCGTGAACGAAGGCAACGGGGATGCCCCGGTCGTCCACCACCGCGCTCTTGAGGATGGCCACATCATGCACTGTTTCTCCGGTCGGGACGGTAAGGTGCCCATGCATGCCGATTCTTAATTGTCTTTCACGGTTATTGACCTGCATGACAAGGGGGACGGAGCGATGTACCGGGTCGATGACTTGTCCGATAGTGAGCAGGCGGCTGTCCGGTGCGCTCAAGTTCAAGGGTGCGGCCAGTGATGCGGCGGAAAAATGGGCGTGTTCGACTGATCCGATTTTAGGAAGGTCGATTTCAAAAAGACGTGCCTCAATCCAGACCGAATCGAGGTTGACGATGGTGAAGAGCGCCTCTCCGGCCTCGATTTGCGCGCCCGGCGTCATCTTCATTTTTGTGATCGTGCCCGATATGGGGGAGCGCAGGGGAAAGCGTTCCACGGATTGAGAAGATGTTCCCTTTCCGACGGTCTCCTGATTGACATCCAAAAGGGAAATCCGGGAGCGGGCCTTGGCAAGACGGGCTTTGAGGATGGCCATGTTTTTTTCGGCTTCTTCCAGCCGCCGTTTTGGAACCAGTTGGTCCTTGTAAAGACTGCGTATGCGGTCCAGTTCTTTTTGGCTGGCTTTCAATTCCGCTTGTACCGATCTCACTGCAAATTGCAAATCGTCCCGGCTTCTGGCGGAGGCATGCAGGGGGAGGATCACGCCCAGGGTTTCCCCGGCGATGACGTTTTGGCCTGTCATTGGCACCCCGTTTTCAGATGGGAGGATCCGTCCGCCGATGGGTGCTGTGATTTCAACCTTGCCTTCCACAGCGGGTTCCACTTCGGCGTGAAGTTTGAGTGTTGCATTGAGGGTCCGTTTTTGGACGGCCTCTGTGGCAAAATCAATCTTCCACTGTTGTTCTTTAAGACAAGGAATCTCGCCGTGGCTGCCGTGCATGGCTGAGCCCGGCATATCTTCTTTTTTTTCAAAAACAAAAAATTCTCCGGCGTCGATGATATCTATGCGGCGCTCATCCTTCGGGTCTGTGCGTTGCACGGTCAAACGGTACAATCCGCTTTCGTCCGGAGTGATTACCGGCCGGTAGAGACCGGGAATCAGCGGCGTCGGCGTTTGTACCGTGATGGTGTGGCCGTCCTCCCGCGTCAGAGTGGTGACCACGGCATCGGATGAGACGGGTTTAAAGGTCTCCAAGTCGGTCAAGTGCGCTGCAAAAGGGATTGCTTCCCCTACGACCAGCGGAGTGAACTCGACAAACAATTCCGTTCTATCCGTCCATTTTGTAATGACAATGGGGTCCACTTCTTCCACTTCTGTTTCGGGCATCATCTTTTTTTGACAGCCGGACAACAGGACTGCAAGCAAGGCAAGGCCGAGCAGGGTTTTCGAATACATGTGCGTATTCCTCCAATCTATTCGCGAAGTTGACCCGAAAAAGAGTAAACCTCAACGCTAAAAAATTTGTTAAATGAAGATGAAGCGCGTTCTGGTAATGCTTATGTGAAAAATGGGGGTGCGCGAAGCGAGGGTATTAAAAAATGACGTTCTTGTGGTACGGGAAGCACTTTACCCGTCCAACCCTGTTTTTGAATGGATTGCGGTCGGGGGAGTTCAGGCGAATCCTGGTTTATAAAGACCGGGTTTTTTTTGAAGACGGCTGGCCGCCGGAAGAATTCGCCGATATGAAGGGAGAAGAGGTCAATTTGAAAAAGAGTATGTTGTGAGGCATTGATCGTTGACTCAAAATCATGCCTGTGTTGACCCGGATTGCCGGTATATTCGTGTCCATGGGTCGCTTTCGGGAAAAAATCCGCATGAACAGCCTGTTGATGCCGGTGAATACCCGTGTTCCCATGTGTATGTTCGTGCGCCGGATGAAGGTGCAACATCGGCAAAAGCAACATCGAAAAGAGGAGCGAAAAAATACTAATGTGTTGTAAAAAGTAATCGCCTTTTTTCATGGGATTTAATATACCAATTTAAATACCTTGAGACAAGTCTCCTATTTTTTAGAACCAGTGAATACGGTTTTTTCTTGAAATATCAGCATTATTTGAAGGTTTAAAGGGTTTACATCCCGTCTGATTTCTCATACAGTCCTGTCACTTAATTGACTGGCATGGGATAATGGATCGAATCGGGAGGCGTTTTTAGAACAACAAAACAGCATGATTAAATCGATGAAACTTAAAAAATCCTTTTTTTGGGGATCGGGTGATATCAATGCCTTTTTCGGTCTTGTCGTGGACAACATGACACAGCTCGTTATCATGGCCGCGATTCTGGTGAATGTGTTTCAGTTCCCGAAGGATCTGGTGTATTACAAGATGATTCCCGGCTCGGCCATCGGTGTATTTGCCGGGGATTTGGCCTATACCATAATGGCGCTTCGTCTGGCGAAGCGCACGGGCCGTGAGGATGTGACCGCCATGCCACTGGGAATCGACACGCCTTCACTGTTTGCGTTTTTATTTGGTGTGATCGGGCCGGCGCACCTGGCCACAGGTGACCCGGTTTTGGCCTGGAAAATTTCCATGGCGACTGTGGTGATTGTGGGATTGACAAAAACCCTCGGGTCTTTTCTGGGGCCGATGATTCAAGGGTCCGTGCCGCGGGCCGGGTTGCTGGGGCCGATTGCCGGGGTGGCCCTGATGCTGATTGCCTTTCTCCCGATGATTAAAATTTTTCACGATCCTTTGGTCGGTTTTACATCACTCATTGTGATATTGACCTGTCTTGTCGCGAAAATCCCCTTTCCTTTTCGTATCCCCGCTGCATTGGGAGGGGTCTCATTGGGCTTGATTGTTTCTTACCTGACCCGGTTTTTCGGAGCTGGCTCGCCACTCCCGAACCTGGAAGAGAGGCTTCAGGAAATCGAGTTCGCTTTTCCCATACCGACCTTGGCGTTTTGGGAAGGCCTTCCTCATGTGGTCACATACCTGCCCTTGGCGATTCCTTTTGCGATTGTGGTGATTATCGGAGGGATCGACGTCACCGAAAGTGCAAAGGCGGCGGGGGACGAATATGATACCCGGTCAATTCTCCTGACCAGCGGCCTTTCTACGGTTTTGGCCGGTTTGTGCGGGGGCATCGTGCAAACCACGCCGTATATTGGCCATCCGGCCTATAAAAATATGGGCGGACGGGCAGGATATACGCTGGGTACAGCACTGTTTATCGGTTTGGGTGGTATTTTGGGATATTTAGGGCTCATGGCAGACTTACTGCCCGAAGCCGCGTTGGCGCCGATTTTGATTTTTGTGGGCCTGGAGATTACCGCACAGACCTTTTCGGCAACGGACCGAAAACATTACAGTGCGGTCGTACTGTCTTTTCTGCCTGCGATTGCCGCCTTGGTTTTAATCGAATTGAACAGCCTTATGGCGAACCTGGGTAAAAACTCCGCGGATTTGACAGGCGAGATGGCAGAAACTTTTCAGATGGTGGTGCTGATTGCCAACGGGTTTATTATCTCCTCTTTGTTATGGGGCGCGGGGCTTTCATTGATGATTGATCGGGAACTCAAGCGCGCTGCGGCGTTTTGGGGTGTTGGGGCCGTGTTGACTTTATTTGGGGTGATCCATTCTCCTTTCCCGGACGGTCGTCTGTTTCTTCCCTGGCGAATTGATGCCCATACCCCGATGACACTGAGTCTGGCCTATGGGGTGATGGCGATTTTTTTGTTATGCATCCGTGGCGGACGCCTTGTTAAAAGCGAGCGCAGATAAAAAGAAGTTTGATTTTAAAACGGGCGGATTTGCGGTGATTGGGCCAATCCAAAAAAGAGGCCGTTTTCCTGCCATTGTTGAACTTGAACGCCGTCAATCGTGGTCTTTTGTTCCGGGATGGCATTGAGCGCTGCGCTTATACGGGTCTGATAGAGGGTCATGATTTTCCCGTTCGGGTCTTTCAATTTTATTTGCGCTGCAATTTGCCCGTTAATGGTGCAATAACGCCCGCCCACGACATGGTACTTGGTTTGCGCCATGCGCTTTGGCGCAATGATTTCAAAGTCAAGTTTCCCCATCTGGGGTTTTAGTGCTGAAAAGGTGTCTGCCGTATATTCCACATCAAGTTGTTTGTTGTGGTTGACTGAAATTTCTCGGGCCACAAGCTGCCCTAACTGGTGCGGCGGCGAGAAAAAATGACGCATGACCCATCCGCCTGTCAGGAGGATGACAATCGCGGCAGTAAAGGCCAGTGTTTTGTGCCAATGTCTTTGGGCGGTCCGGTTTCGTTCTGGATTTGATTTGGATGCGTTTTGCCCGGATGGCTCTGGCAAGGCTTCTGTTTGTGTGAATAAAAGCAACTGCTCCAATTTCTCGGGAGCAAGGTTTTGGGATTGATAATAGCTTCGAAGAAATGTATCCATCTTTTGATTGTTCATTACTTCACCTGTTTTAGCTCGTTTTTGGCCTGCTGCCTGATTTTGTTGCGCGCGCGGTGAATCAGGCTCAGCACCGTACCACGGGACTGCCCGGTATGTGCTGCGATTTCTTTTGCGGTGTAGCCTTCAACGACATTTAAATACAGTGCTTCCCGTTCAATCACCCTGAGTTGTGAAAGAAGGTCATCGACTTGACGTTGGTTCAGCCATTGCGGGTTTGCCTTTTCCTGAAATACGTGTTCCGTATTGCTAAAGTCCCCTTCCTCCAGTGACTGCATTTGGGCAAGCCTGCCTCTTTTGATTCGATTGATAAACCGTGTCCGAATCGCACGAAAAAGATAGGCCCTGTTTTGCGGGCCCTTGGCTTGATGGACCGACATCCAGGCCTCCTGAAGCAAATCCTCGGCATTTTCTTTATGATGCGTGAGCGAGAATGCATAGCGATACCCTTGCTGGAGGAGCTTCCTTAAAATATCGGGCGGACTCATATTGTTTTTATCTCAAAGATGTCCAAACAGACTCAAGGTGGTACTTTCTTTTTTTTCCATCAACGGAATGGACAATCGCCTGTGTTGTCTTGAGAGAATTCCCCGCCGGACGGACCAGAAAATCGATATCAATCTTGCGCCCGCGCTGATCGGTAAAATCTGCACAACTGACATAAAATGCTTCTCGTTTGACGATTCCTTCATGAAGCGCAACAAACTTGAGATGCAGCAGTTTTCCATCGACGGCGTCGTACAAATATAGAACCCCGTCAATGGTCTGGTTTTGGATAAATTGATTCATGGATATTTTAATATCTCTCCGTAAGTTGCCCCGGATATCAGGATTGTCTGCGGCAAGCGCGGTTCCGGAAAGCAGGGCCCAAAGCAAAACCGCGGAGGTGCCATATTTGAAGAGATGTTTCTGGATATCCCTCATGATTTTCTCCTTCGTGTTGAGCGTTCACATCGTTTTCGCTTTCATGGATATAAACAATTGGGAACGCCATTTGATTGCAAGGCGCATTTTTTTCTAAGGGATGCTGTCCTTTTTATTTTATGCGTATTTTATGCGATTTTTCTCAAAAATGCTGATTTTAGCATCGTGGAGATCAAGGGATCGAATCAGATAACCCCCCTTTTTTCTCAAATAATCTTCAAGGCGAGACGGCCCACCTTGACTGAAACAGGAAAAATAAGTAGGTTGTACCTTGCCGGAAGTTTTAATACGGTGAGCAATATTGATTTCCAATACAGGTGTGGTTTAAGACAGTCTATGGACATGGATAAAGAGGGAGGAATGGAGCAATGGCCAATTATCTTTTAATTGAGTCACGGGACCCTTTTGAGGTCAACGACGTGGCATATTTTTATGATTTGGCATCGGGGTTAAAAGCACGCGGAAACGAGGTGACCTTGTTTCTTGTTCAAAATGGGGTGCTTCCGGCAAGGAAGAATCCCAGTGATGATACTCTGGCCAAACTTGCGACTGCGGGAGTCCAGGTTTTGGCGGATAACCTGTCACTTCAAGAACGTGGGATTCAGGGGTCTTCTCTTGTAAACGGCGTCGCCGCAGCTGAACTGGATGTTGTGATTGAGAAAATGGCGGACGGCGCAAAAACTTTGTGGCATTAGGAGGAAAATATGTCTGGAAAAACACTGACTTTTTGTTTGATGGATGCGCCCTTTGAAAACGCGCGCACCACAACGGCGCTGCGGCTGATTGACACTGCCGTGCGCCAGGGAATGAACGTCAATGTATTTGCTTATGAAGGCGCAGTGGGGATTCCCTTTTCGAAACAATCCGCCCATGCCAATAGTGTGCATGGTTTTGAAAAAGAGGAATGGAATCATCCGCTGCCCAAGGACTGGGTCACCGAAATTATGAATCACGCGAAAGCCTCAGGTGCAAAAGTCGATTGGATTAATTGTGGTTTGTGCGTGGATGAACGGGGCATGAATGAAGCGGTGGAAGGGGTCCGCCGAGGCACACCGGGAGATTTGGTGAACTGGGCGGACACCTCGGACAATACCCTCGTTATTCCGACCAAGTAAGGAGGAAAAAATGGCTAAAACGCTGAATATTATCGAAAGCGCTTACCGCGCAACGATTGAAGAACAGGATGATACGATTGTGTGGATCACCCACGCCATGAAAGGGGCCGGGGCTGACCTCACGGTTTTTCTTCGCGGCAACGCCGTAAACTACGTGGTCTCCGGTCAGGAAGCGCCGCAAGTCTCTTTTGGAGAATGGAAGCAGACCCATGCGGCACAGATCGATCGGGATATTACCGACTTGATGAGCAAAGAGGTCAATGTTTACGTGAGCGAAGAAGACCTCGAACAGCGCGGCATTGCACTGACGGCGTTGATCTCTGGGGTCAAAACGGTGAACCGCGAAGGCATGCTTGATCTTGTCGAAAGCCATGACCGCATCTGGCACTGGTAACATTGATTGTATTCACATGGTGGGGCCGGGCCGAAAATGCCGCACGGCCGGGCCCCAACACCGGTTTTCCGATCTTCAATCCCCATTTTTGTGGATTGCATTCTTTT
>CALZIJ010000052.1 GCA_945787655.1 Nitrospiria bacterium | reverse complement strand
CAGAAGAAAGTTGGTTTCCTATGATGGGTCAGATTTCTTTTGAGGAAAGGTTGTTCACGCCTACGGTAACGGATATTACCGTAAGATCTATTTACAATGAAAAAGAAATTGGATTTCTGCTTATATGGGATGATCGCAGCAAAAGTAAGTCCAGTGCTCCAGACGCTAAAGTGAAAACCTATACAGATCAAGTTGCGATTCAGTTTCCAGAGAAACTTCAACCCGGAGGAGTAAAGAAACCCTACTTCATTTTGGGAGATGAGAAGCTGGGTGTAAATCTGTGGAATTGGAGTTCTGAAGATGAACGCTTTTTTGAAACAAATGCAAACGGGATTTTAAATGGCGAGCGTGAGCAGGACACTTCGGATCTGAGTGGTAAGGGAGTGTTTGCTAATGGTCAATATCGTGTGGTGATTAAAAGGGCGTTACAAACTTCAGATGCAGAAAAAGATGTTCAGTTTAAGGTGGGTGAATTTTATCCAATAGCATTTTTTGCAATGGATGGCTCTAACGGAGAATTCGGTACAAAGAGATCCATCACGCCGTGGTACTTCGTTTTAATGGAGCCTGAAGTGCCCAAAAGTGTTTATATTTTCCCACCCGTGGTTGTTCTTTTGGTCTTTGGTGTGGAATTTTTTATCGTGAGGTTTTTAAAAAAGAATAAAAAGACTTCTACTAACTCTTGATAGTCTTGTGTTATTTAGATAAACTCCAAAACTTTATTATGGTTAAAGGAAAATTGCGAAAGGAAAGCAACAGGGTAAAGGTCATATTTGTAACAATATAAATAAAAAATATAGGGCAGTTTTTGCCACTTACATGTTGATTCTTATTATTTTTGGCTTGGAAACTGTTTTTGCTACCCATGAAGCAGACCATCGCTATGCCGTTTCTGGACAGGTCAGAAACGATGCGGGTGAGCCTCTAAAAAATATTGTTTTAACTTTAGAGCACAAAGGGGGAGAGAAGAAGACTGTAAAAACAGATAAATCCGGTCGATACGAAGTTTTATTTCATCTCCATAATGAGAACCTTGGAGAGGAAATCATTATATCGTATGGTGATGTCCAAAAAAAAATAAAGATTGCTTTTGATCCGGACGATGCATTTTCAGTCCGTGGTGGTGTTGTTAATTTTGGGGCAGAACTCAATAAAGAAGGCGCTTTGTGGGTATATATTTTTGGTGGGACAGTTATAGCGCTTTTTTTTGGTATTTATTTGAGATCAAATAATAAAAGAAAATCTGGACAACCTTCTAAAAAAAAGGTTGCAAAAAAAAAGGTTGCAAAAAAAAAGAAGAAAAGAAATTAGTTTTAAGGTATGGCCCGTTTTGGGTGGGGGAGTATTTGGAAGATGGCAGAAAATAAAAATGACAATCTAGACGATGATGTCAGCAGAAGACGCTTTTTTACCTTGATGGGCCTTGGGGTCGGTTGGGGGGGATTGTTGACCGCACTGGGAGGAGTTGGTGTTGGGGCTGCGCGATATATGTTGCCCTCTGTGCTGTATGAACCGCCTACCGTTTTTAAGATTGGTACGCCCGATGAGTATGGTATTGGCGTGGATACAAAGTTAAAAAAAGAAAGGCAAATCTGGGTTGTTCGTAATGAAAGAGGTCTATATGTAATGATTGCGATTTGTCGGCATTTAGGCTGTACTCCAAATTTTTTCCAGGACCAAGCCCTGTTTCGTTGTCCTTGTCATGGGAGCATCTATGATACACGCGGCAATGTGCTGGGAGGCCCTGCACCCCGGACATTGTGGCGTGCGGGGATTTCTCTCGATCCGGTGGACGGACAAATTGTTGTTGATTTTAATATGAGGCAAGATCCGGATCCCAAAGGGACGCCTGAAGGTCTGATGGTGGAAGAAATGGGACGGGAAGTGGAGCCTTATTTCTTAAAGGTCTAGTTGTAGGGAGATAGAAGAAGCATGTTGAAATTACTTCAGAAAATTCGGTCCATAGTCAACCAAACCCAGGTTTTTAAATCTATTTTCAGGCATGGATATCCGGATACAGATGCCAATCGGGCACTGGTCATGTTTAGTAATGTCATCCTTCACTTGCATCCGGTTCGTGTTCGTCGCGGGGCGCTCAAAATTAAATTTACCTGGTGTTTGGGAGGGCTGACTTTTTTATTCTTTATCCTGCTTGCCATCACAGGAGTGATTTTAATGTTTTATTATGTTCCAGATACCCGGAGAGCCTACAACGATATTCGGGATTTGGGAACTGTTATTTATTTTGGCAGTCTCTTCAGAGCAGTTCACCGGTGGTCGGCACATGCGATGGTTTTTTCTGTCTGGATGCATATGACCCGGGTTTTTATGACCGGTTCTTATAAGCCGCCCAGAGAATTTAACTGGGTGGTTGGTGTCATATTATTGGTCACCACCTTGGTCTTGAGCTGGACTGGATATCTACTGCCTTGGGATCAGTTGGCGCTCTGGGCGGTGACAGTCGGGAGCAAGATGGCGGAAGCCACCCCGTTTGTGGGGGCAGCGGGCCCTTTTGGTCCAGAGCTGGGTCGAAATTCAGGGAACGACATGGCCTTTGCGCTCTTAGGTGGTACCGTGGTAGGCCAAAGTGCGCTTCTTCGTTTTTATGTACTGCATTGCCTTGCGTTGCCATTGATTACGGCATTGTTTATCGCTGTCCACTTTTGGAGAATTCGTAAGGATGGTTTTTCAGGACCACTTTAATCGTCAGTTTATGTAGTAGAGGGAATTTATGTCGGAAAATGCTTCTGAGTCGTCTAAAAGTTTGCCCAAACAGGGTAAACTGGCCGATCTCATCAAGAAAACAGCATCTGAGAAAATAGGGCCAGAAAACACCGTTTTAGTTTGGCCGAACCTGGTTTACCTTGAACTTATTGCGATTATGGTGGCGGTTGCGACTATCCTGTTTCTTTCCCTGGTTTCTCCAGCCCCGTTGGAAGAATTAGCCAGTGCGGATACCACCCCAAATCCGACGAAGGCGCCTTGGTATTTTTTAGGTTTGCAGGAACTGTTAGTGTATTTTGATCCCTGGTTGGCGGGGATGGTATTGCCGACTTTTATTATTATTGGTCTGGTACTTATTCCATATGTTGATCCGAGTCCACTTGGCAAAGGGTATTATACCTTTAAAGAGCGCAAGTTCTCGATGCTTGGCTTTGGGTTTGGCTTAGCACTTTGGTGGGTACTTATTTTAATCGGTGTGTTTTTTAGGGGGCTGGACTGGTCTTGGTATTGGCCATGGGATGACCCCCATGTCCATCAGCCGGCAGGGGCAGTCAAGTTGGTGGATCTTGAAATATTATTACAAGATTTCCTGGGTTTAAATGAAGCACCGCTGGTGACATTGGGGCGGTATGCCGTTACAATGTCAAATCTGCTAACCTGGGCGATGTTTTTGGGATTTTATGCAGTTGGGTTTACGGTTCCATTTTTATTCTTCCGAGAATTTTACCGCAAGTTAGGCTTTGTTCGTTATAACCTTGTCATGTTTTTCTTTATATCCATGATGGGTGTTCCGATGAAGATTTTTCTGAGGTTATTAGCGGACATTAAGTATGTCCTTGTGACGCCCTGGTTTAAAATCTAATAAAAGGTGAAAGAGGTGTTTAATGGATGATATCTGGGCATATCCCTATCGATTGGGGATTGGAATTTTTTTTGTTGTAGGAACCCTGGTGTTTATGGGCGCGTTTATTGGTATCGCGGTTTGGCTCGAAAAAGCACTGAAAGAAGACGACACCAAAAAATAAAAGAAAAAACGACGATTCGACAGTTGATGTTGTGGATATAGGGGGAAGAGTCACCGTATGGTTAAGCACATAGTTTTTGGTATTTCGGGCTTTTTAATCGTTCTTCAACTCGGAATTTTTGTTTATAAAGAAGAAACTGCGGAATGGAAGGGGTACCAAGCCACCTATTATAAAAAACTCGCTGAAGTAACAGGAAATCCCGAAATTGCGAATAATCCCATCAAGGTGAAACAAATCTGGGATAAAAACTTGAACCGGGCCGATCGGTGCACAACGTGTCATGCCGGGATCGATAACCCGGCTTTTGAAAATGAACCCCAGCCGTATACGACCCACCCTAACTTTAAGGACAGCGGGTACATTTCAAAACACGCTTTTGAAAAATTTGGTTGTACGATTTGCCATGAAGGAAATGGTCAGGCCGTTACAGTCGCGGCGACCCATGGTGTCGTCAAACATCTTGATCGACAACCCTTATCGACTCCATATGTTCAGGCATCCTGTACGAAATGTCATTATGAATTGCATGTCAAAGAGATTAATTGGCCTGAGGCGGATGTTTTGATGAAGGGGAAAGACCTTGCCTATGAACTGGGTTGCGGCGCGTGTCATGCAATTCGTCAATTTGGGACCAATGCGCCATTGGCGCCGGAACTATCCAATATGGGAAGCAAGACGGAATTGGCATTTACCTTGGTGCACGACTTTGCCCACATAGAGTCCGAGGATCATATTACCCGTGTTTGGGAATATGAACATTTTCTGGACCCACAAAAGATTGTGCCGGGAACGCCGGATGCGCCTGATCCGAAGGACCGTACTTCACCAACGATTATGCCGAACTATGACCTGACCGAAGAAGAAGCCGTTGCGTTAACGGTCTTTGTTCTTTCCCTTCGGGATCCGGAAGTCGAAAATATTCCCGCACAATATTTTCCAAAAATTCCAAGTCATAAAGGCTTTTTTCAATATCGTTAAGTGGACATCTTTCAGGTTTTATCCTTCAAGAGTGCCCTGAAAAGGCATTTATTGATGATGGGTGTCCCCTTGATATAAAATCGTTCCCCGGCCTGAATTTCTGTAAATCGGTCAATAAAAATACCTGCTCTATTTTCTTGACAAATAAAGGGATTACTATATATTTACAACCGAATTTTCCCCCGTTGGTTTTAGGGAAATAAGGTATACTTGGCAAGGTACAGTCGTTAACGGGGTTTCTACCCCCAACTTTTATAGAGAGAACAGCGTGGAAGCACTAGGGAGACATATTCTTCTTGAATTGGAAGAATGCAGCGTTGATATTTTAGATGACTTAAAAGCCATTGAGCTGGCCTTGCTGGAAGCCGCAAGAAGGGCGAGGGCGACAATTATAGAAAGCCGCTTTCATCGATTTAGTCCATTTGGAATCAGCGGGGTTGTGGTGATTGCAGAGTCACATCTGACTATTCATACATGGCCCGAATATCAATATGCGGCCGTGGACATATTTACCTGCGGGACAGTATTGCAACCCAGTGTAGCGACAGATTATCTGATTGAAACATTCGGCTCAAAAAGACCTTCGATCGTAGAGTTGAAAAGAGGACGTTTTTTGTCGGAAAGAAACAGAACTGTACCGCATGAGAATATATTGAATAATGGAGACACGGTTGAACACGTCTTCGGATAAATGTTGGAAATGGTTTATCGACTATCTTTCGCCGAGTGAGAGCCACGGACACGGAATTAATGCCATTGTTTATACAGGAAAATCCGATTTTCAGAAGATAGACATTCTGGATTCAAAAGGTTATGGCCGCTGCCTTGTATTGGATGGCAAAATTCAATCCAGTGAAATCGACGAATTTATTTATCATGAAGCACTGGTTCATCCAGCGATGCTTTCGCATCCAAACCCGAAAAACGTTTTTGTCGTCGGCGGGGGAGAAGGCGCGACCTTACGTGAAATATTACGGCATTCCTCGGTCGAACATGTTTTGATGGTCGATATCGATTCTGACGTTGTTGAAGCCTGCAAAACACACCTGCCACAATGGCATATGGGGGCTTTCGAGGACCCTCGCGTAGAGCTTCAGTTTCTTGACGCAAGAAAATATTTAGAAGAAACCAACAAGCAATATGATGTGATTATTATCGATATTTCAGAGCCCGTCGAGGAAGGTCCGGCGTATCTCCTCTACACCAAAGAATTTTACCGTTTGGTGAATGACCGTTTGAGTGAATCGGGGACAATTGCCTTGCAGGCCGGAACAACGGCAAGCCCGTATTTAATTAACTTTACAGCGGTATATCAAACATTACTTAGTGCTTTTCCAGTTGTCACTCCCTATCAAGCGTCCATTCCTTCTTTTGGTTTGCCGTGGGGGTTTGCCTTGGCTTCAAAGGCAACTGACCCGACCACCTGGTCGTGTGAAGCAGTGGATCATCTGATTTCTGAACGTATTCAAGGTGAATTAAAATATTATGATGGCATCACACATCGGGGCCAGTTTTCGCTCCCCAAAAATTTACGCCATGCCTTAAAAGCAGAAAAACGGATTATCGAAGATAATCAACCGCTTTACCTCTATGTGTAACCTCAATATAATCTTTGCTTTTTATTCAGACTGACCCATGAAAGACGACCAGCAATTTAAAACCCCGCTTTTTGACGCCATGGTTTCTCTCGCAGAAAGCAGGAAGGTTTCATTTCATACCCCAGGGCATAAGAGTGGAAAGGGTATCACGACGCGCTTTCGAAAATTTGTCGGACCCAAAATTTTTTCAATCGACCTCACCACCCTGGATGAAATCGATTCTTTACAACATCCAAAAGGTGTAATCAAGGCTTCCCAGTCACTTGCGGCGAAGGCCTATGGCGCGGACCGTTCTTTTTTTCTGGTGAATGGAACGACCGGTGGAAACCACGCTATGATTTTGTCGGTTTGCCCTCCCGAAACTTCGGTACTCATTGCCCGAAATGCCCACCGTTCCATCATAGCGGGACTCCTTTTTTCCGGTGCGCATCCTGTTTTTTTCTCACCGGAAACCTGCCCGGATTTAAAAATGCAGCTCAATGTTTCTTTTGAGGGAACAAAAGCGGCCATTGATGCCCATCCGGAAGCCAGGGTTTTAATTTTAACCAGCCCGAACTATTACGGTATTACGGCGGATTTACCTGAAATTGTGGCTTATGCGCATGAAAAGGGAAAAATCGTACTGGTTGATGAAGCCCACGGGCCTCATCTTCATTTTCATCCGGCACTTCCGGGTTCAGCCATGTCGGCCAATGCGGATATTGCGGTACAAAGTACCCACAAAATTATCGGCGGCATGACCCAAGCTTCGATGTTGCATGCCAAAGCTGAAAGAATCGATATGGCCACCTTGTCCTCTGTTTTAAAAATGACCCAAAGCACCAGTCCTTCTTATATTTTAATGGCGTCTCTGGATTTGGCGAGGATGCAGATGGCAACGGAAGGGAAAAAATTACTTAAAAAAGCGATACGTTTGGCCGGAGACGCTCGGGAGAAAATAAACAAGATTCCGGGTTTTTTCTGTTTTGGAGAGGAAACCCTCTCCCTTCAGAAAACTGGAAATTGGGGCCTTGATGTGACCAAACTGACGATCAACGTCGAACAGTTGGGATTAACCGGTTTTCAGGTTTCACAGATCTTAAACAAAGCGTATCAGGTACAGGTTGAAATGGCAGACCCTTTTCATGTGCTCGTTATCGTCAGTATCGGGGACCGTCAAGAGGACTTGGATCAGCTTGTCCAGTCCTTGATTGAAATATCAAAACAGCATTTCGGTCACTTGAGAGGAAAAGCAAGGGCGGCCTCATTTGTGCTTCCACCTTTTCCGGAAAAAACCACCATGGGTCCACGGACGGCTTTTTATCAAAATAAGGTTTTCGTGGACTTGAAAACTGCGGTGAAAAATACGGCTTCTCAAATCGTGACTGTTTATCCGCCGGGCATTCCCATTCTTGTCCCGGGAGAAGTGATTACCCGGGAAATTATTCAATACCTTGAAAATATGATCTTAATTGGCGCAACGGTCGATGGCCTGGATGATGACGGGAAGATCGCTATAGTGAGAGAGCCTGAATATGGCAGTTCAGCAAGCCATTAAAAACATCGTATTTGATGTCGGCCGTGTGCTCATTGATTTTAATTATGAGTTGCTTTTCCGGTTTTTTGAAGAAAAGCAACTGGTGATTCACAGCGTTCAGGATTTTGTAGAAAGAACCCGGTTAACAGCCTACGAGACCGGGCAAATCTCAAATGACGAATACATCGATAATCTTGCCCAACTTTTTGATGTGCCTGTCAACCCGGAAACACTGCGGCAAAAATGGGTTCAAATTTTTGAGCCCATTGATGAAATGTTGGAATGGGCGGCTTTACTAAAAGAGCATTACGGTGTGTTTTTGCTCAGCAATACGAGCGCGCTTCACTGGGAGTATCTGATTTCTGAATATGAACTGGATCAAGTCGGACACGGTATGCTGGCGTCTTTTGAAGTGGGCGCGCTGAAGCCGGATAAAGCAATTTTCCGGGCAGCGGAACAACGCTTTGCCTTGCTGCCCGGAGAGACCTTATTTATAGATGATTTGCATGAAAATGTACGCGGCGCCATTTCCAGCGGGTGGCAGGGTTTTCATCACACACGTATTCAAGACACAAAAAAACAGGTCAATACAATACTTGGCTTGCTTTGAGCGGTAATACGGGTGTACCGTCAGAAAACTGGAAAAATAGTCATTGTTTATTCTTAAGGAGAACGCATGAAGGTCCCGCTACTTGATTTAAAAGCACACCACGAGCCGATCAAAGCCGAAATTTTTAAAGTTTTTGAAGAGGTTTTCGAAAGCCAGTATTTTATCCTCGGTCCACAAGTCAGCGATTTGGAAACCCAGATCGCAGCGTATTGCCAGAGTGATTTTGCCATCGGCGTCTCTTCCGGAACGGATGCCCTTTTAATTGCCCTGATGGCGCTGGACATCGGGCACGGCGACGAAGTAATTACCACCCCCTACACTTTTTTTGCGACGGCAGGCACCATTGCGCGTGTCGGCGCCAAACCGGTGTTTGTCGATATTGATCCCGTGACTTACAACATCGATCCCGAAAAAATAGAAGCCGCCATTACACCCGCTACCAAAGCCATAATGCCGGTGCATTTGTACGGACAAGTGGCGGACATGACCCGAATACGGGCCATTGCCGATAAACATGGTTTGAAGATGATTGAAGATGCCGCGCAAGCGATCGGGGCAGAAAATGCAGAAGGCAAACGGGCAGGCAGCTATGGCGATATCGGTTGTTTTTCATTTTTTCCCAGTAAAAACCTGGGGGCGATGGGCGACGGCGGCATCGTGGTGACCAATCAACCGGCCCTGGCGGATAAGTTGGAAAAAATGCGGGTCCACGGCGGCCACCCCAAGTACTATCACAAAATGATCGGTGGGAATTTTCGCCTGGATGCCATGCAAGCCGGGGTCGTCAAGGTCAAACTTAAATATTTAAATCGTTACACCCAACAACGTCAACAAAATGCCGCATGTTATATCGACCTGATTCGAAAGAGCGGATTGATCGAAAAGGGTATTATTGCTCTGCCAAAAGCGGTTTATGCTGATTCTGGTGCGGCGCACTATCATATTTACAATCAATTTGTTCTTCGCGTGAAAGACCGGAATGCCTTGAGAGATTTTCTACTGAAAGAAGGGATTGGATGTGAGATATACTATCCGGTTCCCATCCACCTTCAGGAGTGTTTCACGTATCTGGGATATAAAACAGGCGACTTTCCCGAATCGGAAAAAGCGGCGAATGAAACACTGGCACTGCCCATTTACCCGGAGCTCACTGAAGAAATGCAATCCTGTGTTGTGGATGCGGTCGGGACGTTTTATCAAAGTAAATAGCGTGTAAGCGGATATTTCTTTCAAATTATTTTAGCCAGGCGGGTTCAGTCGTTCGGAATCTCGATCTCGGCCCCAAGCCTTAAAAAGATAAGTTTGAGTCCCGCCACCTCTCTTTTTAAAGCGCGTTGGACCGCAGCACGATAGTGCCGAAGTTGAGGCTGATAAATCTGGGCTTTGGTTTTTAAATCTTTTGGCTGAACCCGGTCTGTTTTGTAATCTGCAATATAAAGCCGGCCTTCCCTTTCATAAAGCATGTCGATAGTGCCTTTGAGCACCTGCTCTTCCCACGGGATTAGAAAGGGAACTTCCCGTCCAAGGATGGTGGCCCCGGCGAGTTCACGATAAGGCGCTGAATGGAAAAAAACTTTAAAAATCTGAAGCATTTCTGAAAAGAGTCGGTCCGCATCCTCAGCCATTTCCGAAGCCGGCTGACCGTTTAAAAAGTGATGGAGCCTGTCGGAGAAATGTTGAATATCGGATGAAAAATCCCATCGTTCCAAAAAACGATGCGCGAGGTTTCCGATCAGTTTTCCGTTCGTTATTATACGGCTCTCCTCTGGTGGAATACCCCCTTTCGTGAACGCCTCCGCCTGATTTATCTCTAGGGTCGGTGAAGTAAAGAGGAGTGTCTTTTGAAGGGTTTCGCAAGTCTTTCGTCGAATAGCCCATGTCTTTGTGAAATGTTTTAAATCCATCGGATTTTGTGGCGGGATTTTAGCGGGTGATGAAAGCGCAACGGGCTCTGTTTTTGAAACAAGCTGTTTTAAAATGGCGCCCTCACCCAATGTAAGGATGTTGTCACGGTCTTCCAGTAAATTTTCCGTTTCTCCCAGTGCTTCCTGTACATGAGTCAGTAAGCTGCCTCCCGAAAGCCGCCCGTTATATGCGGCGGAAAACCTGAGGTGCTCGCGGGCACGGGTCATGGCCACATACAAACCACGTTTTTCTTCTTCAATTTCCCGTAACCGGGTCTATTCGGCAAGGTAACCCGAAGCGAGGTCCCGGCTGTCCCCCATGCGGATACCGCTTAGGTTTGTGGACCAATCCTGGCGAATCACCACCTGATCGCGTTCTCCGGGCGGATTTCCACTTTGACAAAATGCAAGGATGACCACAGGGAATTCCAGGCCTTTGGATTTATGGATGCTCATAATCCTCACGGCATCTACGCCTTCTTCCGCCAGTGGACTTTCTGCTTCATCGATATCATCGAGGACTGCGCGTTTTAGCACATCAACGATTGCGCGAAAGCTGAGCCCGTCTTTTTCGTCTAAAATTCTGGCCTGTTGTTTGAGTTTATTCAGGTTTGCGAGCGCCTGCTCTCCATCCCGAGTGGCTGCCGAAAGCAAAGTCAGCGGCGCGGTTTCAAAAATATGGGCCACGGCATCCCCCGGCGGCAGCGTTGCCGAAACTTCATGCAATTGCTTTAAAAGGTGATAAAGGGCTTTGATATCAGGCAGAAGGAGGCTGTCATCGATGTCCGCTCCCCGGTAATGTAACTGCCTGGCCTGGTGTAGCGTATATATTTCAGCGTCAGTGAAGCCGCCTACGGACGAACGAAGCACACCGACCAGGGCAATCTGGTCATTGGGGTCGGCGACACTGCGCAGCAGGTTGACCGCATCGATGACGGCAGGACTTCTGTAAAAATGGCGCTCTCCCTCAACCCGGTATGAAATGCCGGCCTGCCGAAGCGGCTCCAGGAGATAATGAATGCCTGTCAGTGACCGCAATAAAATAGCCACATCCCCTTTTTGTACACGCCGGATTGTTCCGTTTGCGTCCATGATTTCCTGATGTCCAAGTACCGAGGTTTTTAACCATTGAACGATGGCTTCGCCTTCGCGTTGCTTTGCGGTTTCAGAATCCATCGTCAGGTCATGCAGTAATTGAAAAGAAACCGCACGAAAAGGATTGCTCTGTTCAGTATTTTTGTGAATCGGCGCAGGGTCGATGGGGATATATTCCGGTTGAAAACCGGGCTTGGGGGTCATCACAGAACTGAGTACTCCATTTACTGTATCGAGTATTTTTTTGTGACTTCTAAAGTTGGTGCGCAGCGTGCAATGTATCCCGTTTTGCTTAAGAATCATTTCCCTCACGGTGTGATAGGCTTCAATATCCGCACGGCGAAAACCATAAATCGATTGTTTCGGATCACCGACCACAAACAGTTTTCCCGGCAACAATTGAACCGCCTGCCAGTGACCCGCGCGGGATAAGGGGGTTTCTGAAAGGTACAGTAAAATTTCATATTGGACCGGGTCGGTATCCTGAAATTCGTCAATCAGGATGGCATGATATCGGTGCTTAAGTGCTTCGCGGATCGCAGGATAATCTCTCAAAAGATCGCGCGCTTTGACCAGTAGGGCGTCGAACGAAAGCCCGCCTTCCCGCAGACGGTATTCCTGAAACCGGCGGATGAAAGGGGAGAGCAGCGTGATCAGGTTTGTAATGGTTTCCGGGTCAATCTGAAACAATGGCCTGGCGATCTGGATGATGTGTTTGGCTTCTTTGTACTCATCGTCTTCCCACCCCTTCACCTTTCCGGGAGTATTGGAGGTAATGAGTTGTTCCTCCGTTTCAAAATCACTTTCCAAAACCCTTCCGTTTTTCCGGACGATGCGAAAAATGCTTTTGGCGGCTGCAATGGCGCGTTCTATTTTTCGGTTTTCAGGATGTGCGCTCAAAAGACGTTCACAGGCAGATTCGAGCGTTTTCAGCCACTTTTGTACAGGGATCGGAACGGTTTGCGTTAATGTGCTGTCCTGAAGTTGGCTCAAAGGAACATTTTCTGAAACAAGCTTAAGGGCCACTTGTTCCATTTCATTGAGGGAATGCGTTTCAAAAGCATTCTGCCAGAGGTTTTTTCGAGGTCCATCGGAAGCGAGTTCTTTTTCCAGCCAGTCCTGCCAGCAGCGCTGAAACCGGCGTTCAAACTGCCCGCTTTCTTCGTCTATTTGAAACAAGGGGTCAACCGCTGTTTCAAAGGGATAGAGACGAAGCAGCGATGCGGAAAAGTGATGAATGGTACAAATTTGACTGCGTTCCAGATCCCGAATGGCTTCTGTTGCGCGATGGGTAATCAAGGCTTTGGAAAGTCCATATTTTGATATGAAAGTGCTGATTATTTCAGAAGGTTCATCTTCGGTCGAAATTTTTTCCAGCGCCGATCTCAAACGGAGTTTCATCTCATTGGCCGATTTGTTGGTAAAGGTCAGCGCAACCAGTTGTGTAATGGGGATTGCCCCTGGCTCCCGTATCAGAAGATGTAAGAGGCGGTGGATCAAAAGCGTGGTTTTCCCCGTGCCTGCGCCTGCCGTGACCACGACATTCCGGTCAAAAGTGGTGGTCGCGAGATCGCGGTCTTCCTGGTCTTTCGGTAAAACACTCATTCGGGTTTCGCCTGTATTTTTTCATTGTTTTTCGGGATTTTAATGTCTTGCAATGCGTAATGGTTTTGCCAGGACACATCGTTTTCAATACGCTGAAGCGAGGGCAAATGGTGCTGCCGGCAGAGGGTGCGCACATCGCAGTATTGACAATATTCGCCTGGTTTCATAAAAAATCTTCCAGAAGACAGGCCCTTAAACAGATTTGAAATCGTTGTTTTGAGTTGGTCTCCGCAGGGGCCCTGCCAGCCTGTTTCCGGGAATTCGGAAATGACGAGCGGGCCATCGGGCCAGTTTGGCGCAATATGATAAAAGACTGATGTGCATTGGCTGTCGTCTTGTGTTTCCCATTCCTCTGAGAATTCTCCGGCAAGCCGCAGGTAAATCGGGGCTTGCAGTTTTTCTCCCCGAAGCGCCAGGCGCAGGAGATTTTTTTCTCCTGTTCTTGGAGATTTCCTGAAGGTCAGCTTGTAATCCACAACCCGGATTTTCCCGGTCTCCGGATTAAAATCAATCCTGTCGATTCGTCCGAAAAATTCGGGCCATTGGTGTTCTATTTTCTGCCGGACATTCACTTCAAAAGCCGCCGGACGAAAGCCATTTTTGATTAAGGCTGCAAGGTCCGCTGTGATGACTGCGTCTAATACGAGAATAAGTTGTGCCTTGAGGGTGTCCCATTGTACGGGATAGTGTGGCGGAGAGATGGATTCGTAGCGGGCAAAATGCTCCATCGCGATTTGGGATAATATCGGGTATACCTCTGTTTTGTTTGATAATGTGTTGAAACGTTCTGTTTGAACCAGTGTCTTATAGACGTCGTTAAGAATATCGTGACAAAGTGTGCCAATGTCCGATACCCCGGTTTCCGTTTCATCTTCAGGCGTATCCATGCGCGCCAGGTTCAGCAGTTTTGAAGCAAAATACTGAAAGGGGCATTTTGCATAGTTTTCGATCCGGGTCGGTGAGATCCCCTTTGCCTCAATGTCCGCCCAGTGTGTTTTATCAGGAATGATGCCGTCGTAAGGGCTCAACGGCCCGGTGCTTTCCAGAGCGGTCAAAGCCTTCATGCCGCGGAAATAAAGCGAGGATGAAAAGGGTAGTTCTTTGAGCAGGGCATGAGAGGACTGTCCAAGCAGATGATTATAAATGGCCTGTTCTTCAAGGAGGGTATAGCGGATTTCATTAAAAGGAGGATGTTGATGCCGTTCAATCAGGCGCTGTGGTATCTTTCGCTCGAAATCGACGGGATCCTGTCCTCTATGTATTTTTTTAAACTCGTTCAAATATCCCGAAGGGGCGACAGGGTGTCCGAGATCATCGCTGCGGTGATAGAAAATATAGAGTTTGTCGCGGGCACTGCAGACGGTCATGATAAAAAGCAGCTTTTCTTCCTGATACCCTGCCAGTTTTTCCCCCACTTTGTACCCCAGTACGGTTTCCAGAACGCGGCGTTGCAAATCGAGTAATAAAGGGTCTTCCCGGATAGATCGGGGAAAGACGCCTTCATTCACACCGAGTACAAAGAGAACTGGAAAGGCCATTCCGCGGGCCTGCATGACATCCATCACCTGAACACCGGAGGTATCGGGGTTTGAAATCGGAAAGGAGGCCTGCCTGATTCCTCGCTGAAAGGCTTGAATAAAATCCTGACGGGAAACGGGTTTCCCCACCAGCACATCGAGTTTTGCCAGACGATGTAAGCGGGTCAGGACCGTTTTATTGAATTGCGAGTCCAGAGTGTGTTGTTCATTGTTCTCATCATCGTCCTCTTCTTTCAGGGTTTCAAAATCCAACAGGTTGATCAGCAGTGTTTCCCAGCGCAAAGCAAAGTCGGACCAGGAAGATTCAAGGGGCAGGTCATTTAAAAGGGTATGGAGGCTTGAAATAATAGTCCACAACAATCCGGTCTGGGTGTCAAAATGGGTCTCCCCGGTTTTGGGGGCTTCTGTTAATCTCTGCCAGGAGGCGATTCCCTTTTTGACCCCTTTTTTTCTGCTGATGAGATCCCAGAGGTTCCGATCCGCTTGTAAGGCATCATTGCAAAAAAGCGTTGTTTTAAAAAAGGGGGCGGTAATGAGGTCAATACACAATGTCCGGGGAAAGTTTTCGGCGAGTAACTCGGAAAGTTGAAGGACCGCTCTTGCCCTGGGGTAGCGGATGAGCGGAGTGTTACAAGCACTGCTCATCGGAACGGCGTGTTTTTGAAAACAGGAGGTGATGTGCGGAAGATAGAGATTGATATCCCGTGAAACCACCCCGATCTCATGAAATTTGAACCCTTTTGTTTCGCAGAGCCGTAAGATTTCCTTGGCCATTGTGAAAACTTCGGCTTCCCGATCAAAACAGTTGATCACTGTGGCATCCGGGGTTATTTGTGATGGTTTAGGCGGGTTTGTTTCTGTTTCACCAAAAAGCAGTCGGGCGGATAACGGCGTTTGAATTTCACTTTGCTTAGGGAGGTCAATCACCGCGTCTGTGCCTGCGGCCAGGCCTTCGATGTATCGTTCAAAAAACTGTTCGGCGAATATCCAGCCGGGTTGGTTTTTTAAACTGGGGAAAAACAAGGTCGCGGGAGTGTGTTGGGTCAGCGTGTGTAAAAAATCGATGAGGATTTGCGTGAGATCATAAAAGCCGTAATAAAAAATTCCTGAAAAGTGTTTGAGAAAGTTTGAATCTGGCGTGCTTTCCGTTGCCTGTAGCACCAGATCGCCGTAGTCCATCAGCTTGTGTTTTTTCCACAGGGTTTTAAGATCCCGGTACTGTTTGATCAGTCGAGGGAGGTGCCCTCGCCTTGCCCCTTGCCCGAAGTGTCCTTCATTTAAGGCTTGCTCAACAACATCTGGAGAGATGAGTCCTTCTTTTAAATCCCGAATCGTTTGAGAAAGGGCCGATATGCCGCCTTCCGACCGGGTGAAGGCGGCTGGGTACGCAGAGCTGGAATTTCCGGGCGTTCTCCTCAACAGCCAGCCGGAGCGCCTCACTTCCCGAGCGGGCAAACTCC
>CALZIJ010000051.1:32812-39524 GCA_945787655.1 Nitrospiria bacterium | reverse complement strand
TGGTGGTCGCTGATTTCCATTTCGATTTTTTCTGCATCTTGATCCGAGTTATACAGAATAAGATTGTGCAAATGCTGATAGCTCTCAGGATTGAAATGGCTTGTAAATTGAGCGCCCATTCCGGAATCATCTACATAGATGATCGTAATTCTCGAATGGACGACGGTACCGCTTTCCCGGCCGCCAACATAAATTTTTACAGTGCATTTTTCTCCGGGTGAAAAAGGATCCTCACAATAAATATAAAGCCCGTCCATGCTGATATTTTTGGTATAGCCGCCTCGTTTTTCTTTATCAGGTATACGTTCTGTCATTAACTCTAGTTTGATTGGAATTCGACTATGTGCTCTTATATTTTTTTTTGTATCCACAGGACTATCTCCGAAATTTTCTTTCCGTTCTTCAGACACTCTTGATTTTCACTCATTAAAAGCCATAATCCTTTAAAACCCGGTCCACCAAATCCTGATCAAGAACCTTTCCATCGGATGAATATTCAAGCTCATCGAGCAGATCCTTTTTATTATGTTCATTGGAACTGGATTCCAGATCCCTTTGACCAAAGGTCACCACCATCTTCAAAATACGAGACTGAAAAACCTTCAGCATGGAAGCCACCTTTCTCAATTGCTGTCCTGCCGGATCCTGAAAAGAAAGCGTTCCGACAAGATCCATCATGGCTGACTTGTTTTCAGTCAGCAAATGTTCCAAATCTTCAAAATCCTGTGCCAAGGCCTCCCCGACAACACTGTCCTCATTCAAAATTCTCGTCCTGATCTTATTGATCCGGTCTGACATGAAGGTATGATTCTCTACGACCTTCTCAGAATCATCCAGGATTTTTTCAGTGGCTTCTTCTGTTTTACGTCCGACTTCGGTCAATTCATCTGTACCCAGATTCATTTCATTGGAAACACTTTCCATCACGGTCCCGGCCGTTCTGATCTTCGATATCATTTCATTTAAAAAATGGGCAAGCTTTACAACTTCTTCATAAAGTTCTGCTTCGGCGTCTGTATTTTGAGAAGAGTCAAAACCTTGAAATGACGGAGGCCTGTTTTCAAGCGAGCCTTGATTGTCGTTTTCTGAATGTTCCGTACCCGATCGGCCAAGTTCCATGAGTGTTCACTCCCTTATTAAAAAAATTTAGCCTTGAAATATTTTTTCAATTTTCCCTTTGAGAGAATCCGCGGTAAACGGTTTTACAATATAACTGCTGGCACCCGCTCGAATGGCTTCCAACACGCATTTTTGGGATGCCTGGGCCGTCACCATCAGGACAGGAAGTTCCTTCGAATTCGGGTCTTCCCGGATGGCTTTTAACATCCCCAATCCATCAAGATTAGGCATGTTCCAGTCCGATATGACCAGGTCAATCCCGCCTTGTTTGACTTTATTCAAACCGACTTCGCCGTCCTCAGCCTCTTGCAAGCTGGTATAACCCAGTTGTCTTAAGGCATTTTTAATGATTCTCCGCATCGTAGACATATCATCCACAATCAGAATATTCATATTTAAATCTGGCATACCCTTCTCCTTTTTATTTCATTTACCCCCTCTTGGTTTCCATTTTCATCAAAAGCCTTTTTTCTATAATAAACGACTTTCTTTGAATCAACCCGAACAAGAGAGGTACCTATGCCCAGCAAGGCTTCTGCGCTTCCCAAAAACAAGACTCCTTCGGGAGAAAGCAAATTCGTGATCCGATGGATCACATCTTTTTTTGTTTTTGAATCAAAATAAATCAATATATTTCGACAGAAGACAATATCCACTTCCCCAATACTGGAAAATGAAGACAAGATATTTAATTTACGAAACTGGATCATCTCTTTAATTTCAGGTTTTACTTTCCAGGCCAACCCTTCTTGGGTAAAGTTTTGAAGTAATTGGTGAGTTGACAGACCTCTTTGGACTTCATGTTGTGAATAAACCCCTGATTTTGCTTGCTTGAGCACAGATTCTGAGATATCTGTTGCGATAATTTCTACTTTCCATCCCTGAAAAACGGATTTCATTTCACGCAATAGAATCGCAAGGGTATAGGCTTCCTGACCCGAAGAACAGGCAGCAGACCAAATTCTTAATGTTTTTGATGCCTTATTCGTTTTCATTAACTGTGGAAGGAGAACTTCCCTGATATGAAGAAAAGGGATCACATCTCGAAAAAATGAGGTTTCATGTGTTGTCATGGCATCGATCACTTTTTGGCGTAATTCCCGATTGGATCTATTCTTTAATTCTTTTGCTAAAGATCCAATTGAGTCAAAGCCTTCCTGAACGGCTACGGGTTCCAGACGGGATTCGATCAAATATCGTTTTGATTCATCAAGTAGCAAACCGCATTCCTGATAAAGCAATTTAAAAAAATAGTGGAGTGTTTCCTTTGTGACCATTACAATTCCTTATTTCGACGGCTCTTTGATGGAATATTTCATGCCCACGCTTTGCGATATCGACTCGCCCAGCTGATTCAAGGGAAGCACTTTATCTGCCAAGCCTTCATGAACCACGCCGGAAGGCATTCCCCACACCACACTCGAAGCTTCATCCTGAGCAAATATGGCCGCGCCTCTTTGACGCATTAATCTGAGCCCCTGAAGACCATCCTTGCCCATTCCAGTCATAATAACTCCGAGGGCGCGGCTGCCATACACCTCGGCAATGGATCTAAATAACACATCGGCGGAAGGGCGGCATGAATTTTCCGGTGGATTTTTATTCACTGAAAGAACAATATCAGCCCCCTTTTTTTTGACAACAAGATGAAAATCTCCTGGCGCTAAATACGCCGCACCCGCTTTAAGACTCATCCCTTCTTCTGCTTCGAATACGTCGATCTTGGATATCGTATCCAAGCGTTTGGCTAATAATTTGGTGAACAAGGGCGGCATATGCTGCACAATCACGATCGGCACGGGAAATGCCGATGATAAATTAGGGAGCATTTGAGAAAGGGCCTCCGGTCCCCCCGTTGAGATACCAATGCTTACTATATGAGGTTTTTCTGAACGGCTTGTATACGCCGGTGCCGCCTTTGCCGGAACGGGTCTGCTGATTTTAATCCGTTTCGGGATAGAACTTGAAATAGAACTTCTTTTATGAAATTGCTTGATTTTGGGAATTAATTCTTGTGCGATGGCCTGGACTTGATCTAAATAGTTGGTATTTCGCGAATCTGTAGATGGTTTCGAAACATAATCATTTGCGCCAAGAGAAAGCGCCTTGATGGTTTGCATGGCCCCGCGTTCAGTTAAAGTACTGAACATAATGACCCGGACAATCAAGCGCTTTGACCGAATGGCCTCAAGCACCTCAAATCCATTACAAACCGGCATTTCAATGTCCAGAATCAATACATCGGGTTTTAATTCTTTCACCATCGCCAAAGCGATTTCCCCATTCACAGCGGTGCCAACCACTTCGATGCTCTCGTCGGTTTTTAAAGCGTCACTAACCGCCCTTCGCACCACAATGGAATCATCAGCAATCAAAACCCGAATGGAAGAAGGTTTCAGAAAACTAGACATGTATTTCTCCTCCAAATCCCATTAAGGATAATTTTTCTTCCAAAATTTCCCTTGTAAAAGGTTTCATAATGTATTCGTCTGCTCCTTCTTCCATTGCATTTTCAATGTGGGATTCGGTATTTTCTGTTGTAACCATTATCACTTTAAAATTCTGTTCCTTTTTCTTCCCTTCAATAGACTTGAGAAACTCGATACCATCCATTTTGGGCATGTGCCAGTCCAGTAAAACCAATTGAATATCCGGATGTTGATTCAGTACTTTCAACGCTTCTTTCCCGTTTTCCGCCTCAAGGAATTCCAGACGAAAGTCTCTCAGCATTTTGCCAATAATTTTCCGAACAGGGGGAGAATCGTCGACAATTAAAACCTTCATTTTATACTCCATATTTATTTATATGTAGATTTATTGAACTCGAGTTGCCAGTTCGGTGTCCAACGCCAACAATAATTTATCTTCCAACTTGTAAACCCCTTCTATGGCTTTTCCCAGACGATCATCCAACGTTTTAGGGGGGCATTCAAAAAGATCAGGCCGCACATAAATAACATCGGCAATTTCGTCAACCAGTAAGTTCACAGGACCATCCGAACTTCTCACAACAATACTCATCGGCTCTTCTCCGGAACGTTTTTCTTTAAATCCCAATTGTTTTCTCAGGTCGATCGTCATGATGATTTGTCCGCGAAGGTTGATTAGCCCGGCCACCGCAGGAGAGGACATAGGGACGGGCGTCATTTTTTTGGAAAGGAACACTTCCTGAACTTTTTCTATTTCAATGCCCAGAAAATGGTTTTCCAGATAAAAAGTTGCAAATTGCCGGTTATTTTCAAAACGCCGGTCAGCGGTTTCCACACGTTGCTCAAATTCATCCGGTAAACGGGCATCCTGCTTCCGCCTTTGGGGGCCGCGGTCAATCAATTCATTATCTTTCATCCCTGTATCCCTTTCGATCGTTCTATAAAAATCATACGGCGCATTCCTCTTCCCATTTCGGCATCACACAGGAAAGCACCTGATCAATATCTATCAAATCCGTGCTTTTTCCGTTGACCACAATGGCCCCCTTGAATCCCGTTTTGTGGCTGGTCGGGTGGTGAATTGTTGAAGAGGATTCAATAATATCTATAATCCTGCCGACCACCAGACCAATATTTTTTTGATGCCGCATAAAGACGATCACGGGAATACGATCTTCATGTTTATGTTTTGTTTGAACCCCAATCACTTCATCAAGATGGATCAAGGGCATCAGATCATCTCTGTATTGAATAACTTCCTGCCCGGAGGACGACTCAATCTGATCGACCTGAAATTCTTCCAGCCGTGCAATTTCAGATAGCGGAATAGCAAACTGGTCTTCACCGCTCATAGAAAATAAAATCAGCGTCTCATGGATTTCTTTAACTTCTGTTTGGTCTTCCGACTCATCCATCAATCCAACTTTATGGTCTTGAACATCCATCAATCCGCCCTGATCCGCCACACCCATGACGTCCAAAATCAAGGCAACCCGGCCATCACCCATAATTGTCGCACCCGCCAGACATGGCAGGTTTCTCAGTTGCCGGTTTAAAGGTTTAACGACAATCTCTTCGCTGTCGTTGACCACATCAACAACAAGCCCGAATGTCTGTTCATTTATTTTTAGCACAACGATATTAATACCCAATATATCGACACAATCCTGATGAGCGCCGGAGTCGTTCAATTCCAATACCTGATTCAGATAAATCAATGGGAGGAGAACCCCTCTTAAGCGATAAAAATGTGCGCCGTGAATAATCTCAATTTGTTGAGCGCTGTCACTGTTGACCAGAACCAATTCCGTAAGACTCGCCTGGGGAATGGCAAAAGGTTCTCCACCTGAAGTGACCATCAAGGCCGGAATAATGGCAAGTGTGAGCGGGATCTCAATACGCATTTCGGTCCCTTCCCCAATTCGGCTCGACATATTGACCGTTCCGCCAATTTTTTCGATATTGGTTTTCACGACATCCATTCCGACGCCCCGGCCGGACACATTGGTAATTTTTTGGGCCGTGGACAAACCCGGATGAAAGATTAAATTCAGCGCTTCGCGTTGTGACATTTTATCAAGGACATCCTGAGGCAATAATTCTTTTTCAAGCGCCTTTGCTTTGACCCGATCCACATCAATACCGGCCCCATCGTCAGAAATCTGAATCATGATCCGCCCGCCCTCATGATAGGATTTCAGCAAAAGGGTTCCTTTTTCTCTCTTTCCCCGTTTCGCCCTGATATCCGGAAGCTCGATCCCGTGGTCCACCGCATTTCGAATAATATGTGTCATGGGGTCCTTGATGGCCTCAAGCAAGGTTTTATCAAGTTCTGTTTGTGCGCCCTCCATCACAAGTTCAACTGATTTTCCGTTTGAACGCGCCAAATCCCGAATAATTCGGGGAAATTTGTCCCATACATTTTTAATGGGCTGCATACGGGTTTTCATCACCGTATCCTGAAGTTCTGTCGTAATCAGATTGATTTGCTGGATCGTTCCACTATTTGTTTTTGCCGAAGAGGCGTTCTCTTCGTCCCTTACTTGTTGCAGCAGCTGGTTTCTGGATAAAACCAGTTCTCCGACCAGATTGATTAATCGGTCCAATAAATTAACATCCACACGGATCGTGGATTCAGCGAGTCCCGATTTTGTGTTTTCGACCGATTCTATTCCGGTCGTTGACGGAGGAGTCGGCGTGGCTTCTTCATTTTGAGGGGAATTTGCAACCATTTTTTCTGCCTCAACCTGATCCACTCGATCTTGTCCTGTTTGAGTGAGTCCGGAGTTTTCAAGTGGTGTATTTTCTGTGAGGGGTTTTTGGGCTTCTTCTGCTGAAGGATCTGTATCGGGTTCTGTTTTTAAAGACCCTTCTTCTTGTTCAACGCAAGGCGGCTGGGGTTCTTTTTCCGTTGTGGAGGCCGTCTTGAGTTCCCCGCCGTTTTCTAAAAATGCATCGAGTCTCTCCCGAATCTCATCATAGTTTTTTTCAGGTTCTTTTCGCTCACTTTCAATACTTAATAGAATTTCTTTAATTGAATCAATCGCTTCAAGTAAAATGGTGATGCCTTCGGATTTGACGGCCAATTCCTGGTCTCTCATGGCGGATAAAATATTTTCCGTGCCATGCGCGACATTCTCAAGCTTAGGCAAACCGAGAAACCC
>CALZIJ010000051.1:0-32708 GCA_945787655.1 Nitrospiria bacterium | reverse complement strand
TCCTCCATTTTCTCCCTCTTTTAGATCCGATAAGCACCTAAAACACCACTCTTTTCTATCGGTAAGCCTATAGAAATACTTTAGGTCTGCCCCGAGCGCTTTCGCTTATTCGTCCCGTGTTAATGCATAAGTCACTTCAACGATATTTCCGGGATCGACATAATGAACGTCACTGGATAGGGAATGGATGAGTGAAATCCCCTTGCCTGAAGGTTTTACAGAATCACGCGCGGTGTCGATCGAAAAATCTTGGTGCTCAAACCCGCTTCCACTGTCTTCTATCCGTATTTTGATCAACGCCTTTTCTGATTGAAAGGTGCGTTCCATCGTGATGTCGACCTGTCCTTCCGATAAGGTATGCAAGCGTTCGGATCTTAGGTTCAAATACCCTTCAAACCCGGATGAAGACGATTTTAATGAAGAATCAAGGCCTAACAAACCATGATCAACGGCATTTGTGTACAGCTCCGATAAAATCAGAAAAAGGCGCTGCGTGTCTCTTTGAGAAATATCCGCCTGTTTCAGCCAGGTCAGCAGGATGGGCAGAACATCGAGATTTTTAATATCGGATTCATTTAAACGAAGGGCAACCTTCCATTCCCTTGGGCCCTTAGAAGGTTTGCTTTGATCTTCATTTTTTTGAGGCGGCTTATGCTGAAACCCCAAATGGCAATTCAGCATCACGAGGGAAATATCATCCAGTGACTCGGCTTTACCGACATGATCTAAAACCGCCTTTTTTAAGCCCTCAAAACGGTTTTCCGCCTTCGTTTCCAATAGATATTTTTGAACACACTTCACACCAAAAACCGCGTCCCCTTGATCTCTCGCATCAATTAACCCATCTGAATAAAGAAAAAGCTGTCCGGGCTGGTCCCATTGATAACAGGATACTTTTTCATCAAAGGCATCATCAGGCAACACCCCGATCGGCAAATGATTGGATTTCCATTCTTGAAGATACTGCCCATCCTCGCTGACAAAAAAAGCGGCCGGTCCCCCGCCGTTCCAGACTTCAATCGTCCGGTTTGCCGGATTAACCGACACCAGTGTTGCTGCAATAAAACGATCTCTTGGCAGCAAGGCGTGCATTTTTTTATTCAATTCTTTGGCAATACTGCCGATGGGAAAGCCTTTTCCAGTCATGGCATAAAATATTTCAGAAACCGGCATCATGCAAAGCGCCGTCGCCAGGCCATGACCCGTACCATCTCCCAGAATGACATGGAGTTGCTGCCCGGCAGTCATCCTGGCCGCCACCACATCCCCTGAAAATTCGGCCGCTGGAAGCAGCCAGTACTGAAATAAATCCGGATCAACCTGGATATCACGCACCAGGTTTCCCATCACATATCGGGCCAGGGTCAATCCCTTTTCAGACCCTGTATATTCTGCTTCTTGCATCATTAAATAACGCTCTGTGTTCCCTCTTTACAATCTCGTCTCCGATTCATGGACTGTTCTCATATTTTGCACTTTATTGAATAGAAAACAGTTTTCCAAAATTTACAATATCCAGTATTTCCCGCACCGTCTCCTGACAATTCATCAGGGTAATCATCCTGTTTTGTTCGTCTGCGGTTTCCTTGAATAACAACAGCATCCCCAAGGCAGAGCTGTCCATATAATCCACGCCTCCGAGATCAATAATGATACTGCCTGTAGACACATCCTTTAGTCCGGATTCATACGCTGTTCTGAATGCCTTGTTTGAATTAAAATCAAAACGTCCAGACAGCTGAAACTTGAGTTTTCCGTGATCCTTGTTTACTGTGACATTAAGTGACATTTCCGCCTCCTTCCCTATCCTGCACCTATCCCAACGTTCTGAAATCATCCAAAACGAGGGGCCATAGAGATGCCTTCTTTTATCTGTTTTTTCCTAAAACGATCTTCCCGAATCAATATTGTTTGATTCCTCATCCGGGTAATTTTTTTCATCAAAACCCGTCCGCTATCGGTATAAAAATAGAGCTTCCTTGGATAAATATCCCCCACGTCCGACTTGACCAGTGTAAGGGCCTCTTCTTTAAGATAGGCCATGACCCATTCGGCCCGGTTCTCGGAATTTGGGCTGTCCATCTCTTGCAGGGTCGCCCCGCCGAACACCTTGATCTCCATGCGGGTTTTATCCCCACCCTGAGCAATCACGCGCTCTACAAGCCGGTCGATCGCGTAACGGCTTTCAAGGGCCACCGCCTTTGTCACCGCTTCTTGTTTTCCGCAGGTTTTGTCCGGGGCCATAAAGTGATTCATCCCGCCGACTTTTTTAAGCGGATCATTAACGCATACCGAAAAAAAGGAGCCCAGAACCGTGTAGATAACAGTCGGTGATTGACTGACATAGTATTCACCCGGCATGATTTGGGCGACTTTATGAGGAAACCGTCCATCACAAATCAGACGAATTTGTGAAAAAGGATCACTCTCTTCTTCACGATTTTCCCCTAACGACATGCCTGCCCTTTTCCCCACATCTTAAAATGCCAATCCATACTCACATTGAATGCCTTTTCACTCACTGAGAAGCCCTTTCAATTTTAATATCGCCCTCGAATGGAGTTGGCAGACACGGGACTCAGAAACTTTCAAGACCAAGCCGATTTCCTTCATCGTGAGTTCTTCATCGTAATAAAGTGAAATCACCATCTGTTCTTTTTTATTTAACTGCTCGATGGCTTGAATCAGCCGGTCCCGGTCATCCTGAGAAAGCAGGGAAAGCAAGGGATCTTCACTGTCCGGGTCGGCCATCGCCTCGATAAAACGCCACTCCGCGCCGTCCTTCACGCCCATGTCATCCAGGCTTAAAAGCGTTGCGCCGCGGGCCTTAAACAGGAATTCATCAAAAGATTCCTGATCCATTTCAAGCACCTCGATCAGTTCTTCTTCACTGGGCGGCCGTCCCTTTAATTTAATCAATTCATCACAGGCCTGTTTTAATCGTTTGGTTTTATCGTGGACCGACCGGGGAACCCAGTCGAGCGTACGGATTTCATCGAGCATTGCGCCCCGTATTCTAAACTCGGCATAGGTTTTAAAACGGGCATTGATCGTCGGATCATACCGTTCAAGGGCCTTCATTAATCCGATGACCCCTGAATGAATCAAGTCGTCAATATCAAGGGAAGAAGGCAGCCTGAAAACAAGCCGTTGAGCGATCATTCGGATCATCGGCGCATATTCCCGGACCAGAACATCCATTTCGGACTGATTGGTCGGCTTTTCGATTGTTCCGGAATCTTTTTCTTTAGATAATTTCATCCAAAATATTTCCTATTCAATCTTATCTCCAAGCAACCGTCTCCAAAGAAATTGAACATTTCCCTTCGGGAACTCACTGGAAGGCCATTTCAATATTTCCTTTGCCAATCCGATAAAACACTCACTTGATTTTGCAGTCGGGTAAACGTCCACGACAGAACGCTGTTCCAAAACAGCCATCCTTAAATAATCGTCCTGCGGAATAAAACCGCAATACTCAATGGCAATATCCAGAAACTGATCTGAAACAAGCGTTAATTTTCTAAAAACATCTTTTGATTCCCGAATACCACGGGACATATTCACAAGCAGCTTGAAGCGTTTTTCCCCATGCCGCTTTGACAGAATTTTCATGATGGCGTAGGCATCCGTGACCGATGTGGGATCTGCTGTCGCCACCACAAGAATATCCTGAGCCACTGTATTAAAATAAAGCACGTTTGATGAAATGCCCGCAGCGGTATCAATTAAAAAAATATCTATGTTTTTTTCTAACTGATCCAACTCCGAAAGAAACACCATTTTTTGTTCAGCGGTTAAGTGGGTTAAATCTTCAGACCCGGAACTGGTGGGCAAAATTTTAATACCCAGCGGACCTTCAATGATGACTTCGGAAAGTTTTTTCTCACCCAACAAAACATGTTCAATCGTATATTTCGGAATAATCCCGAAAAGGACGTCCACATTCCCCAAACCCAGGTCCGCATCAAGAATAACGACGGACTTCCCAAGTCGGGCCAAGGCCACTGCGAGGTTTGCAACGACGTTTGTTTTGCCCACACCGCCTTTTCCGCTGGTCACTGCAATCACCTTGGGAATCCGTGAAGTCTGCGAAGGTGGGTTGGAAATGACCTTCCTGCCATTTCCGTTTATTGTTCCGGCTTCTTCCATCTATTCTTACCCTTTCTTCGACTTAGTCTGTGCTGATTTCCTCAAACCCTTTCCAAGGCGCTTTTTAACATCAAATCTGTCAGTCTTTTTGGAGTCGCGACTTCGATATCTTCGGGGACCCGCCGCCCTGTCGTCAGGTAAGAAATCGGTTTGCGCTTCCTGCCCATGGCGGACAACAAGGGGCCATAGGTCTTCGTTTCATCCATTTTGGTAAACAGTAACGAATCAATCGGCACCACTGAAAAACGATCAATCATGTCGGAAAGGTCTCCGCCTTTTATATTGGCGGAAAGCACCAAATGGGTTTCCAAAGGCATGCCCATAGAGACCAGGCCCTTTAAAACAGATACATCCTTCGAATTTAAATGGCTTCTTCCCGAAGTATCCACCAAAACGAGTTCCCCTTTTTTCCTCCGTGTCACCCATTTCTCCAAACCTTTCCATGAACTGACCCGCACCATTGCAAGTCCATGATGGTCTGCGTAATGCATGAGGGGATCAGCATCTACTTGGTGCGGATCAAACAAGGAAACAAGCGTGACCGGCTTTTCTCTTTTTTTCCAATCCACGCCCAGCTTGGCAATCGTGGTCGTTTTTCCAACCCCCGTTGGACCAATCAATGCCACGATCTTGGGCCCATCCGGACATGTATTTTCGTCAACATTCAAAGGTCCGGATACCTGAACCAGCCCTTCGATAATTTTCTGAATAGAACTTTGAACACGGTCCGGCCGCCACAATTCAACCTTTGGAAGCTCTTCCGTAACAGCACGCACAAGATGTTCCGCCGTTTCCGTATCCACCCCGCTTTCAATCAACTGATCGTGCAAGCGGATCAAAACCCGATGCTGGGTCTTGCCTTGAGCGGTATTTTTAAGATCATTTAAAGATTTGAGCATAATCTTCATTTCAAGCCAGGTTTCTTGCAGTTTTTTTTGCTGTATTTCGAGCTCCTCTTTTTCTTCAGGAGCCGAGGCGGCACTTGAGTTTGAGCCGCCAGATACTGGTGTTGTCTTCAGGGTCTTTAAAGAGGTCTTGATCTCTTGAAGCTCTTTGTAAAGGTCTCCCTGGATTGCGCGTGTTAAGGTCTCGTCAAACGCAGCCGATGACTCTGTGCCGGACTGATTTTTTTCAGGATGCATTTCTTCGTGATCAATTGCCGCCGACATTTGAACCACAGAGACTTTTCTAAACCTCCCGTCGGGCAAAGATATTTTCTTCTCCAATTCCTTTGTAGACAAGATGACTGCCTCTTCTCCGAGATCCGCCTTGATCTTTTTCAACACTTCAGCCATGCTCTGGCCTTCGAATGTTTTAATCTTCATCCGTTAATCTCACTGTATTGACGGTTTGCATTTTTGCATTGGAAGCAATCTCATTGGCGGACAACACCACCAGATTCGGAATAAAACGCTCTGCCATTTGCCGCAAATAAAACCGGATTGCGGGGGAGCAGAGAATAACGGGGTGATGCCCTTGCATCGCCACTTCCTCAGAACCTTGCCGTATTTTCATCATCACCTTTTGAATCACCAAGGGATCGAGAGTGATCACCGACCCTTGCTCGGTCTTTTGGATGGATTGGGCAATCAGTTGATCCAACTGGGGATCAATACTGATGACAGATAAGGTCCCGTCCGGGCCTTCATGCTGTTTTGTAATGGATCGGGCCAGGGCTTGGCGGGTATATTCCGTGAGTTGGCCGGTGTCCTTCGTGACCGGGGCCATGTCCGCCAAAGTTTCCAGAATGGTTCGCAAATCCCGAATGGGCACCCGCTCCTTCAAAAGATTTCCGAGGACCTTTACCACACTCCCCAAAGAAAGCAGGTTTGGAATGAGTTCTTCCACGACCTTCGGGTTATCTTTTCCAAACTGATCAATAAGATGCTGTACTTCTTGCCTGCCCAGTAATTCAGCAGAATGGGCCCGAATGGTTTCAGTAATGTGCGTGGCGATAACGGACGGGACATCCACAACGGTGAACCCTTCCAGCTGCGCATGCTCTTTTTCCTTTTCTGTAATCCATAAGGCGTTTAAACCAAAACAAGGTTCCCGGGTTGGAATGCCCTCAATCCCGTGATTTTCAATGCCCGCCGGATTCATGGCCAAAAAATGACGGGGCAGCACTTCTCCACGACTGACCTCGACGCCTTTGACAACAATCGAATATTCATTCGGTTTAATTTGAAGATTGTCACGAATATGAATTGGCGGAACAACAAACCCTAATTCGAGGGCAAGTTGACGGCGGATCGCGGTAATACGCTTTAATAAATCCCCGTCCTGCGCTTCATCAACAAGCGGAATGAGGCCGTAACCCACGTTCAATTCCATCAGATCAAGCGGGACAATCCATTCATCCTTGTTTGGCCCTTTGGCCGGCACCGGCTTATGCTTCATTTCTTCCTGCAGTGCCTTTTTTTCTGACTGTTTTGCGGAATACCCGACAAAGGCAATGCCCCCCGCCAAGGCAAAAAATGCAAAGTGAGGCAGGCCCGGAATTAATCCGAATATAAACATAATCGAAGCCGCACCCATGAGGGCATTGGGATGGACCAACATCTGGCGGGTCATATCCGCCCCCAGATTCGACTCCGAAGCGGCACGGGTGACGACAATGCCCGACGCAGTCGAAATAATCAGGGCCGGAATCTGTCCCACCAGGCCGTCTCCGATACTTAACAGGGTATAATTTTGTGCCGCGGTGGTGATATTCATGCCCTGTTGCAGCACGCCGATGACAAATCCTCCGATGATATTCACCAGTATGATCAGTATTGCCGCAATGGCGTCTCCGCGGACAAATTTGCTCGCACCGTCCATGGCGCCATAAAAATCCGCTTCCCTTGAAATCTCGGCCCGCCGATCCTTGGCATCTTTTTCGTCGATCAAACCCGCGTTTAAATCCGCGTCAATACTCATCTGTTTTCCAGGCATCGCATCCAGCATAAACCGGGCGGCAACCTCCGCGATTCGACCTGCGCCTTTTGTAATCACCACAAAATTAATCACAACCAAAATTATAAAAATGACTAAACCCACGGCGTAATTTGAACCAATCATCAAATTGCCGAAGGTTTCAATCACCTTTCCAGCCGCGCCGACGCCGGTATTCCCGTTCATTAAAATTGAACGGGTTGTGGCAATATTGAGCGACAGACGAAACAAGGTCGAAATTAGCAAAATGGACGGAAACGAAGAAAACTCGACCGGCTTCACCGTATGCAGTGAAACAAACAAAATGACAAGGCCGGAACTGATGCTGAACGCGAGCAAGAGGTCAAGTAAAACCGGAGGGGTCGGGATAATCATCAAAAGTAAAATTCCAATGACCCCAATGGCCATGACGGCATCCCCGTTTCTGGCCGCCCGGTTGACTGGCCTGTTTTGTGTCAAAACATCGGCCATCGCTTAATGACACCCCTCGTTCCATCCGTCATTCATCAGGATTTTATTTTTCACCCATGTGATTTTCATGGCGTTTTCCCCTTGAGCTTGTAAACATAAGACAAGATTTCTGCCACCGCTCTGTAAATGGCCGCAGGAATGGGTTTCCCGACATCGACTGTTTTATAAAGTGATTGAGCAACCGGTTTGTTTTCCACTAGCGGCACCCCGTTTTCCCGCGCGATTTCCCTGATCTTTTCCGCCACATAACCCGCCCCTTTTGCGACGACTTTTGGTGCGGCCATATTTTCAAGTTGATAGCGTAATGCCACTGCTAGATGCGTCGGGTTTGTGATGACCACATCGGCTTCCGGCACATCCGCCATCATGCGTTTTTTAGCCATTTCCCGTTGTAGGCTTCGAATTCTTGATTTAACGAGAGGCGTGCCTTCCGTTTGTTTATTTTCTTCTTTGATTTCCTGCTTGCTCATACGGAGCTTTTTTTCATATTCCCACCATTGGAAACCAAAATCAGCGACTCCGATGACCGCAACAACCGCACCGCATTGAATGGCCACACTACTGAGCATCTCTCCGGTAATATTCACAATATCGCCTGGCATCAAACGACCCAGAGCCAGAATGTCGGGTATTTTTTCACGGACGGCAAAATAAGCCACACCGCCAATCACCAGGAACTTCATAAATGTTTTTATGCCATTAACCAGACCCTCAATCGACAAAATCCGCTTCAACCCTGAAAGTGGGTTAATCCGTCCCCAATCAGGAATCAGAGGGTCTGTCGTAAAGAGCACGCCGTGCTGGACCACGACAGACATTCCCCCAACCAGGGCGATAAAGGCCATTACAGGTAAAGTGGCCATAAAAAAATACACAATACCTTCCCGGATTAAGCGGCTAAATAAAACAGGGGTCATTTCTACTGTGGACAGCGTGGTATAGCTTTGAATCATGGCTATTTTCATTTTCAAAATAAGATCCAGTCCAAAGCCCTTGAATATGAGAATTGAAAATAAAACCAAAAACGCAGAACTCAGTTCACGGCTTGTGAGAACCTGTCCTTTTCGGCGGGCCTCTTCCCGCCTTTTAGGGGTCGCTTTTTCTGTTTTTTCCTGATCATCCAGCGCCATATTTATGCCCTAGTGTTCATTAATGATTACGGTGACATCCTGATGAGTACACCAGGCAACACCTGTTTTAACGAGGAAATTTCCTCGGTCAAAATACTGACAAAGACAGGCAATGAAAATCCCACAATTAAAAGCCCCAATGTGATCGTAACGGGGAAACTGAATAAAAGGACATTCATTTGCGGAATAACACGTGACAAGATTCCGATGATGGCATTGGCCAGCAGCAAAGCGACAATGACCGGGATGCCAACTTTCAAACCAATCAGGAACATTCTTGACGCCAATTTCATTAAATATTGAATCAATGCTCCCGACGGATAAAACCCGGATGACGGAATGAATTCAAAACTGAACACCAGGCTTTCGATGACAATGTAGTGACCGTTGATGGCAAGGAACACCAGCATGGCCACCAAACCCTCAAGTCTCGCAATCAGGGAGGTTTGACGGTTTGATATTGGGTCAAATAGGTTTGCGCTGCCAAAACCCATTTGCATGCCAATAATTTCCGAACCGATTTCCACCGCCGCAAAAAGCATGTTCACGCCCAGACTCATGGTCAAACCGATTAAAAACTCGCCAAAGAGGCCCGTCGTTAATGAAAGCAATGTCAAAGGCGCCATTGGCGCCACCTCTACCACTTGAAACAGGACGAAGGACATGGAGAGCACCAGCATGACTTTAATCATGGCCGGGACACTTCCTCCGCCAATGAGCGGCATTGCAACAAAAAAGGCCGCAACACGGACCACAATAAACAGGAAGGCCGGTCCGTGTTGAAGGATTTCTTGAATGGCAGGAATACTCATCATCTTCTCTTTCATCACCCCGTATAAACCGGTAAATTCATTAAAATTCTGCTGGTAAATCCGATAATGACCGTCAGCATCCAAGGCAGGAAAAAAGCCAATGACAGCCCTGCGATCAATATTTTGGGTAAAAAAGTTAATGTCGCTTCATTAATCTGGGTCACGGCCTGAAACAAGCTGACGACCAAACCGATTAATAGACTGGACACCAACACCGGGGCCGATAACAAAACCGATACTTCTACTGTGCGTTGGACCATTTCGATCACAAATTCAGGCGTCATGTCTTATCCCACCATCTTGCTAACGGCAAAAAACGAATACGATCTTGATTCCGAATAAGTATATTCATGCAAATCCTTTCACCAATGAACCCACCACGAGATACCAGCCGTCCGCGAGTACAAAAAGGATCAGCTTAAACGGGAGAGAGATCATCACGGGAGGCAGCATCATCATCCCCATCGACATCAAAATGCTGGCCACAACAATATCGATCACAAGAAACGGCAAATACACCAAAAATCCAATCTGAAAAGCGGTACGCAACTCGCTGATCATGAAGGCCGGAATCACGGTAAATGTGGGTAGCTCCGACGGATTTTTAGGCTGGGGCAGTTTGGCAATTTTCACAAACAGGGATAAATCCTTTTCCCGCACCTGTCTCAACATAAAATTACGGACCGGGATGATGGCCAAATCCAGAGCGTCTTGCTGTGATATTTCTTCCTGAAGATAAGGCTGCAAAGCTTCTTTGTTGACTTCCTGCCAGACGGGCGCCATGACCAGAAAGGTGAGAAAAAGGGCCAGACCGATCAAGACCTGGTTCGGGGGAGACTGCTGGGTTCCAAAAGCCTGCCGCATGAAAGAAAGGACGACCACAATTCGGGTGAACGAGGTCATCATGATAAAAATCGCGGGCGCCAGCGATAAAACAGTTAAGAGGATTAATATTTGAATGGCCACTGAAAAACGATTCGGGGTTCCTTCACCGAGGCTGACGGTCACCGAGGGCGCACCGGATGCGGCTTCCTGAGCAAAAAGACTCCAAGGAAAAATAAACAGAATGCCCAAGACAAGCAGTCCCAGCACAGTAAACAACATCCGGTTTTTTTTAATCGTGGTATCCAAATTATTTTATTTCCGCCAAGGGCTTCGTTTCCTGTTGTATGGGAGATTCATCCAAACGTGTTAAAAGCGAAATCTGATTGGGTGTCACGCCAAGCACCAGGTATTGTTTTCCAACCTCGATAATAGAAACTTCTTTTTTTGGCCCCAGATACGCAGTTGAGATCACCTGAATCATAGGGGTATTGCTCCAGCGGCTGAAACGCGAACGCAGAAGACGTCTTGCGCCAAAGGCACAGAAGAGGATAAGGCCCAGCACCAGCAGTAAGGCCGAAACCATTTTCACCAAGCTGGCAAAAGGATCATCCACGACTGCCCCTTACCTTAAGTTTCAAAGGTATTGTTGGTATAAACTCTATCAAGGCCATGCCCCGTTTCTTCTTGAGGTGTCTGTTTTCAAAATCCAACTTCTATTCAACCTAGATTCTGGATACGGTCGACAGTGCTGACAATGTCAGTTAAGCGCACGCCAAATTTCTCGTTCACCACCACCACGTCACCACGGGCGACCAGTTTGTCTCCGATATACACATCCATCGGTTCCCCGGCCATCTTTTCAAGCTCGACGACCGAGCCTTGCCCGAGTTGCAAGAGTTCTTTAATCTGCATTTTTGCATTTCCCAGATTGACCGTGACCTGGAGAGGGACATCCAAAATAAAATCAAGATTTCCCAAAGGCTCTCCGGAAGGATTAGCCTTTAAGGGCTCAAGCGATTTTTTCTTGACTCCGTTTTCTTTCTCGGCGCCGACATCACCCTTGTCCCCGGAAGCCTCTGCCGCCGCTTCATTCCCCTCTTTTCCTTCCGGGGACTCTCCGCCAGACTGTCCCTCAGCGGCCATGGCTTCTGCCATTTCACGGGCCATCTCATCTTCTTTTTCGTCAGGAGCGGCCTGATTTTCTGCTTCTTCTGCCATCGACATCCTCCAAGCGTTTATTGCTCTCTGCTGTTGGCCAGTGAGGTAATTTGCATTGCAACACTGCCTTGATGAAGACCGGGTTTCCCTTGAAAGATCGTTTTCCCTTCCACTTTTAATTCAAGGTCTTCATTGACCGTTTTGTTCAGCATAATGACGTCACCCACAGAAAGCCGAGTCACTTCCCGAACCGTGATTTCTGAACAGCCGATTTCGGCAACAAGATTCAAGGGACTTTCAATCAGCTGCGCCCTAAACCGGTCCGACCAGACCTTGTTGACTTCGTCCTGATCACTTTGAAATCCCCCGTATAGTTTTTCACGGATGGGCTCAATATTGGTGTAGGGCATGCTGATAAAAATATCCCCGCCCTCCCCGTCAATTTCCACTTTAAAGAGCGAGGTAATGGCCATTTCGGTCGGCGCGACGATATTGGCAAATTGCGGATTGATCTCGGTTCGGACCGTCGAGATTTCTATGGGGAAAACCGGTTTCCAGGCTTTTTCAAGATCAACGAGAATTTTGCTCACCACTTTGTTAATAATGCGGTGTTCAATGGGAGTGAAGTTTCGGCCCTCTATTTTGACGTAGGTTTGCCCCGATCCGCCAAAATAGAGTTCGACCAAGCGATACACAAACTTGGTATCCAGAACAACCAAATTGGTCCCTCTTAAAGGGTTCATCTTAACGATATTAATGCTGCTGGGAAGGGGAATTTTCCGCATCAAAGCGCCGAACCGCGGCATATCGATCGATACCGGAACCACCTCAATATCTTTTTTGAGAAAATTCACCATTGAGGCTTGAAAATAACGGGCAAAGCGTTCATTCATAATCTCCAGGCTGGGCATACGCCCACGAATAATCCGTTCCTGATTGCCGAACTCATAGTCGCGCGCCTCACCGGGATTGACGTTTGTCTCAGTTTCAACCTCTCCTCCTTCGACCCCTTGAAGTAAAGCTTCAACTTCATCCTGGGAGAGAATTTTTTCTGCCATGACTCAGCTCCTGCTACTGGGTGACAAAGTCAGTAAAATAGGCCATCTTCACCTTATTGTTTCTAAAGATGGCATTGACTCGTTGCAATACTTCGTCCCGCAACTCCATTTTGCCTTCTACCGTACGAATCGCCGCAAATTCCTTACTGCTCAGGAGGAGCAGCAAAGTATCCCGGATTTGTGGCAGCCTGGCATTTAAATCATCGGCGTATTTGGATTTCATCAGCTCCAGTTTGATATTAATTTTTAAATATCGGATTTTTGTGGTGTCCGCCAAATTCACAATAAAGGGTTCAAGCTCGAAAATACCCCCTTCTTCAAGTTCTGCACCCTCCCCTTCAGCTTCTTCCGCTTCTGCTTCAGGTTTGGCTTCAGAGGTCTCCGCCGGCTCTTCTTCACCCGCTGAGGCATCAGCGGCCGCGGCTGGGGGAGCCGGAGGTGGACTGCTCCCTTTCAGAAAAAAAGCCACACCGCCGCCAACGGCTGCGCCGACCACCACACCAATAATTAAAATGAGTTTTATTCCAGGCCCCTTTTTCTCCTGTACCTCTTCTTCATCCGCCATATCGTCCTCCTAACAGAGACAACACCCCCCTAATTACTGAATCAGGCCAGCGCGCAGGAAACCCACCGTGTTGCGTATGTCTCTTTCTGGTTCTATTGCCCAATAGCAATCTCTGATATAGCAATCTTTATGCCGTGTTTTAATGGGGAAGAAACAAGGGATAGGCCCGTCTAAACAGGCCCCTGTGCGATCAAAAAGGCTTTAAAGTGATGAGGTCGTCAAGCAATAATATTGAAATGTCATGATATTGACAGAAGAACGATTCTCTTAAATAAAGAAAGAACACCGGGTGAAGGGAGATGCCTTGCATTCCCTTCACCCGGATAAAGAAGAGGGCTATCTTCGGATATTAACCAGTTCCTGAAGTAGATCATCCGTCGTCGAAATGATACGGGAGTTGGCTTGAAATCCGCGTTGATATTCAATCATTTTTACAAATTGCTGCGCCAGGTCACTATTGGAAAGTTCCAAAGAATTTGAAAGAATACGGCCCGAACCCGCGGCATTGGCGACCCCCAAAACAGGCTGCCCCGAATCGGCGGTAATCGTGTAAAGATTATCACCCACCTTGCTTAACCCCTGTTTGTTGTTAAAGCGGGCCAGCGTCAGTTGAGCCAGAGTACGACTTTCACCATTGGTAAAAAGACCGGTCACAATACCATCTTTATTAATCGCAACAGAAGAAAGTGAACCGGATGCGAAGCCATCCTGGGTTTGAATGAGCGTACCGGAGGACGCGCCGAATTGCGTGATCCCGTCCAGACCTGTGCCTCCTGCACCCGTACTGATTCCAAAATCAAAAGCAATGACCTGATTTTGTGTGGCCCCGCCAGAAAAATCAAACCCGCCTAAAGGATAAGTCGTTGCGCTGGCCGTATTTAAAGCGCCATCGGGTCCAAAGGTCAGTGTACCATTGGCCATAATGGTATCGACCCCGGTGGTTGCAGGGGCGATGGGCTCTGCATCCGCCGCATCCACCACGGCAAAGTACTGCCAGGTATTGCCTGACGGTGCCGTCGTGTTCTTTCTAAAATAGACGGAAACCAAATGTCCGTTACCCAACGAATCGTTCACCGTGATACTCGTTGAAAAGTTAGACGTGGTCGAGGGGGAGTTGACATCAAATGCCGCGGGGATGGTGACTCTCGAATCCAGATTGGCCACAACATCAATCTGTGTCGAGGCAAAAGGAGGGAAGGTCGTTTGCGATAAATTGATATCCCCAATCTGCCCCGTCAGGACACCAGACTGGCTGGCCTGAATCCCCTGAAGCAGGAGCCCGCCTGAATTTTCAACCAGACCGTTCTGACTAATATTAAATGCCCCGCTCCGTGTATAAAATTCTGCACCGGAAGAATCATGCATCACGAAAAACCCTTCCCCTTCTACGGCAAGATCAAGGTTATTTCCCGTGGTTTCAAAAGATCCCTGTTCAAAATTGGATCGTATGTCACTCACAAAAACCCCGCGGCCAATTTGTCGCCGGCCCTGGCCGCTGCTGATTAAATCCGCAAAGGAGATTTCTGAATTCTTAAACCCGATTGTGTTCATATTGGCGATATTGTCACTAATGACTGAAAGCCCTGAACCAAATGCATTAAGACCACTGACCCCTGCAAACAAGGATGTTAATATTGCCATGCTGACCCTCCTTATTATGAAATCCGTTTAAAATTTGTTCTATATGCTCTAATTGTCGATTCCTGATGAATGACTCACAGAAACGATCTGAGAAGCGGGCACCTTTTGGCCATTGACGACCAAGTACGAAATGCCCTCTTCATACGACACCCGGCTGACTTCTCCCTGACTGTACTGGACCACCCCGACAGCTTCCCCTTCGATATTTTTGGCAGCCACTTCAAACAAGTATTCTCCGGATGTCAGGGCATTGCCATCCTGATCCCGTCCGTCCCAACTTAAGGACTGTAAACCCGCAGCCTGCGAACCCGGCCTCAAGGTTCTCACAATCTGTCCATTGCGATTTGAGATTTGAACCACCACTTCGGCCGCCTCGGCGTCCAACAAATAAGGAAGATCAACAGCCCCATTTTCGGACCACATCACCAGATCTCCCTCGACTTTGACTTCTTTTCCAATCAAACCCGTAACGCCAAATTGGTTCAATGCCACATTTCCATCCACCAATTCCTGCAGGCGCTGATTCATCCCCGTGGTCTGCTCCAGTTGTGTAAATTGTGCAAGCTGAGCCACAAATTCTGTTCCATTCATCGGCTCCAGGGGGTCTTGATGTTTTAATTGTGTGGTTAAGAGTCTTAAAAACACATCCTGTCCCAAGGGGTCCGGTTTCACAGTTTCCATAATTATTCTTCCTCCTAAATGTAGAGACTCAGGCGTCCTGCTTCCTGAATCATTGTATTCTTTTCAGGCAAATCCAAAGGCCCGGTTTGTGTTTGATTCGGGTCAGCCCATTCAGGTTTTAAAAACCCGGGCGCAGGATGTTGATGATTTAAAAAACCCTGCTGACGGCCTAAGTCCACCGAGAATTGTTGCATCTGAAAACCTTGGCTTCTCAGGTTTGTCTCTAGAAAATCCCGATTTCCTTCAAGCAAACCCTTTACGTAAGGATCTCCGGTGACCATATGCGCAGTGACTTCATTTTCCTGAAATAAAATATCAATTTGAAGTATGCCCAACTGCTTTGGCTCAAGCAAAAAGCGGATTGACTCATTCTGACCCGGTCGCCAAGACCTCAAATGATGCTCCACCTGTCTTAAAATGGATTGATCGTCATAAAAATCCATACCAGTCTCTAAAAATGATTCAAAAAGCGCCCCCGTGATCTGGATATCGGAGGCCGCTTTTGACTCCTGTAATGTCGTGGAAAGCCCTAAGGGTGAATGGGATAAAAAGCCCCGGCCTTGTCCCTGCTCAAACCCTTTTTGCGACTCTAGACTGTGATCATTGGAAAACAGTGTTGTGCTATTTACCGGGCTTTCAGAGGGAATGATCGAGTCATGTCCCTGTAACGACTGAACAGCCGGTCTTCCAGACTGGAGGGATTTGGCCATCAGATAGGGATTTGCTCCACCCGAATTCGCCTGAAGTGCTTGAGGCATTGGATGGACAGGTTTGTTTTCAACCGGATTGTTTAAGCCTTTCTGGCGTTCTCCATGATCCGGCATCCGGCTGACCAGTTGAGGGAATGCAGCACTGTCGCTGGACTCCGATAATGCATGAATTGCCATGGTATGACTTGAACTGGATTGACCCATCTCTGGCTTGCTTTGTGAAGATTCCAAAATATGACTTGAAGCCGTTTTCTGTGTTTTGGCCTCTGTTATGGCCGAAGAAAATGTAGTCGTATCGAGTGCTGTGCTTATAGAAGGAAGGTTTCCAGGGTGGCCGGAATTCTGAACATCCGATTGGAGAGTGGACATCGATGATTCATTCAGTCCTCCATTTAATTTCTTACCTTCTACTTCATGTTTATCTTTATAAGTCCTTTTTAATTCGTAGGAAAATAGATCGTCTTCTGACGGATTTTTAGGTGTTTTTGAAAGGGGTGCGGCTTCTTCTTTCTGCCCGCGCCCCTTCTTTTGAAGATGGATATTCGGGTTGTTTTCAGCGGTCCCCCTGGACAGTGAATGACTGCTCTCCGGGGGTATGATTTGAAAAAGATTCATCATGAGTCCGATGTCCTGTTTACATTCTTCACCGGTTTGATTAGCAAATATGAGACCAATATCAGAGTGCCTTTATGTCTGCTATTTTTGGATGTTTTTTAGGCTTTGCGTCCCGATTTCCTGATAAAACAAGGGGTTTTTGCCTAGCGGCCGGAAAAAATGAACAGACCGACAAAAACTTGACAGTCTATACATTTGGCTTTAAGCTATTTTTATCCGTTTGTGTGTAAAGAGGTTGAATGTCGCTGCAAATACAAGAGCCTACCCTCCTTCATTTCGAGAAAGCACTGGGTTTGACAGATAATGGCCTTCTTCTCCAGGATCAATGGGGACGGCCTGTCTATACGAACCAGGCCCTTTGTCATATTTTTGGCGCATCCAAAGAAGAAATTCTGGAAATGGGACTTGAGCGGCTCTTTCCCACGGAAAGCCTTGAAAAGATCCATAAAAAAATCCTTCCAGAGACTATGCGCTTCGGCATCAGTAAAGATGAAATTGAGGGAATCAATCATCACGGTGAGCATTTTCCCCTGGCGATTTCCAGTATTAAGGTTGAAGACACGGGGGATGACGCAGTCGGTTTTGTTTCTCTGTGTAAAGACCTTTCTGAAGAAATAGAGTTTCGTCAGCGCCGCCTGCATTCCGAAAGGCTTGCCGCAGTGGGAGAAATGCTTGCTGGCGTTGCGCATGAGTTGAATAATCCCTTAACCAGCGTGGTCGGTTTTTCGGAGCTTTTGCTTAGAAAACGAACCAGTCCGGAAATCAAGCGCGGCCTGCGCATGATTTCCTCAGAAGCGATTCGGACCTCCAAAATTGTTCAAAACCTGCTTTCAGTCGTCCGAGCATACAAACCGGAAAAACGATTGGTTGGTATTAACGGCGTGATTATGAATGTTTTGGAATTAAAGCGCCGTCAGCTCCATGTCGATAATATCCGTGTGATTAAAAAGCTGGTGAAAGATGAGGATCTGCCCAGAGTCGTGGGGGATTATCAACAGTTCATAGAAGTTTTTTTAAATCTCATCAATAACGCCCACCAGGCCATGAGTTCAGCCCATGGAAAAGGACAGCTTACGATTTCAACCGCTTCAAATGACGGCGCCGTCATTGTTCGGATCAGAGACTCCGGTCCAGGTATCCCAGAATCCGTTCAAAGGAAAATATTTCAGCCCTTTTATACCACCAAGCCGGAAGGTTCAGGATTGGGTCTAAATATCAGTCAAACCATTATTCTCGAACATGGGGGCAATATTACCTTTAAAAACTTGCCTAAACGGGGTTGTATTTTTACCATTTGCCTTCCTGTTTCAGAAGCAGAAACAGAACTTTCCGACACGAAAGGCGCATCAGTCCGCCTTCATAAAAAACAATCGTTAAACATCATGGTGGTGGATGATGAAGAAGTGATTCTGGATCTTCAATATCATCTGCTTAAACAACTGGGACACCGTCCGCAACTCTTTAAATCCGCCCCGGAAGCCTTGGCCGCTTTAAAAAACCAGGCGTTTGACCTCATCTTTACCGACATGAAGATGCCCCGAATGAATGGGCGCACTTTTTTCTCTTATTTACAAAAAAACCACCCGCAACTCACTCACAAGCTTGTATTTATCACGGGTGATACATTAAACGAAGAAAGCCGGACTTTTTTTAAAACACATCAGATTCCCGTTCTCTACAAACCTTTTATTCTTAAACAACTCGAATCCACGATCGAGCAGGTGCTCAATCGCTCAAAAACCGCATCCGACAAACAGGAAAGTAAAATTGATTGATGAATGATAAACGTATTTTAATTGTTGAAGATGATGACAGCGTGCGTGAGACACTCAACGCCCTGCTTAAAAAATCAGGCTATGAAGTCGAAAGCGCAGTGGATGGCCCGCCTGCCGTTCTTATTGCAAAAAAAATGTCTTTTGATTTGTACATGATTGATCTCAGGCTCCCCAGCATGTCCGGTATCGAAACCATGAAAAAAATCAAGGAAATCCATTCAGATGCGGTCTGTATTGTCCTCACTGCCTATGCGACCATTGAGCTTTCAGTCCAGGCCATGCGGGCGGGCGCGTTTGATTTTATTGGCAAACCCTTTCAAATTGATGTGGTTTTAAATCTTGTTAAAAACGCCATCGAATTCAGTCGTCTTAAATCCGAAAATATCTCCCTTAAAAAACAGGTCCGGGACAAATACCGTTTTGATAATATGGTGGGCTCATCCCCTCAAATGAACCAGGTCTATGAACTGATTGAGCGGGTTTCTGACAGCGACAGCACCGTACTCATCCAGGGGGAAAGCGGGACAGGAAAGGAGATCGTCGCCAAAACCATCCATTACAACAGTACAAGGCGCGACAAACCCCTCATCCCGATTAATTGCGGCGCCATCCCTGAGGCTTTACTTGAAAGTGAACTCTTCGGCCACGAAAAAGGAGCCTTTACCGGCGCTTCCTCCTCCAGAACCGGTCGATTTGAACTGGCTCATGGCGGAACCCTTTTTTTGGACGAAATTGGTGAAATGCCGCTTTCCCTGCAAGTCAAACTGCTCCGGGTCTTGCAAGAGCAAACCTTTGAACGGGTCGGCGGCGTCCGCTCCATTCAGGTGGATGTCCGGATTCTCGCTGCAACCAATCAGGACCTTGAGAATGCCATCGAAGAAAAACGGTTTCGGGAAGACCTCTATTACCGACTGAACGTCATTCCAATCAATATCCCCCCGCTTCGGAAACGAAAAGAAGACATCCCGCTTCTTGTTGAGCACTTTATAAAAAAGTTTAATAAGAAAAAAGACAAGGAAGTGAAGGGAATGACGCAAGGGGCCTTAAAATTACTCAACAACTATTATTGGCCTGGAAATATCAGGGAACTTGAAAACCTGGTGGAACGGATGATGGTCTTAATGAAAAATGACAGTTACATTGATTCGGAAGATGTCCCGGAAAAACTGATCCGCTCCCGTCGGAAGACTTCTCCTTTTCATTTTGAGCTTCCTGAAGAAGGGGTTGTTTTTTCAGAAATTGTCTCTGCCTTTGAAAACCAGATTCTTGATCTTTCCCTGTCCCGTGCAAACGGGGTTAAAAACAGAGCCGCGCAGCTGCTTCACATGAACCGGACCACATTGGTCGAAAAACTTAAAAAGCGCCGCTTGGCCGCCTCCGCTTCGGGCAAGGATTCAAACCGCCCTTTTTACCGAGAAGAAGAACAGGCTTCCTGAAAGAGCCCAGTTCATATTTTTATAGTCAGCCCCACCCTTTCGAGACATTTGGGCTTTTGCACAGGGCTTGACTTAATCCGTCAAAGCTTTGACAAAACCCTTCTCACATCCTGTTTCTATCTTTTCTCTATAAAACATAGAAAATCGTTCATCACAGCGTTTTAAAGCGCATACCCCTTTCTATTCGTTCTAAGCCCTTAATCAAAACGTGCTACTGTTTTAAACCCTGAAAACCTGGCTGAATGGCATTAATTTTGCTTTTATCTTATCTGAATCGCATTATGAATGGATATGAGATGCCCTTAAAATTTAAGAAAAATCATTTTATCAGCTTATTATTGCTGCTCTCTGTTTCAGTGCTGCCAAGTACTGCCTTCTCTTCCATTGAACCTGAAAGTCTCGCGCCACAGAAAGATTTCATCCCGGATGATCCTGCATTTCAAGCGGCCAAAACTGCTTTTAACAGTTTTAACTTTGAAAAAGCCGTACACGAAATAAAGCGTCTGATTCGAAAAAAAAAGGATGAAAAACATTCCGAAACGGCCGCCTATCTTCTGGGAGACCTTTACCTGGTGATCGCTGAACGAAACAAGCCCATGGCTTTTAAAGATGCACTGAATGCCTACCGCAATGCACGCATACGCCACCCCATGTCCGATCGGGCCCTCCCCACGTTAATGAAGATGGGGCAAATCTATACAAAGATTTCTCTTTTCTATGAAGCCCTTGCCAGTTTTGACCGCATTATCAACAAGCACCCGGAAAGCCCCTATATCATTCCCGCGCGGATGCTTCGAGGCAATGTTTATCTCAACTGGGGAAAATGGGAAAAAGCCATTCAAGCCTATGATGATATTGAACCCGCGGCGCTCTCTTCGGAAGAACGGGTTGCTTTGCTCTTGAATTATGCAGAAGTATATTTCCAGATGGAAAACCTGAAGACGGCCTATGAATATTATCAATTGGTTCCATTGCAAAACCCCGTATTGCAATCATCCCCTCTGGACCTTTATCAGTACGGGATTACCGCTTATCGTTCCAATGCTTACAAAATAGCGAGAGAAGCTCTTTTTATATTGCACAACAAATACCCCCAAAGCAGGTTCTCTCTTTTAGCAATGGCGCGCATTGGTGACGCCTATCGGCTGGATCAAGATCTTAAACGGGCTGAAAAAGCCTACCAACAAGTCTATTTAGAACGGAAAAACAAGAGGGGATATAACCGGTCTAATTTAATTGCTGCGGTGGGCATGCTACACCTCGTGGGCTGTCAAAACGGTCATTGTATTCCTGGCCAGGCCCTTCAAAAAGAAAAAGGACGCTTCGCGCTTCAAAAGATAGAAGAAACAAGCCATTTTCTCATGACGAAACAACGATCCGATTTTACCGAAAGTATGATTCTGGAAGCCGCCCAGGCGCTTGAGCGCCATGGCATTTTTGAATCGTCCCTCAAATTGGCCCGTATGATCCAACCTGAAAAAGCTAAAACAGCCTTTCACAAAAAAGCCCAAACCTTGCTTAACCGCACCGCCTTGTCCAGCACGAATCAATTATTACAACAGGGAAAACACCTGGAAGCCCTTGACATCTATTATCACCACCATGAAATTTTTACTCCTGAAAGGCTTATGGAAGAAACCGGGATCAATCTCAGTAGAGGATTTATTGAAACCGGGCTTTATCAGGAATCGATTCAACTTCTCGTGCCCATTGTTCAGTCAAAAAACAATCCGCATCGACAAAAGGCCCTGTTTGTACTCGCGCAAAACTATTATGCACAAAACCGCTATGTCACCGCAAAAGAAACGCTTCAATCCTATCTAACAGAATACAAAACCGGAGCAGAGCGGGCCGAAGCGCATCAGTTACTGGCGGATATCACCTATCAAAACGGGAATAAAACGGATGCGATTAAAAAATATAATCGCTGGTTAATGAAATATCCCGGCCATTTTAAACGAAAAGAAATATTAATCCGCCTGGCCGATACCTATTCAGAAACGGGGAATCTCAAGCAAGCACTCGTCATTTACCAAAAAGCCAATCAAGAGCGAGGCGAAAAACCTGCGGGTCTTTCTTTAAAAATCGCAGATACTTTTTTCCGTTTAAAAAACTTTAGAAAAAGTGCGCATTACTACAATGCAGCCTTACAAGAAAAAATCCCAAAAGAACAAAAGGAATGGGCAAGTTTTCAGCTCGCCCAAAGCTATGAAAAACTCGGACTGAATGAAAAAGGCGCGCCACTTTACGAACAACTGGGTAAGAATGCGGAAGAACGCATCATTCAAACCTTATCAAAACACAAAATCGAAGACCCCCCTCTTTGATAAAGAGTACAGGGCCGTCACTGTATAAAGGAGCCGGGATGGCAGTTAAGGATCAAGACATCGAGATTTTAAAGGAGGCTTTCAGTCAATTTACCTTATCTTCCGATACATTGGCAGAAAGCTACCGTGCATTAAGAGAAGAAGTTCACCATCTTAAAGAAGCGCTTCACGAGAGCCAGCTCGAAAAAGAGCGTCTTCGCGAAGAAGCCGAAAGAAATCATCGCTTAGCCGTTGTCGGAGAAATGGCCGCCAGAATGGCCCATGAATTGAGAAATCCACTGGGCAGCATCGAGCTGTTCTCTTCCCTGCTTCAAAAAGAAGTGGCGGTGCACACGATAGATCCGGAAAAACAGGATTGGGGAAAACACCTTTCTTCGGCTGTTCGAACAATGGACTATGCCATCAGCAACCTTCTGTTTTATACCGGAAAACCCCGGCCAAAATATCAATGGGTTGAAGTAGACCCCCTGCTTTCAGAACTACTCGCTTTTGTTTCACACCTTTTACAGAAAAACCGGATTCACACCCAAATAGAAACCACAGCGCTCTTAACACCGCTGTGGTGTGATGAGAATCTGATCAAACAAGCCTTATTAAACCTCATCACCAATGCGATTGAAGCCATGCCAAACTCAGGCCAATTAACAATAAAAGCCTACACCCCGGAATCGATAGGACAGGATGAATGCGTAATTGACATTCAGGACACCGGTCCCGGCATCTCGGAAAAGACTCTTTCCCATATCTTCGATCCTTTTTTTACGACGAAAAGCACAGGGTCAGGGCTTGGTCTCGCCATCGCTCAAAATGCAATCGCCGCCCATAAAGGCCAGATTCGGGTCGACACCCGGATCGGTCAGGGAAGCTGTTTTACACTGCGTCTGCCTCAAAAAAAGGAGTGATATTTATGCAATCACCCGTATCCAAGCCCACTCGACATCCCATCCTTGTCGTTGATGATGAATCCGCGATGCGAATCGCCATCAGCGCCACACTTCGTTCAGCCGGATTCCTCGTTTTAACAGCATCGAACGGAGAAGAGGCGCTTCAAATCTGTACAAAACGCGCCAAGGATGCCCCATTTAGCGCCATTCTGACGGATATTAAAATGCCGGGCTTAAGCGGGATTGAGCTTTATCATCATGTCCGAAAAAAATGGGGCCAGGTTCCGGTCATTCTGATGTCCGCATTCGGCACGGTAGAAGGTGCTGTAGAGGCCATGAAATCCGGCGTATTTGATTATCTGGTCAAACCTTTCCCTGAAGAAACCCTGATCGCGGTCATTGAAAAAGCGTTAAATCCAGTTAAAACAGAACGTCCTGTCAAACGTTCCGGCGAAAAACAGCTCATTACGCAAGATGCGGGCATGAAGAAGATGTTGAAAATGGCTGAAGTGGTTGCGGCAAGCCAGGCCACCGTCCTGATTCAGGCTGAAAGCGGTACAGGCAAGGAATTGCTGGCCCGATATATCCATGATAAAAGTCCACGCGCGCACCGGCCTTTCGTGGCGGTCAATTGCGCAGCCGTACCGGAAGCCCTTTTGGAAAGTGAACTTTTTGGATATGAAAAAGGGGCCTTTACGGGTGCATCCTCTAAAAAATCCGGGCGGTTTGAATTGGCACACCAGGGGACGCTCCTGCTCGATGAGGTCAGTGAAATGCAGTTTTCCCTTCAAGCCAAGCTCCTTCGCGTACTGCAAGAACGGGAAGTGGATATTCTCGGCAGTAAAAGTGCATTGCCTATTGATATCCGCGTGATTGCCACAACAAACAGGCCCTTACTCGAAGAAGTCAAAGCAGGCCGTTTCAGGGAAGATCTCTATTACCGTTTAAACGTCTTTCCGCTGCAAATTCCACCGCTCAGGGAGCGCTTGTCCGACATCCCCTTTCTCGTAGAACATTTTATTAAACTCGGTGCGGCCAAAAATAAAAAGCCTGAAACCATGATCACGCCCGAAGCGCTGTCTGTTTTAAAATCCATGCCCTGGCCGGGCAATGTCCGGGAATTTGAAAATATTATGGAACGGGCGCTTCTGCTTTCTGAAGGCAAGGCCATTACACCGGATCATTTACTGTTTCCGGAAAACAGTCCCGAACAGGGTTCCAATGTTTCGACGGATATCACCACGGTATGGGAAGCGGAACGGAGTTTAATCCTGGACACCTTAAATCAGGTGTCAGGGAATCGAACCCATGCCGCACGGCAATTGGGCATTAGTATTCGAACCCTGCGAAACAAACTCAGAGAGTATCATCGCTTGGACCCGGATTGTGAAACAAGTCAGTCAAAGTAACACTAAACCGTATTGTTTGGAGGATAGATCATGAAATTGATTGACCAGTCCATAAAACGACTTGAGCAGGCACTGGATATCAGAAGTCACCGGCACGCGGTTATTACCAGTAATATTTCAAATCAGGATACCCCCGGTTATCAATCAAAGGAAATTGATTTTAAAGAGGCGATGGCGGATGCCACCGGGCCTGAATCGGGCTTGAAAGTGGCCAAGACCAATGCAAACCATCTGCCCGCTTTGCAGACCAGTCACGGGGCAGTTCCCAAGGTCACGCTGTCCGCCGACCAGGGCGCTAAGCGGCTCGACGGCAACACCGTCAACCCTGAAAAAGAAATGACTCGATTGGCAGAAAATACCTTTATGTATCAGGCCACTGCCCAATTTATCGCCAAAAAATTTAGAGGCATTAAAAACGCCATCAATGAAGGACGTTAATGCCGAAAGGAGAAATCATCAATGAACATCTCACAAGCCTTTTCGATTCCCGCCGCCGCACTGGATGCACAGCGGGAACGCTTAAATATTATTTCAAGTAATCTGGCCAATGTTGACTCAACTGAAACCCCTGAGGGCGGTCCTTACCGCAGACGGGATGTGGTTTTTGCCGCAGCCCCCTTAAATCAAAGTTTTGAAAATACCCTGAATCAGGAACTAAACGGGGTACAGCAAGTTAAAATTTCAAATATCGTTCATGACCCGCGCCCCTTTAGAAAAGTTTTTGAACCCGCCCATCCCGGCGCTGATGAGGAAGGTTATGTCCTTTATCCCAATGTGAATGCCATGGAAGAAATGGTGAACATGATTTCTGCTCTGCGTTCCTACGAGGCCAATGTCACCGTCTTAAATTCCATTAAATCCATGGCCCAAAAAGCCCTGGAAATCAGCCGATAAAACCATAGAAACGGGAGGAAGATACAATGGAAATCAAACCCGACGCTCAGTCCATTCTACCGGAGCTATCTATACAGGAACGGAACACCATCCCCAACGATGGAAAACCGTTTATTGATACATTGAAAGATTCTATTTCAAAGGTCAACCAGCTCCAGCAAACCGCCAGCGCGTCCGTGACTGATTTGGCGGCAGGGAAGGATGAATCACTGCATCAAGCGATGATTGCTGTGGAAAAAGCGGATGTTTCTTTTCAATTAATGATGCAGGTCAGAAATAAAATTCTGTCGGCTTATGAAGAAATCAGCCGAATGCAAATATAGTTCTTTAAACAAGGATACCAACAATGGGTGAGCTTTTAGAACGACTCAGCGCAAACCTTTCTGAAATGAGTTTGGGAAAAAAGATTGCGCTTGCAAGTCTCTTCGCATGCGGACTCGCAATCCTTTCTGTGATCTGGCTCTGGGTTCAGAAACCGGATTTTCGCATTCTGTATACCAACCTCAGTTCGGAAGACGCCTCGGTGGTCGTGACAAAATTTAAAGAAATGAACGTGCCGTACCAATTCTCTGAAGACGGGAAATCCTTGCTTGTCCCTTCTGAACGTGTGCATGAACTGAGGCTGCTTTTAGCCAGTCAAGGCTTACCTCAGGGGGGTGGTGTCGGATTTGAAATATTTGATGAAAGTTCCTTTGGGACCACCGAATTTGCACAAAAGCTGAATTATAGACGGGCCTTGCAGGGAGAACTCGCGCGGACCATCAGTCAACTGGAAGAAATCAGCAATGCACGGGTTCACCTCGTTATTCCTGAACCCAGTCTTTTTAGTGAGCAGGAAGAATTAACCCGCGCGGCAGTTGTCATTAACCTGAAGCCGGGGAAAGTCTTAAGTGAATCTCAGGTTCAAGGCATTTCTCATCTGGTTTCCGGGAGTGTAGAAGGGTTAAAACCTGAGGCAGTTACCATTGTGGACAGCCGCGGGAAAATCCGAACGACAGGTTCTGAAGGATCTTCCGCGCTTCAAATGAGTGGCTCCCAGCTTGAATTTCAAAAAAATCTGGAACAGAAAATTCAGCAAAAAATTCAGTCCATGCTGGCCCAGGTCGTTGGACCGGACAAGGCCCTGGTTCGTGTCACTGCGAAGCTTGACTTAAGACAAGTGGAGATGACAGAAGAAAAGTTTGATCCCGACACGCAAGTCGTCCGCAGCCAGCAACGATCCCAGGGCAATTCAAACGGGACCTCCAAAACAACCGGGCCAGGCGGGATACCCGGAGTGGCATCCAATGTACCGCCCGGAGGACAAGAATCTGCCGGAGCCGGCGCCACCAATGAGAATGCCTCCAATAACTCCAGTGAAATTATCAATTATGAAATCAGTAAAACCATCAGCAGGGTGGTTGAGCCTTTTGGAACCATACAACGCCTCTCCGTTGCGGCATTAATCGACGGCTCTTATGAAGAGATCACCGATGAAGAAGGTGTGGTGACGCAGCAATATGTGCCTCGTGCGGATGAGGAAATGGCGACCCTTGAAGCCATTGTCAAAAAAGCCATGGGATTTTCGTCCGAACGGCAGGACGAAGTGGAAGTGGTCAATATCCCGTTTAAAGGAAGTAAAATGCTGGCGCCAGATGAGCAGATTGAGGTGTCCTTAATCGACAAGATCATGCGCTGGATGCCGATCGTCCGGCAAATTCTAGGACCCCTTCTCATCTTAATGGTGCTTAGCGCCATTATCCGGCCAATCCTCAAGGTTGTAACGGCTGTTCCACCACAACCGGTGATGCTGCCAGAACCGGCATTATCCGAGGCTGGAGGGGTTGGAACACTTGAAGGCGGCACGGGTCAAGATCAAATTGAAGAACCCGAAAAACTCAAATCCACAAAAGAAAAAATATTGGATCTTGCCGAGGGGAACCCGGAAGCCGCAAACCTGATCGTAAAAAGATGGATTAAAGAAGGATAGAGATTCGCATGGGAAACGGATACTACAAGGCGGCCATCTTTTTAGCCACGCTGGGAGAAGATTCCGCATCGGAAATTATGAAAACCCTCGATCCGAAAGAACTTAAAAAACTCGGTACGGAAATAAAAGACCTTTCCGACATCCCTGAAAAAGATTTAAAGGAAGTCTATGAAGAGTTTGAAAAAACCGCTACGGAACCCAGCGGCCTAAGCGTGGAAGGAAAAAGTTATATTGAAAAATTACTGTCCAAAACCTTGGGAGATGATAAAGCCGGTCAATTTATAGAAAATATGGCTGAAGCGGACGAAGGCGGTATGAAAGCCCTCAAGTGGATGGAACCGAAACAGGTTGCCAGCTTGATCAAAGGCGAACATCCGCAAACAGTCGCACTCATTCTCACTTCATTGGATACATCACAAGCCAGTCAAGTTTTGCCCAACCTGCCCGAGTGGTTAAGGAGTGATGTCATGATTCGGATGGCGACCCTCGAAGATATTCCTCCCGGTGTAATGCGGGAAATCGGGGCAGCGCTTCAAAGTGAGCTTTCCAACGAAGGGGAAAGTCATGTAGGTGGAAAAAAGATCAAAGGCGTCAAACTCGTTGCCAATATTCTCAATCAGGTCGACCAAGCTTCTGAGCAGGCCATCATGGGGGCGATCACGGAAAATAATGCGGAACTGGCGGAAAACATCCGTTCTTTGATGTTTGTCTTTGATGATCTGACTGAACTTGACGACCGGAGTATTCAAGGCCTGATGAAAGAAATCAGCAAAGAAGATCTGACCCTGGCGCTTCGGGCGGCCAAGGAAGAAATTAAAGACAAATTCTTTTCCAATATGTCTGACCGTGCGGCCCAGCTTTTAAAAGAAGACATGGACGCAAGAGGACCAGTCAAGGTTTCCGAAGTCGAAAAAGCACAGCAAATGATTTTAAAAACAGCGAAAAACCTGGCAGAAAAAGGCACCATCTCACTTGGAGGGAAAGGGGGCGGAGGTGGCGAAGCACTTATCTAACATCATTAAGTCCGACCCTTTTGAAAAAACCGGTTTCAGCCCATTTTCTCTCCAAGAAGTGGAATCAAAGAAAGAAACTCCGGAACACCTCAAAAACAAAGCGGATGAAGCATTATTTCCAAGATAGAACAGGAAGCCTATGAAGAAGGGTTTTCTGCGGGGGAAGCGGCCGGCCGGGAAATGGGTCTTAAAAAACTGGATACCATTGAAAATATTTTGCTGAATCTGGTTCACAATGTCAATCATTTGAAGAAACAGATACTGAAAGAATCAGAAGAAGACATGCTTACGATTGCGCTGGCCGTCGCCCGTCAAATCGTTCGTAAGGAAGTCATGGAAAACCCGGAGGTCATTATTAAAAATATACAAACGGCCATCAAAAAAATCGGACAGACTGAAAAAGTGTTGATTCGTCTTCATCCCGATGATTATGAAGTCATTTCCCAGGATGCCGAGGATCTTCTTGGGCCGATGAAACAAAATGTTCGTCTGCGGTTTGAAACCGATGCCGAACTCATGCCGGGGGATTGCGTCGTTGAAGGCGAAGAACGCATGGTGGATGCACGTTTAAAAAATCAACTGGATGTTTTTGAAGCTGAATTTTACAAAGGAACAACATGAAGGCCTTTTTAGCGGAAACCTTGCAACGCATTGAACAGATTGATTCTCTCCCTATTCTGGGAAAAATCACAGATGCCATCGGACTGGTATTGGAAGGCTATGCACCGCATTCCAGCATTGGAGAAGTCTGTAAAATTGTTTCAAACAAATCTGAACAACAACTTCTGGCGGAAGTCGTGGGCTTTCGGGAAGACAAGGTATTACTCATGCCGCTTGGAGATATTAGAGGTTTTGGACCCGGATCTCCCCTGGTCATTCATGGCAATCAAGCTTCCGCCAATGTAGGAGATCCGCTTTTGGGCCGAGTGATCGACGGCTTGGGGTGTCCCATTGACAATAAGGGAACTCTAAATACCGATGAAAAACGTCCCTTATATAACGAACCGCTCAATCCCCTTTCCAGGAAACGGATACAAACGCCCCTTGACCTGGGTATCCGGGCCATCAATGGTTTATTGACCTGCGGCCGTGGACAGCGCGTCGGGATTTTTGCCGGCAGCGGGGTGGGAAAAAGCGTCTTGCTGGGGATGATTTCAAGGTATACCTCGGCAGAGGTCAATGTCATCGCTCTCATAGGCGAGCGCGGACGAGAAGCCAAGGAATTCATCGAAAAAGAACTGAAGCAGGAAGGCTTAAAACGTTCCGTCGTCATTGTCGTATCCTCTAATCAACCCCCCTTAATCCGACGCCGAGGGGCATTTCTGGCCATTACCATCGCAGAATATTTCAGAGATTGCGGAAAGCAGGTATTGTTCATGATGGATTCTTTAACCCGGCTTGCACATGCACAACGCGAAATCGGATTGGCAATCGGTGAACCCCCCACAACCAAAGGATATACGCCGTCGGTTTTCACCCTCCTTCCCAACTTCCTCGAACGCGCTGGGACCTGTTCCGGCGAAGGCAGTATTACCGGGCTTTACACCGTACTGGTTGAAGGCGATGATTTAAATGATCCAATTCCTGATGCGACCCGGTCTATTCTGGATGGCCATATTGTTTTATCCCGATCATTGGCGGCCAGTAATCATTATCCGGCGATCGATATCTTAAACAGTAAAAGCAGGGTCATGATGGATTTGATCGATAAAACACATATGGCATCTGCCAATCAATTGATTGACATGATCGCCACCTATAAAAACGCGGAAGATTTGATTCATATCGGAGCGTATAAAGCCGGGAGCAATCAAAAGATCGACCGAAGCATTGCACTTTGGGAGAACATTGAGTCGTACCTACAGCAAAACACGCATAAAAAAGTAAACCTGAATGAAAGCATTGAATCCCTTAATCACGTCTTTGAACTGGAAGAATCTCTTCCCGCTCAAGAATAGAAATGAGCTGATGGCCGCATATCATTCACATCTTGAAGGACTCATTAAAGCCAGAACATACCAGCAAGAGGTTTTATACCGGGAGCTTATTGAGCAGGAAAATTTATTAAAAATCGAGGTCAACCAACTAAATGATTTGACGGCTGAACTTGAAGCCGCCCTTGAAAGGCTTAAAAAGCTCCAAGGAAAAATCGGTGCGCCGGGAAAGATACAACGGCATTATGATTTCATCCATTTTCAGACCGAAAAAATCAATGAACAGCATGAAATTATTCGGGCTCAGAAAGAATGTGTCGAATTAAAAAGGCATGAACTTTCTGAAGTCGTGAAAGAAAAGAAAATCGTTGAGAAGATTGATACACGCCAAAGAAAAGCATTTTACAGCGAATAAGATTGTCATTAGCTTGCAAATTGGAAGTACCCGCTCTGTCACGTCTTTTTCGAAATACAGGCAACATCGACAAGGACAAAGCAAATAGCATTACGCCCAGTACGGAATATATTTGGCGTACCTCTTTGAGCTGCTTTCAGGGTCCTCAAGCTTAATCAGGTTTTCGTCTAGCGCCGTGGCGATAATCCGAGAAGCGACATCCGTTTGACGATTATTCAAACCGAATCTCTCGCGCAAGCTTTGGTTGGTCATCTTTTCCGCAAGTACGTAGCACAATACACAATGCTGGAAGCAAGCCCGCAGCTTATCGCTTCTATCCATATCAGTTAATTCTTTGTGCGCAAAAAGAATAACCGTCGTGCGAGCTTGTCCAACACGGATGTCTGGAGCGGGCAACTGAAAAGCTTCCACGCTACTAACAACTTTGTCGATACCACTCCCCTTTTCCTCACAGATTCGCAGTCGTCGCATCAAATCCGCCATTTTGTCGTTGCGTGATTGATACTCATCGATAAAGCGGTCGGGATCGATGCACGGGACCCCCGGGTTGCTGATTTCCAAACGGTTTGAATAGATATCGATACTCACCGATGCGCCTGACTGATCCAAATCCTGATGAATCAAGGCATTGGCGACTAATTCACGAATGGCAATTTCAGGAAACATCGGGACCGATTCGCGTAATGCCTGACCGATGACTTCGTTGGATGGCAGCTGTCCATTGATATAGTCGACAAGCCCCTCAAAACCGACGGCATACCCCTTCTTGCCGACAATGTCCTTCTTGATAGTAAGCTTGTTGTTGCCCTCGTAGGTTGTCACTCGCACAGACTTACGTGCCAAGCGGTCGAACTCATCCAGATTTTTCGCAAATAACAAGGCTCCGAGGTTGGTCACGGAATAATTGCCGTTGTCAGCCTCAATGAGCTTTTCACTCTCAAAACGTTCCAAAACACCCTGGCGATCAACCGGGTATGGAAGCTGAATCAGGTCAAAATAGCTTTGGGTATCGAGCAGGCGAATGATATCTTCGGCCCCCAGTCCTTTATGAGCAATTCGCGCTTCAAAAATTGGTTGCCCCTCGGCAAAGATTCTTTGCAAATAATCAGGTGTCATCGGCACTAGATCTTCGCCTGCACGCATTAGGTAACGCCCTTTGTATTCAACCGGCTGGCCGACCGGTCGTGAAGGGACAGAAAAAACCAATACCCGACCACCAGTGTGTTCAAGTTCAGTCCAGGTTACCCGGAAATGCAGACGTTCATAAATGCCTCCGACCGTCCGTTCAGGGATATCAAAGGCAGAGGTGCCGACCACTTTGCGCGGCGGTTTGTCAGTCACGCCAAAAACCAAGTGCCCACCTCCCTCATTGGCTAAAGCAACGCAGTAACCGACGAGCTTTTCAAAGTCATAGCGATTTTTCGCTTCTTTAAATTCGAGGTGTTCACCTTCAGAGGGTGTCGTTAGCCATTGCTCAAGTTGCTCCAATGTCACATGCATGCGGCATCCTCCTTCTCATCGATCTCAACCCCTAATACAAACACATCAATCACCTTTACCCAGCTGCGATAAAACCTATGCGACTCTTTTAACAATCAACCAAACCGCGGCGCAATTATATTTCTGTCCCAGCCTAAATTTACGCTGCGTCATCGAAGTGTTGATCACGGCCGCCCGCCCCTTGATAAAGAAGCAGGTTCATCTTCGGCGGCCAGCTTGCCTTTGCTTGTGATGTAATCGAGGTGAGATGCCAGGGGCCCTCCCCTTTTGTTGTTGCCGGTGATTTTGACCATGACTTCCGGGGTGCGGCGGCCGATTCTGGCGATGCGCGCCCGGCCGAAATTCCAAGTCTTTGGCTTGGAGCGGGTGGATTTCAGCTGGCCCTCGAGGAGGCCTT
>CALZIJ010000050.1 GCA_945787655.1 Nitrospiria bacterium | reverse complement strand
CTGATGCAAACCCGCATTCCGCTTTTGCTTGTACAAGAAGGCGGATACAATATTCGAAATATTAAACGTGGCTGTGTGGCTTTGTTTAATGGCCTTAACACAATAAGGCCCGAATAAATTTCGCCTATTCTATCTATATTTAGAAAATTTTTTTTCAGAGAACAACTGCGCTGCATAGATTCATGACATTTAATAGAAGTAATTAGAATGTGTTGACACCGATTGAAGAACTTATTCAGATTGTGCAAGCCGTCTTGCCATTTCATCCGGGGACAGGGGGGTGCTGAAATAGTTTCCCTGAAATTGATCGCAACCATTTTCTTTTAAAAAGTCTAGCTGACGCACCGTTTCAACCCCTTCGGCGAGAACTGTTAAATCAAGACCATGGGCCAAGGCAATCGTTGCACTGACAATGGCTGCGTCATTCGCATCACTCGCCAAATCCCTCACAAAAGACTGGTCTATTTTTAATTTATGAATGGGGAAAAGCTTTAAATATGCCATCGAAGAGTATCCCGTTCCAAAATCATCAATGGAAAGCAAAATTCCCCTTTTTCGGAGCTCGTCCACATTTTTAATAGATTCCTCTACATTCTCCATGAGGACACTTTCCGTTAATTCCAACTCCAGAAACTTGGGATCAATACCAGTGCTCGACACAATTTTATCGATCATCGGAATCATTAGACCCCCTGTAAACTGTTTTCCAGAAAAGTTAACGGCCATTGTTAAAGCGGGGAGCCCTTCTTTTTGCCATCGTACCCATTGCTTGCATGCCGCTTTCAAGACCCATTCTCCCAACGCTTCTATGAGGCCGCTTTCCTCTGCAAGCGGGATGAACAGATCCGGAAGCATCACACCCATTTCCGGGTGGTTCCAGCGAACAAGCGCTTCGCAGGCCACTATTTTTCCAGATAAAATGTCCAGTTGGGGCTGATAATGAAGTGTTAATTCTCCCCGTTCGATCCCTTTACGTAATTCAGCCTCCATCCGCATTCTTTTTTGTACCCGATGGTTCATCTCTGCTGTAAAAAACTGAAACTTGTTACGCCCGGATTCCTTGGCCTGATTCATCGCAGTGTCTGCATTTTTTAATAAAGCAGAAACATCCGAGCCATTTTCTGGAAACAAACTGATGCCAATACTCGACGAACTGACTATCTCTTTATTTGAACTGAGGAACGGGGTGGCAAGGCCCTCAAGTATTTTTTTTGCGACCCCCACCACATCCTGACTATTTTTCAGTCCGGAAAGGAGTATCGTGAATTCATCTCCTCCTAGCCGAGCGACCAGATCATTCTCCCGAACCAGGGCTTTCAGACAACGAGCAACATGTTTCAACACTTCATCACCCGTCGGGTGCCCGTAGGCATCATTGATCAGCTTAAATCGATCGATATCCAGGTAAAATAATGCCAGTGGTTTCTTTTCCCTTCTGGCACGAGTCACGGTAGACTTAAACTGCTCTTTAAAATAGGCCCGATTCGGCAAGCCAGTCAGTTCATCAAAATGCGCTAAATAATGGATCTGCTCTTCAGACAATTTCTTGTCAGTAATGTCACTCATAATATGGATAAATTGAATGACATCACCCGACTTGTCGTACACCGCGCTGACACTCTGCCAAACAGGAAATGTTTCTCCATTCTTTCGTAAACCCCTAACTTCACCCTGCCAGGCTCCCTTATTCAGGAGCACCTCTCTAAACCGGTGGAAAAAAGTCTGATCATGGTGTTTTGGGCTGATCAATACAGGGGTTTCATGAATCGCTTCTGCCGCACTGTATCCGGTCATCTCTGTAAAAGCCGGATTAACACGTAAAATACGACCTTTTGGATTGGTCACAACAATGGCTTCTGTGCTTTCGTTAAACACACTTTCTGCCAGCTTCAAGGCCTTTTCTGTGGATTGGCGTTCAAGTTCCAAGGCAAGCCGGTTTGCCATAATTCCTAAAATAGGCTTGGCCCAATAGGGTAACGACATGGCTTTATTGTCCATCAAAACCACTATCCCTAACGGTTTTTTTAAAGGAGAAATCAATGGTGCCCCAAAATAGCTATCCAGTTCATATTCGCGAAGAAAATCGTCTTCGGGGTATTTCTGAATCACATTGGTTGAAACATACGATGTCGTCCCTTTTAACACGTCCTCACAAGGTGAGCCTGCCACACGGTATTCAATATTTTCCAGGAAATTGCTTCCTTCCAGAAAAGCGATGGTTCGGATCGATTCATGAGAGTCATTTACAAATAATCCTACAAAAGCATACCGTGCCTCATAAATATATGCAAGATCACGAACACAATCATGAAAAAACTGGTCATGAATTGCTGTCCCTGTTGTAATTAATAAAGAGCCCAGTATTTCCGCGGTACGTTCGGCATCGATTATTTTTTCTTGCAACTTTATATTGGCATCTTGCAGATCCAGTTGTTGCCTATTAATTGTACAAGAGGCCCTATTTACAATCCAATAAAGTGATATGTATAGAAAAAACCCGCCAATACCAGTTCCGATCATGACCCAGCGTGTTCCTTTTTCAATGGTTTGAAACAGGGCGTGGGGGACTTTGTAGACTTCAACAACACCCACGACCTGCTTCTTATCTATATCTCTTATCGGAATATAAATTTCAGAAAAATAAGGAACATCTTTGTCAAAGACATGCTCCCCTTTACGCGGCCTGCCTGAAGTACCACTGGCTACCACCATGGTTCCAGACAGAGCTTCTATCAATTCATCGTTGGGCATAAACCGATGTCCAATAAATCGAGAGTCATCTGCCCATATAATAGTGCCTTCTAAATTATAGGTCCTGATCCACATAATTTCTGGGTTCTTGATGACCTTCTGAAACAGTGATGAAAATTGTCGTTCTCGTTGTGGTTTGTCTTCATTAAAAAAATTAGGACTTGCTTCTTCCCCCTCGATGAGAGTCTGGATAAAATATTGGGTTCCCACCGCATCAAGCTGAAGGGTACTATTGGTTAAGAAACGGGAAAGAAAAAAAATGGTAATAATAGAAATGGCAAGGATGCAAAAAAAACTGATCACCGAGTACCAGCGGAGAAAGTTAAAATTTTTTTCCTTTCTGGCGATGTGCATATGGAGAAAACCTCTGTAGCACAATCTCTTGTGATCAAACAGTCACCCTACTTGATGTTGTTCAAGCGGCTGCCTAATCCTAATAATAATATATCTTTTAAATTAGTACAAATTCCTTTTCCACTTCCACGTTCTCGATCTGACGAGATAGTAAACTTTGTTATACTTAGGTTGATAGCGGTCATCTTATATTAAAATCTTAAAAATATGAATACGCACACTTGCCAATATTGCAAAAAAACCATCAACGCAAAAACCCGGCATTGTCCCTTTTGCGGCGGAGAAAACAAAAAGATAATCCTTCATGAAACCCCGGCGTGCCCGCGATGCACCCAAGTGCTTATTCACCATGATTACCGGGGATCATCACTCGATCATTGCGAAACTTGCGGGGGGCTCTGGTTGGACACGCGGGAATTTAAGCAGCTAACGTCTGAACGTGATGTTTATAAAGATGAGACCATCCCGTTTGAATTTCACAAACCGCCTCTCCCCGAGACAGAAGGATATCTCGCCTGTCCCTTATGCGAGAGCTTTATGTCTCGCAAGAATTTCCGTCGTATCTCAGGGGTTCTTATCGATCAATGCCGGGATCACGGGATTTGGCTGGATGCGGGAGAGCTCGACCACATTCGTTGTTTCATCGCCAACGGAGGCTTGGAGCAGGCTCAGGATAAAGCAATTCTGAGAAATTCAGAGGACATCGAACACCTTTCGGACAAGGTCAAAAATATCGAATACATCCAGAAAAAACTGAATTTCTGGAATTTCAAATACTGGCTGTTTAAAATTTAAAACAAAAAAACCGGATGAGGTGAGCACCTCATCCGGCAAAAACAAATGGCTTATAAAAATTACTCGCCACCGAAAGCCTTTTTTAAGAGCGGCTCGACTTCACCTTTTCGTTCCATTTCATCCAGGATATCAGTATCCCCGTAAAACTGGCCGTCAATGAAGACTTTTGGAAGGGTTGGCCAATTGGTCATTTGGGATAGTGTCTCGCGCTTCTCCATATTTCTTAACACGTCAATGACTTCAAAGTCATAACCGTATTTATTAAAAAAGACAATGGTTTCCTGCGTAAATCCGCACATCGGCATCGACTTTGTCCCCTTGCCGTAAATGAGAATTTTATTGTCCGCGACTTCTTTTTTAATTTCTTCTTCAACACTGTTTGACATTGTTTCTCCTTTGAAAATTGTTACAATCTGTTTTGTAAGAACTTCAGATTAAGCTGACCCAGCTTCTTCCGGGGTTTGGGATTTAATTTCCAGGGCATGGATACGGCCGTCTTTCATAGGTTCATCCAGCGCCTGGTAAACAAATCGCTGGCGGTCCAGCAAGTTCTTCCCTTCAAAAGCTTCTGAAATAATCTGAACCTGATAATGGTCCATCGTACCGGTCCGATCCCTGACAGTCACCTGGGCATCGGGCATCGCTTTTTCGATGTATTGAATCAATGCATCCTGACTTATCATTTCGATCCTTTCTGTGTTCGAATGTTCTTTTTCCCGAAGTATACCCCAGCCAATTTCAACACGTAAAGCGAAAATATACACAGAAACGCTTTCTGACAGCTCCGGGAAAGTTTTGTTATCATGATAACATGAAAATCATTTCCGAAATGACGACGGATCACCCAAGCCGTCTTATCACCCGAAATTTCTGCATTTTGTTCATGGCACACCTCTTTTTCGGGTTTTCTTTTTGGCCCTACGTCTTACTGCCTGTCTTTATTCAGGATATGGGCAGCAGCCTTGCCGAAGTCGGGATCATCATGGGTGCGGCCTCGGTATCCGGCATGTTGATCCGGCCCTGGTCAGGGGATGCACTGGATCGTGTGGGTCGGCGCAGCAGTTTGCTTGCGGGCGGACTGATCTTTTTCCTCACACACCTTTTTTATCTCATGATTGATCAGATAGGACCCTTTATTTATTTTGTCCGCTTATGCCACGGCTTGAGCATGGGCATTCTTTTCGCCACGTTTTTTACTTTTGCCGCAGACATCACCCCCAACACCCGCCTCACGGAAGGGATCGCTCTTTTTGGCATTGGGGGGCACCTTTCCGGAGCCTTCGGCGTCCCAATGGGAGAATTCCTCATTCGTACTGGCGGCTATTCCGCCTTGTTTAAAGCCTGTGCGGGTTTCACCATTTTGTTTACCCTGATGGGTTATTTTCTGAAAGAACCTCAAAAAACCGGCCCCATGCCCAAATTTAGACTTGTTGATTTTTTTCATACCGGGTTTCACACCGCCAATCGTGTGCCCCTGGTCGCCAACGGATTATTCGCACTCAGCCTGATTTCTTACATGATTTTTTTAAAGCCCTATGCCCATGAACAAGGATTGACCGTCACGCACTTTTTCCTGGCATATAGTTTAAGTGCCGTAGCCATCCGGATTGTCGGTGGAAAATGGCCAGATCGCTTCGGTCTCAAAACCGTACTATATCCAGCGTTCTTCTTATTGGCTGCCGGCATAATCGTTATCGCAATGTGGCCTTCCCCTGCGGGCCTCATGATCGCCGGCGCGTTTTGCGGTATCGGGCATGGTTTTGTCTTTCCCATCCTCTCTGTCTTCCTGATTCATCGGGCGCCGGAAAACGAACGAGGCCGCAGCATGGCACTGTTTACCCTATTATTTGATGTCGGTTTTTTTATTGGCTCCCCCCTTTTAGGATATACCGCAGAACACTTTGGCTACTCATCGATGTTTTTTCTTTCCGCAGTGAGTGCTATTTCCGCCATTTTTATATTTATCCTTTTCGATCAAGAAACCCCGGTCCCCACCGCTGCAAAAGCCGGTATGCCCCCTCCCTCGGCGTGAAACTTGCTTTTCATCGGCGGCCCTGATATAACGCTGTGCAGAACAGATAAACCTCTCAGGTGAGCCCGGCCCATGGCCGGGCTTGAAAAGGGAATCCCGTGAAAACCGGGAGCGGTCCCGCCGCTGTATTGGGGGACGAAACCCACATCAAGCCACTGTCGAAGTTGACGGGAAGGCGTGGGGAGTAGGGCGAACCCAGAGCCAGAAGACCTGCCTGACATGAGGAAATCGCGACCTGTCTTCGACGGACAAGACAACGGGATACTCAGGCATCCCCATCTTCTATTGTCATCAGAAGCTGGGGATTTTTTTGTTTTGAACACGGAAAGTGGGTTTGAGCTGGAAATGAAGTGGGCATTCAGTTTGGTTCTTGTTTCGATACTCGGCGCCTGTCCCGCCTTCGCACAGGGTGTGCCGAAAGACGCGGAACCGCCCGTTATGCTGGAAGGCATTACGGTGACGGCGGCCCCCTTGCATCAAACGGATGAAGGCATGGAACCCGCGCATAAAACCCGTGTTCAGGCGGAGGATTTCAAGGAGCGCTTTACCTCCGTTCCCGAAATTCTATCGGAAACCGTGGGCGTGCACATCACTCAGTTTGGCGGATTGGGCGATTTCAGTACGCTGTCCATCCGGGGGTCGTCTTCGGAGCAAGTCCTGATTTACCTGGACGGTTTTTTGCTGAATGCCGCGCAGGGCGGCGGCGTGGATCTCGCCAAGATTCCTGTCTCACAAATCGAATCCATCGACGTTTATCGCGGCGCCATGCCCGTAACCTATGGACAAACCGGCATCGGTGGCCTCGTAAACATTCGAACGAAACAAGCCGCCGGAGAAAAAAAGATGGCCTACCAGGTCCAATACGGCTCGTTCAATACCCAGCGCGTTAACACCACTTTTTCCTATAAACCGGGAAAGCCCGACCTGCTGCTCGGGCTCAACTACGAAAAGAGCGACAACGACTTTGAGTTTCTCAGCGATGAAGGCACCCCGTTTACCACAAGTGACGATACCATCCGCAGACGCCGCAACGCCCAATTCGAATCGTTGAATGTGCTTGGGAAATTCGGCTACGACCTCAGTACCGATCATCGCATTCAATTCTACGCAAATGTGCTGGACACGCAAAAAGGCGTGCCGGGTCTGGGCGCGTTTCAGTCCGACACCGCCCGCCTCAAGACAGAACACCACCAGTTCGGCTTGCGCTGGGAGGCCGAAGATGGCTTCGGCTCCGGGGTCAAGGCCCAGCTTGAATTGCAGCACAGCACGAAGCATGAGGTCTTTTCCGACCGTAGGGGCGAGGTCAGCGTCAATGGCAATACCGATAACGACAACCGCACACAATTCGAAGCGATCCATTTCAATGCCGAAGCACCCTTGGGCCTGCACCATACCCTGAAAACGCGGCTTCAGGCCCGCGAGGAACGTTTTGATCCGAAAGACAACTTGACAGGTATTTCCGGCAGCACCACGCGTCAAAGGGTGTACGCTGTTGGCCTCGAAGATCAGATCGCGCTATTGGATGACCGCCTGTTTCTCACCCCCGGCCTGCTTTACGAGGATGTCCGCAGCCGTTTCAAGGACGATCCTTCCAAGCGCGCCTTGGCGAAACCCATCCCGCCCGCCGCCAACGATCAGTTTCTGTCACGGCAAGTCGGTCTGCTCTATCGTTTCAGCGATGCCTTCAGCCTTCGCGCGAACCTGGGCCGCTATTTTCGCCGTCCCAATTTTTTTGAGCTCTTTGGCGACCGTGGCGGCACCTTCGGCGAAATCGACCTGCGTCCCGAAAGCGGACTCAACCGCGACATCGGTCTGCGATATGACTTGCGCGCGATGGGGCTCGTCCGCAAATTGTTTTTGGAAGCGGCCTATTTTGACAACAAGGCCGAAGACCTCATCCTGTTTATTCAAACCTCACAGATTTCCACCCGCCCGGAAAACATCGCGAAATCCAGAACCCGCGGGGTCGAGTTATCCGGACGTTTACACTTGGGGGCGCGCCTGCGCCTGGAGAGCCACTACACCTACCAGCGGGCAAAAAATGTGAGCGACATCCCCCACGAAAAAAACAAGTTTTTGCCGGGCCGCCCCGTGCACGACTGGTTCAGCAAGGCTGCTTGGGAAGCCGATCTTTGGGGATTTTATTACAGTGTTAATCTCACGGACGAAAACCATCTGGACCGGCGCAATCAGCGCGAGGCCGCCTCGCGAAAAATTCACAATGTGGGTCTGACACTCAAATCCGGACCCCTGTGGTCGCTCACGCTGGAGGCCAAAAACATCGGCGACGATCAAATCGAAGACGTGTTCGGTTTTCCCCTGCCCGGACGCAGCTACTTCATCACGCTGCAAGGCTCAATTTAAGGAGAGAAAATGAATCAACCACCAGTTAGTTTTTCACGTTTTTTTAAAACCTGTACTTACATTGTTTTAAGCCTCGTGCTGTCCGCTTGCGGAGACGATAACAACAAAGGCGGCGGTGCGGGTCCGGCGATTGGCTTTGTCGTCACCAGCGGGTCAGCCGTGGGTAACCTCAGCACATTAACGAGCACGACGCCCCGCACCGCTGAAAAAGACGTGCTGGGATCAATCGGTCTGCATTCGGATGCGGTCATTCGAAGCTTCGGGGGCCGACTTTATATCATCCAGCGTCTGGGATCGAACTCAATCGCCGTCATTGATCCCAGCGACCCCAGCGCCGTCCTGGCCAACTACACGACGAACGATACGGGCAGCCCCGATCAATCCAACCCGCACGACATGGCCTTTGTGAACGCCGCCAAGGCCTACATCTCCCGCTACAGCCTGAATACCCTTTTGATCGTCAACCCCGAAACCGGCGCGCAGCTCGGCACGATCGACCTCTCGGTCTTTGCAGACAGCGACGGCATCGTTGAAATGGACCAAATGGCCCTGGTGGACGGCAAGCTTTTTGTGTCACTTCAGCGGCTGAATCGAGACAACCTTTTTATTGCCGAAAACGACAGCTACCTCGTTGTCATTGACACCGCGACTGACCAGGTAATGGATCTCAATGGGGACATGAGCATTAACGGCGACGACAAAATCGTGCTGACGGGGCGGAACCCCTTCGGTATGCAATACCTGGCCGAGACCAAACACCTCTACGTCGCCAACGTCGGCACCTTTTCCACGGCCGACGACTTCGGCGGCATCGAAGTGGTGAATCCTCAGACCTTGAAAAGCGAAGGTTTTTTCTTAAAAGACAATGACTTCGGCGGACCGCTCGGCACCTTTCGCATTTTTTCGGACACCATCGCCTACGCCACGGTTTTTGACGCGAGCTTCAACAATTTTGTCGCGCCCTTTAATATCAGCACGGGGCAAATCGGTTCGGCCTTGACCGGCATCGGTTCAGGTTATATCCCCCGTCTCGCTTTTGATCAGAACGGCGTGCTTTATGCCGCCGACCGGGACACGAATAATCCCGGCGTGCAAATCTTCGACACGACGACCAATCAAAAAATCGAAGGGCCGATTGATACCGGTTTGCCGCCAAATGACATTTTGTTTGTGAACCCGTAAGGCAAATCCCCCTTTTTAAAGGGGGAAGGGTTTAGAAGTGAGTTGAATCACGATGAATCCAATAACGCTAACCAGCGCCTTCGTGCTTGATATTTTTATCGGCGATCCCACTTGGCTGCCGCATCCCGTGCGTTGGATGGGGCGGGGCATCGCGGGACTTGAAAACCTCCTGCGGCGGGGGATTCGCGCGGGCCAGTGTGAAAAGGCGGCGGGCATCGCGCTGAGCCTGATGGTGGTTTTGGGGACTTTTGGCGGAACGCTGTTGCTGATCGCCCTGGGCGAGCGCCTCCACCCGTTCGTGGCCCTGAGTCTGATCTTGTATTTTTCTTTTTCCTGTCTCGCAACAAAATCTTTGGGCGACGCGGCCCGCGCGGTGCAGGCCGCCGTCGTCCGTGCAACGGTTGAAACGGTCTCAGATACACATTCCTTTCTACGCAGGAAGGCGTTAAAATGGCGCGAACGGTTTCAGGAGATCCCGGCCATGCTTTTTCGAGATGCAGTTGAAGACGACTACTCGGCAGTTTGCGCGCTGGTGCCCACGCGGGAGGAGTTGTTTTGGGTTTATCCACGGGGCGCGCATCCCCTGACCGTGGATCAAGTCAAGCACCTGTCCACTGTGCGAAAATCCCTCACCGTCGCGCTTGAGGACGGCGAGGTCATCAGCTTTGCCAATCTCTTCAATTTCAACGCAAGATGCGCCTTTGTCGGTAACCTCGTGATTGCCGCCGCCTGCCGTGGACGGGGATTCGGAAGACAACTGCTGGCCCACATGGTCGAAACGGCCTTTTCCCAATACGGGCTTGCCGAGGTGCATATCTCGGTGTTTAGCGACAATGTGCCTGCCCTCTTACTCTACGCGAAGCATGGTTTTCAGCCCTATGCGGTGGAAGCGATGCGGGATTATCGGGATCGAAACGTGGCACTAATCCACCTGAAGCTGGAATAACAAGGAGGACAGGTCATGGAAACCATCACGGCATCCGAGCGCGCTGCCGTTTATAAAACCATTTACAGCCGCCGGGACACGCGGGGGGAGTTTAAAAGCGATGCCATCCCGGATGACATGCTCCTGCGTATTTTGGATGCCGCGCATCACGTGCCCAGCAGCGACTTCATGCAGGCCCGGGATTTCATCATTGTCAGAGATCCCGAAATAAAAAACCAGATTAAGGCCGGTTTTGAAATCGCCCACAAAGAAGCGGCAGAAATGTTTCCAAAAGAAAAACAAGCGCAATACGAATCTTTTAAACTCGAAGGTATTGTTGAAGCCCCGGTCGGGATTTGTGTGACTTGCGATCGCAGCCGCACGGGAAGCATGGTCATTGGGCGCACGGCCAATCCGGAAATGGGTTTGTACAGCGCAGTCTGCGCCGTTCAAAATCTCTCGCTGGCCGCGCGCGCGGAAAACCTGGGTGTGGGCTGGATGAGCATCATTCATCACGACCACTTAAAAGTGATTTTGGGCATTCCCGAAAACATCGTGCCCATCGCCTATCTCAACATCGGTTTTGTCCGCCATTTTCACGAACAGCCGGAGCTGGAGAAAAAAGGCTGGCTGCTGCTGCACCTGCCGCTGGCAGCCAAAGGAGATGAAAAATATTTAAGCAGAGATGAAGCGGGCTGAGACCACCAAAATCAAATTGCGTCCCTGTTGCCTGTCGGACATCCCCTTGTTGGAATATTGGGACCGCCAGGCCCATGTTATTGCATCAGACCCAAACGATGACTGGCACTGGGAATTCGAATTGGATCGCAGGCCGGATTGGCGAAGCCAGTGCATCGCAGAGCTTTCTGGACGTCCCATTGGTTTCGTTCAGATCATTGACCCGGCCCGCGAAGACAGTCATTATTGGGGGGATGTCCCCGGTCATGTGCGGGCCATCGACATTTGGATCGGGGAAGCCACGGATTTGCGTAAAGGGTATGGAACAACAATAATGCACTGTGTGCTCGCCCGGTGTTTTTCGGACCCAGAGGTCATGGCGGTGTGGGTTGATCCCCTGGAGAGCAATACGGGTGCCCATCGTTTTTACGAAAAACTGGGTTTCCAGTTGATGGCACGACGCCGTTTCGGTCAGGACGATTGTTTTGTCTACCAGTTGGCCCGCCCCCATTGGAATAAGGAACACATGGAGATACGATAAAAATGTATGAAATCAACCCCAGTAATCTGGACGATACCTCACACGCAATTCATGGAGGCAAGGTCTTTTCTTTTGCGCGGGCGCAACAGTGCGCACCGGAAGAGGTGATCGATTTTAGTGCAAATATCAATCCTCTCGGCCTGTCTTCCAGGGTGGAAACCGCCATTCGGGAAAATGTCCCTTATCTTGTCCATTATCCGGACCGGTTTTGTACAAGGCTCCGTGAAACCCTCGCAAAACGCCATCGTCTGAAACCCGGACAAATCCTGATCGGCAATGGCTCAACAGAATTGATCCATCTCATTCCCAGGGCGTTCGGGTTTAAACATATTTTAATTCCCGCACCCTCATTTTCCGAATATGCGAATGCCGCGAAACAAGCCGATTGCGCTGTGCACTATCTCGACATGCCGGAAAAGGATCATTTTCAATTGCAGCCGGAAATGCTGATCGACGCGGTTCATCAACACAAAACAACAGGGATCGAAGCCATAATCTTGTGCAATCCGAATAACCCGACGGGACAACTCCTCAGCAAAAAAGCCTTGCTCCCCGTGGTCGCCGCCGCTTTTCATGAAGGGATTTCCATTATTGTCGATGAAGCCTTTATCGACTTTGCGCCGGACGAGTCCCTTGTGGGAGAAATTCCCTGGTATATCAACCTCATGGTGATACGCAGCTTCACCAAGTTTTATGCCGTTCCGGGCTTGCGTATCGCTTATCTTGCCGGAGCCGCGCATCCGGTCGCGCAAATCGAAAAAATCAAGCCGCTCTGGTCGGTCAACCATCTGGCCGAAGTCGCGGCACTCGCAAGCCTCAATGACACAGACTATATTGAAAAAAGCCTTCAGCTCATCAAAAAGGAACGCGCATATTTGATTGAAAACCTGCGCCGCATTCCCGGCCTCACCCTTTTCCCTTCCAGTGCCAATTTCATCTTAATCCAACTGGGTGAAGCCCATCCTGATGCGGATGAGGTTGCAAAACGCCTCGCCGCCCACAAAATTTTAATTCGAAGTGGAGAGACCTTCCGGGGACTCAGTGACCGCTTTATCCGTATTGCCGTACGTTTGCGCGAAGACAATCAAAAATTGATCGAGGCCCTTTGGTCCATCTTGACACCCAACAGGGAAGAATGAAACGCATTATTTTCATCTTGGGCGGCGCACGCTCCGGGAAAAGCCGTTTTGCGCTGGAATTGGGCAACGCAAAGGCAGGCAAAAAGGTTTACATCGCCACAGCGGAAGCCGGAGACGCCGAGATGGCCGCGCGCATCACCCGGCATCAAAAAACACGGGGAACTGACTGGCAAACCCTCGAAGTCCCACTGGCACTCTCGGAAACCCTGTTGTCCTTGCGGGGGAAAACCGATGTCGTGTTGATCGACTGCCTCACGCTCTGGCTCAGCAATGTCATGATGAAAACAACGGACGAGGCGGAAATCAACAAGATATTTGACCGCCTGCTGGACACCCTTGCCAAACTGGATTTCACCCTGATTGCCGTCTCCAATGAAGTCGGACAAGGCATCGTCCCCGTCGATGCAAGCGTTCGGCTTTTCCGGGATCTCGGGGGCCACTTGCATCAACAATGGGCACACGCCGCAAACGAGGTCTATTGTATGACCGCAGGGATTCCTCAATCCATCAAAAAGGATATTCCATGAACTTGCAATCTACCCTGGACCGCATTGAAATACCCGATACTCAATGGCAGGATCATGCCCAGGCACACCTGGACCGGCTGACCAAACCCCCGGGAAGCCTTGGAAAATTGGAAGACATTTCTAAATGGTATATTCAGGTTACCCGTAAATTTCCACCTCAAATACCCCAAAAGGTCTTGTTTATTTTTGCCGCCGACCATGGCGTATGTGAAGAGGGGGTGAGCGCTTATCCCAAATCGGTCACGGCTCAAATGGTTTACAATTTTATAAACGGCGGCGCCGCAGTCAATGTTCTGGCCCGTCACGCCGGTGCGACGGTTCAAGTAGTGGACATTGGCGTGGATTTTGATTTTGAATCAACACCGGAATTAATACATCGGAAAATTGCAAAAGGCACGCAGAATATTGCGCTGGGTCCCGCCATGACCCCCAAAGAGGCTGTTTCTGCAATTGAGACCGGGATCACACTGGCAGAAGCCTCGATTCAAAAGGGCGCAACACTGCTTGGCACGGGGGAAATGGGCATCGGCAATACAACGGCAAGCAGCGCCATAACGACTATTTTAACCGGCGCACCGCTTAACAAAGTCACCGGGCGCGGCACGGGCATTCATGACGATGTCTATTTCCACAAACAATCCGTCATTCATCGTGCAATCGACCACAATCATCCCAACGTCAATGATCCGATTGATGTATTATCCAAATTGGGGGGCTTTGAAATCGGAGGAATGGCCGGACTGATCCTGGGCGCGGCCGCCCATCGGATACCGGTTTTAATCGACGGCTTTATCTCCACCGCCGCTGCCCTCATTGCAAGGGCCTTGAAACCTGAAGTCTCCCACTATCTTCTGGCCTCTCATCAATCAACCGAACCCGGCCACATGATTGCCTTAACCCATTTGGGACTCTCTCCACTTTTGAGTTTCAACATGCGTTTGGGCGAGGGGACTGGGGCCGCGCTTGGGATGGGCATGGTGGATGCGGCCATTAAAATAACAAATGAAATGGCCACCTTTGAACAAGCCGGGGTCTCCGATAAAAAGGAGGATCTGTGAAACCGCTTTTATGCGCCTTCAGCACCCTGACCCTTTTGCCGATATCCCCGCGCATCCAATATGAAGAGAAAAATCTGGCTGCGTCCATCATCTATTATCCCCTCGTGGGTTTCGTTTTGGGAACAATGCTCCTCATCCCAGGATATTTGCTTCAATCCCGGCTGACGCCGCTCCCCCTTGCAGCCCTGCTCCTGTTTTTTGGGGTGATTCTCACTGGCGGCCTGCACCTCGACGGCCTGGCCGACCTTGCGGATGGCCTCGGCGCGGGTGGCCCGCCGGAGCGCATCTTGGCCGCGATGAAGGACAGCCACGTCGGGGCCTTTGGTGTTATTGCGCTTGTGCTTGTCCTCCTCTTGAAAGCCTCACTTTTTTTTGACATCATCGACAAAGGCCGCTGGCAGATTTTTTTACTCGCGGGGCTGCTCAGCCGTTGGGCCATGGCTTTTGCCGCCTTTTTAGGAAAGTATCCGAGGGAAACCGGCACGGGCCGAGCCTTCATCGGCAAAATCCGTCGAGGCCAAATCATTGTAGCCACCGCATTTGCGCTGCTGTGTTCCACCCTCATCTTGCGCGGGACGGGTTTGGCGGCGATGGTCTTGGCGGCGCTAACAACAGGGTTTTTCGTTTTCTATCTCCGAAAGAGAATCGGGGGCATCACGGGGGACGGGCTAGGGGCCTTAAACGAAAAAGTGGAGGTGCTTGTGATGTTGTTCGTGATGATCAGCGACGGATGGGTCAGCCCATGAAAATCGTCTCTTTTTTACCCAGTGCGACGGAAATGGTGTACGCGCTTGGACTCGAAGCCCAACTGGTTGGCGTGACGCATGAATGTGACTATCCGCCGCCCGCGGCGGAACAACCTGTTGTCGTGCGAAACGCCATCGACTTTGAGGGCCTGTCGCAGGCGCAGATTGACGATGCCGTCCGGGAGGCGGTGCACGCTGGACGAAGCCTCTACGCCGTGGACGAGGCCCTGCTGCACAACATCGCGCCGGATGTGATTCTCACGCAGGATCTTTGCCAGGTTTGCGCGCCTTCGGGTAACGAAGTCAGCCGCGTCTTGCAGCATTTGTCCAAACCGCCGGAGGTCGTGTATCTCACGCCCAAATGTTTGGCCGATATTTTTGAGAATTTGCGGCAAGTCGGGCGGGCGACCGGATGCGAGGCGGCGGCGCGTGAAATTGTGACGGCCTTGGAACAGCGCGTTGCGCACGTTAAAACAAAGGCCGCTCGCCTGACAAAATACCCGCGTGTGTTTTTTATGGAGTGGCTTTCGCCGCCCTACTGCGGCGGGCATTGGGTGGGGGAAATGATTGAGATTGCGGGCGGCATCGACCCGCTCGCCAAAAAAGGCGCGGATTCCCTGCGTGTGCCTTGGGGTGAGGTCGTGGCCGCCGCGCCGGAGATGTTGATTTTATCGCCCTGCGGTTTTGATCTCGAAAAGACGATAGCACAGGCGCATTTGATTAAAACATATCCGGGCTGGGAAACGCTGCCTGCTGTGAAAAAGGGGCACGTTTATGCCGTGGATGCGAACAGTTATTTCGCGCGGCCGGGGCCGCGCGTGGTGGAGGGCATTGAATTGCTTGCGCATCTCTTTCATCCGGAGGTGTTTGGGTGGGACGGGCCGGAGGCGGCTTTTCGGCGGCTGGATTTGGGGTAAGGGGGATTTAACCATGCTCAAATACAACTCCCATTTAAAACCTTTCGCGCGCCGCCTGCGATCGGAGATGACGGAGAGTGAAAAGAAGCTCTGGTTTCATTTGCGGAAAAAACAATTAGGCATTCAGTTTTATCGGCAAAAATCGATTGGCAATTATATTGTTGATTTTTACGGTCCGAGGGCGAAGCTGGTGATTGAAGTCGATGGGGGGCAGCATTTGGAAAACGCCCATGTTGAAAGTGATCTCAGTCGTGATACATACTTGGCGGAACAAGGCTTGAAGGTTTTAAGATTTAATAACGTTCAAGTTCTGCAACACATAGACGACGTGTTAGAGGCCATCGTGAGAGAAATCCCCCTCAATCCCCCTTTGCGAAAGGGGGAAGTTAATAAAGAAGTAAAAAAACCACCGCCATCTTTTACCCCACTTTGAAAAAGGGGGGCAAGGGGGGATTTAACAATGAAAAACTACATTAGCTTAAAGCAACTCATTGAAAATGAAACCTTCGTCTTATGCCCGTTTGTCACAACCGATAAATTCATATCCTATTGTAAAGACAGGGGAATACGAACTTCAAAAAAAGAAC
>CALZIJ010000049.1:17185-18684 GCA_945787655.1 Nitrospiria bacterium | reverse complement strand
CTCTTATCTAGGGTATTTGAGTCCTAAGGCATTTGAGGAAACATGGCTTTTAAGAAAAGTCGCCTAAGAAATGTGTCCATTTTTTCTTGACCACATCACATTAAAGGGGTTGACCCAATTGATGATTCAAATGCAGTCCCATGCCCATTTTGATAACGTGATGCTTCTTGACCAAAAAGTGGATACTAAATCCAATGTAAAAAATGCGATTCAATTTTCCGTCGCTTTTCAATATAGCAAGGGGCATACGTTAAAAATCCCTGAAACCATATCCAGGAACGTGAACAGCAAGGAATTCTCTAAAATTCAAATGGTCAAACATTAAGTTAGGAAAAAAACTTGGATAAAGATACACTATTTCACCCCCGTCAGTATCCCGTTTCGCTCTCGTTATTATGGGGCGTCATGACGATTTTCCTTATATTCCATTTTACATATCAAATCCCGTTACAGGAACAACTAGGTCGGGCGGAAATCGATTGGCGAGCGGGAAGGGAAACAATAAGTGTGTTGGACCAGATTGAAAACACCGAAAATGAACTCAGGTCTTTCCGGGAGATCCTTCCGAGCCGGGAAGGTTTTCCGGAGATCATTACAATGCTTTCCAAATTGGCCAAGCAGCACAGTCTGACAATACCTGAGATTAATTATGAGAGTCAAGAAATCGAGAATCAGAAGTTGACCGAAGTCGATTTTGCATTCGGTGTCCTCGGAAAATATGAAGATATTCGGACTTTCATCCAGTCGCTCGAACTGTCTAGGCAATTTTTCCTCATTGAGGATCTCGGGCTTCTAAAACCCGGGACAAAAATAAATGATCCCATCCTGCTTCAAATGCAAGTGGCGGTCTACCTGACAGAAGTCGACGACGGAGTCGGCAGAATCTCACCATGAAGAAAAAGAACAAGCTGATCCTGTTGGCAACTCTCCTTTTGGTGGAAGGAGGACTCCTTTTTCACCAGTTTTCGGAGGCTGACAACAAACAAGGACCTTCCCTAAACCTTGTAGAGACAAAGACCACGTCGCCGACGGCAGATCGAAGAGACCGGGTTTCTGTTCGGCTCGATCTTTTAAGGTCCGGGTTCCCGATTTCTAAAAAACCGGCCAAAAATATCTTCCAATCTTTACAACCCCCGCCTCCAACCCCTCGCCCGATGATCAAGCGACCACCTCCAATAATGCCGCCACCGCCGCCAAAACCGCGAGTTGTTTTTCCTCCGCCCCCTTCCCCGCAAAAACAACAAGGGCCCACACCGGAAGAAATCGCTTTGGGAAAGGCAAAAGAAGAGTTGTCACAATTCCGATATCTCGGCTACCTGGAGAGAGGGGACGAGGCATCGGCCTTTCTTTCCAGAGGGAATGAACTTTACATTGTGAAGCATCAAGAGGAAATTGAAGACCGCTTTATAGTTCAGGCCCTTTCAGTTGAATTTATTGTGCTCCATGAAAAACAGACCGGGACCGAAGTTCGGCATCTTCTGGAAAAAACGAATTAAGCA
>CALZIJ010000049.1:0-17172 GCA_945787655.1 Nitrospiria bacterium | reverse complement strand
TTTGGAGGTGTGATGATGAAGATCAAAGAAGCCATCAGATTATTTAAACATCATCAGAAAACGCGCTTAAAAGAAAAAACAAGAAGAACTTACCGTCATCTCTTGAAACACTTTGAAACGCAATTTGGAGACTGTGTTCTTGAATCCATCGAATCAGAAGCGCTCTACGAATTCCTGGAATCCCTCACGGAAGGGCTCTCCAAGGAAACACGGCGTTTGCGTTATGCCCAACTCAAAGCGTTTTTCAATGCCATCATTGAGAACGGTACCTTGGCGATCAAGAATCCCTGCAATGCGCCGTTGCTTTCGAAATCGTTTCGGGTCCCCAGACGAAAGGCAAGACGGATTCTCGACAAAGAAACCGTTGATGAAATGATTTACAACACCAAAAACCCACGAGACCGGCTCATCATGGAACTTCAGGCCCGTTGCGGTTTAAGAATCGGGGAAGTGCTGAAACTCACCGTGCAAGATATCTCGGACCGAAAACTCATCCTGCAAAATCCAAAATCGGGAAAAGACGAAGAGATTGCCTTTATGCCGGCTCAAGTTGCCAAAAGGCTGCTCGCATACGTGCATCAGAAACAACGCGCACCCCATGACAAGATCTTTCCGATCTGCTATTCCACGGCGAGATCGATGGTGAAAAAGCGTGGGGCAAAACTGCATGTTGAAATCTCTCCGCATGATCTGCGCCGAAACTCTGCCACGTTTGCCAGTCGAAACGGCGTACCGCTGGAGATTATTTCCAAGGTGATTCTCAGGCATCAAGACCTGAAAACCACCCGGATTTATCTGGGAAAAGTCAGCGACGCCGAAGCCATCCGCTGGATGGACGTGCTACATGAACGATGACCCTTAATTGTGAACCAGGTCTTTGGGGGCTACAATATTATGCAACCGAGACGTTTAACTTCTTAACCGCATTTAGGTCTACCCGCTTCCGTGCGTGCCAGAGGTCATATTGGTCTTGCATGGCCAGCCAGCTCTCCGGAGAGCGCCCTAAGCCTTTAGACAAGCGTAGAGCCATCTCAGGCGATACGTTGCTCTCGCCATTTAAAAGCCGATTTAATGTTGAAGGCGAGACCCCTAAACTGATTGCAACCTTTCGGATGCTTATTTTGGAAGGTGTAACATAGATCTCTCGAATAAATTCGCCAGGGTGTGGCGGATTGTACATAGCCATTAGTGATAATCCTCATAATTTAAGATATAAGCGTTCCCATCCCGAAACTCAAACGTAAGGCGCCAGTTTCCGCTGACCGCTATCGACCAGAGACCTTTCTTCTCCCCTTTCAGCGGGTGGAGCCGAAACCCCGGGACGTCCATATCTTTGATCGTTGCCGACGTATCTAAGGCGGCAAGTTGCAGTCGAAGCCTCTTTTTATGGGCCGGCTGAATTCCAGCCGTACGCCCCGTTTCATAGAAACTGTGCAATCCCTTGTGTTTGAACGACTTGATCACCTGAGAATTATAGCATATTGCGCATCACGCTTCACGCGAAAATTCAAGGCTCAAGACAGCACCAATTTTTAAGATAAGGTTTCTGTTGATGCCAACGAATGCCTTTCGAAAGGTTGTATAAATCAGAGTTTAACGAAAATCCCGCTTACGGATGTGCCTTGGTTAAATGGGCGCAAAGCCAAGGTGAAGAGTTCTACTCAAACCCCTGCAGAGTGAGACAGAGGAATCACATGTGAAAATCGGTTTCGTATAAACTTTGGTTCTCCAAAACGATCTTATGTTTTTTCCAGAAGTGTTCGGGCAACCACTTTTCCCCGTTCTGAAAGAGAAAGCCGGATTTGCGAATCCAGCACGGCAAACGGGTCTTTTTCGATGCGTTCAATAATGGCCACATACACGTTTCGCATCAAGGAAACGGCAGTACGGGAATCCGCCTCAACCAGCGGGATTAATGCTTTTGCCTCATCAAACAAGGCATGAATCCGCTCACATTGAAACGCCATTAATTTTAAGAACGCCTCGTTCTTTTCCCGGTTTAAAAGGGCCTTTTCAGAATACCCCGATACATCGATTTCATCTAAAGGCAGGTAGATTCTCCCTCGATCCAGGTCTTCTCCAATATCGCGGACAATGTTGGTCAATTGCAGCGCTGTCGAAAGCGAGCGGCCCAATGCGATTCCCCTGGGATCTGTGTAGCCAAAGATCGGCAAAGAAAGATCCCGTATCGTCGTGGCAACCCGGTCGGCATAGACCATGAGTGCTTTAAAATTTTGATAACGCTTGATTTCGAGGTCCATGCGGCATCCGGCAATCAAGCCTAAAAATCCCTCTTTCGGGATCGCGTAATACTGAATGGCATCGGCTAGCGCGCGGGTAATGGGATGTGTCGGTTTTTGCTCATAACAGCGGTCCAGTTCCGCTTCCCACGATTCCAGCAAGGTTTCAATGGGTTCATCTTGATGTTCATCCACAATATCATCTGCATAACGGCAAAACGCATAAACAGCGTATATCGCCCGACGTTTCTCTTCCGGCAGGAAACGAAAACCCACGGAAAAATGGGGCCCGCTTCGTTCCGTAAGTTCCTTGCAGTAGGAATAGGCTTCGCTCAATAAAGGGTTCATTGGGTAGCAGTCATTTTGGACGGATCCTGTTTTTCTTTAACCGGCCCCAGGCTGGTTTGAACCGTCGAAACGGGTTTTTCCCTGCACCAGTGCTCCGGGATGCGGTGAAAACAGGAGGACTCTTTTTTCCAGAACCGTTTGACCCAGGGGAGGATAATCCGTTTCCAGGAGGATGTCCTGTGCCATTTTTTAAGGTAGGTTTGAAAGTCATTCCGACCGGCCCTTTTAACAAAGGAAGACAAACCCCGATTTCCGCCGATTTCGTAAAGGGCCCGATTGACCAAACTGGTTTCCTGGTTTTGAGCAACTTCTTTTTTCCAGAGTTCATCATAACTTTTATCCTTGAGAATACTCTGAGCGGCAATAAAACCTGTTTTCATCGCATACCGAATGCCCAAGCCAAAGAGATAATCCTGAAACCCGCCGGCCTCACCGATATAGGCTTTTTTCTGATTTATCGCAGAGGTTTTCAAACAAAAATTCATGTAGGAATATCCATACTTCGGGGAATGGATGGCAAAAGGCGATATACTTTGAAAACGCGCCAGGGTCTGATTAAAATAGGTTTTGATGCCGTCAAAATCTTTTGTAATCGCACAGCCAAACGTCGCGCGGCCTTCAAGGACAAAAAGATAACTATAGCCCCCTGGAGAAAGGTTCATATCAAACAGGACAGAAACTGTATCGGGCAGATCCGTTGAAAAGGTCATTTCCTTCGCAAGCCCATCCGCAACGGCCGGACCAGTCGCGACCAGATCAACCGCTTCTTTTTTTATCCGATTTTGGAAGTGAATTTTAGCTCCGGCCGACTCGGCTTGCTCAAGCAGGCCCTTGTCCAAATCCCCTTCTTCAGACCCGCGGAGGATAAAATACCCGAAAGGACGACGGCTGGAGACTTTTTGAGACCGCAGGCGGTAATCATATAAAACCGCCTGCGAAACGGGCTTTAAAAAAAAGTTGGTTTTAATCCCCATAGCATCCAGCATTTCAAGGACGTCTTCTTGAAACCCCGCGTTTTCAATGACCTGAAAATCCCCGATAAAGCGCCCCCCCACCCGATCTCTGGATTCATAAACATCTACGGGATACCCCGCCTTTGCCAGACAGATCGCCGCTGTCAGCCCGGAGGGGCCGGCTCCTGCAATTTTTATCGTTTTTTGCCTGTTGGGATTCATGCGTATCTTGTATAAAAAATAATAAAATCAGGGATATAATGCCTGAAATACTGATCGGAGTCTATCCGATAACGCTATAGCTGTCAACGCTGTTGCTTAGCCTATTCGTCTAAAAAAGACCTTAGAATCCAGAATAAAGAATGGATCGAAACAGGCTCGCTTTTTCAAAATTCTACCTTTTAGGATCCCTGCGTTATCGTCACGAAATGACAACAGACTTATTGTAAAATACCTGAGAGTTGTTTATACTGAAGGGTATACTGAATAAATATGTAAGTCACTTTATTGATGAAGGGAGTGGTTATGTTTAATCAAGCCAAGTTTGTAATCTCCAAATTTATTATTGTAACGCTGCTTGTATTTCCCGTCATAAAAACGGAAGTACATGCAGCAAATATTGAAAAAGGCTATGAGCTGATTGAACTCTTTCAGTCTACCTTTATTGATATTGCCGAAAAAGTAAAACCTGCGGTGGTCAATATTTCTCCAACCACGACTGAAGCCCCTTCTCCAAAACCTCAAAGACCTCGCGGTGGCCCGCGTGAGGCCCCTCCTGGTTCCGGTTCGGGCGTCATTGTCGATAAAACAGGATTTATTATTACGAACAACCATGTCGTTGGCAGCGCTTCCGTCGTGGAAGTCCGGCTTTCAGATAAGACCAAATTTAAGGGCACCGTCATTGGCAAGGACCCCGATACAGATCTGGCTCTGGTCCGAATTGAAGCGGATCATGACTTGCCATTTGTTAAACTCGGCGATTCCTCAAAAGTAAAAGTCGGACAATGGGTCATCGCGGTCGGAAACCCTTTTGGCCTGGACCGGACGGTCACCGTTGGTGTCATCAGTGCTTTGGGAAGAGAAAATGTCAACCTCTCCCGTTACGAAGACTTCATTCAAACGGATGCATCGATCAACCCCGGTAATTCAGGGGGACCGCTCTTTAATATCCGCGGAGAAGTGGTCGGAATCAATACAGCCATTATTAATTTCGCACAAGGAATAGGCTTTGCCATCCCGTCTAACATGGTTCAATCCGTCACCAGCCAACTCAGGGATAAAGGCCGGGTCAGCCGTGGATGGCTGGGTGTCGGAATTCAACCTCTCACCGAGGAACTTGCACAAAAATTTGGCGTCAAAGAAGGCAATGGCGTGTTGATCAATGAAGTGTTTGAAGGCGACCCTGCATCCAAAGGGGGGATTCAACCAGGAGATATTATCCTTTCTGTCAATGAAAAAGAAGTGGACACACCGAATACGCTTGCCCGTGTGATTGCTGGATATATTCCCGGTGACAAGATTGATGTCGGCGTTTTGCGGGACGGTGAAAGGATCAAACTCGTTATTGAATTGGTTGAACGCAAGGATGAAGCGGTCACGGCCTCAATTCCTCGTGAAAAAAGCAAATTCCTCGGCCTAAGCGTCGGTGCCATTACCGATGAGCTCGCGCTTCAGTATAAATTAAAAGAGGGAGACGAAGGGGCCCTGATTACTGAAGTTCAAGAAGACAGTGTTGCGGCCAAGGAAGGACTTCAAACCGGGGATTTGATCAAGGAAGTGAATCGTCAAAAAATCAAGACCCCTAAAGATTTCAATAAAATCATGAAAGAAACAAAAGAAACCGAAACGATTCTGATGCGTGTGACTCGCGAAGGCCGGGCATTCTTCATCGTCTTAAAACCCAGGGAATCAGAATAAACCGGGGTTTAGACCCGGCATAAAACAGCAAGGAAAAAAAGCCCTTCCAAATATTTGGAAGGGCTTTTTTTTACTGCCTTTCAAAAACAGGCCTTCACTTCTTACTTTATTGAATCAGCGAAAGATGAACTCCATTTAAAACACTGCACGCCTTCGGTATTTCTTTTTCCAGTATCATACCTATCTCGGCTGCGGTATTAATTATTCCAGACTCGTAGTTTACCCCTCATCTTTTAAGGTACGGACATAGTGAATAACAATCCACGCTTCTTCTTCGGTAATCATTCTGGGTGCATAAGAAAACATGCCTGTTCCTTCCACACCATGTTTGATGGTCCAAAACATTTCTCCGTCCCGTCGAAGTAAATGAAAATTCGGATCAGATAAATTTGTGGGTTTCGGGGCCAGCAAAACGCCGCCTTCGCCATCCCCCTTGCCAGCCGCTCCGTGACAAACATAACAATTGCCTTTACCATGATAAATTTCCTTCCCTCTTTCAACCATTTCTTTTGAAAAGGGAATCGGATTTTCAAGCTTTCTTGCTTCCGAAGGGGCACGCGGCCGGGACAACGAAAATGTCATGACTGTTTGATCCACTTCGGGCGGCGCAATCGCGGTCGTAAAGATATGCACCAGCACTGAAAACCCAATGATCATCGATAATAAGATAACAACAATCCGCCCTTGTCCCATATTTTTTCCTTTTAATTTAAATCATGCCCAAAAACACACTTTATTAAAGTGCTGTGTTGGACTTGGCTTTTTCCCAAAGTGCATTCATTTCATCAAATGAGAGTGCATCAAACCCGCAGCCTGCTTTTTCAATTTCGCTTTCCATGCTCTGAAAACGGCGACTAAAGCGCTGAATCGCCCCACGCAGGGCATCTTCGGAATTTACCCTTAAAAACCGGGCATAGTTGACCAGTGTAAACAGCACATCTCCCAGCTCATTTTCAACTTCCGCCTGATTTCCCTCCGAAATGGCCTCTTCCAATTCCTTGAGTTCTTCCTCAATTTTTAATCGGACCGGTGATGCGTCAGGCCAATCAAACCCTACCCTGGCGGCACGCGATTGGAGCTGCTGTGCACGTGATAAAGCCGGAAGTGTCACCGGAATACCGTCTAAAACAGATTTCCGATCTTGATTTCGGCTTTCCTTTTTTTTTATTTCTTCCCAGCGCGACAAGACTGTTTTCGCATCTAACTTATCCGCTTCACTCGTACCAGCAGATGTTTTTGAAAACACATGGGGATGCCGGTGTATCATTTTTTCTGTAATCGCAACGAGAACCGCCTCGATATCAAAAGCTTTGTTTTCCTTTGCGATCTGTGAATGAAACAGAACCTGAAACAATAAGTCCCCCAACTCCTCTTTAAGGGCAGCAGAATCTTTGTCCTCAAGGGCCTCCAAAACCTCGTACACTTCTTCAAGAAGATAGGGTTTGAGGGAATCGTGATTTTGTTCCCGGTCCCAGGGACATCCTTTTTCTCCACGAAGGCGGGTCATCACAGAGACCAAACGATCAAAATTTTCAGACATCAATCAACGCCGCCTTTCCGGGTTTAGTCTCATTTTTATTCATTTGTGATCACAATCGGACGAACTTTTTTCATCAAGGCACTTCTGTCAAGCAGGCTTGCCAATGTTGTGCGGGCCTCCTTTTCTGAAACATAAGGTCCGATTTGAACCCGATGAAGCATACCCAGAGCCGTTGAATATGTGATTACGGAAACCCCTTGAAAATACCGGCTCACCCGATGTTTCAAGCTCAGCGCATTTTCCTTTTTTTGATACGCACCAAGCTGGACGTAGTATTCTTTTTCGATATTCGAATTCGGCAAAAAAATCGGGGCGCGGCCAATCAATTCGATTTCCACTTCCGCAAGACCTGCCTTGACCATTCCCAGTTTTTTAGCTGCACCGAACGACAAATCAATAATCCGCTTTCCCACAAAAGGACCGCGATCGTTTATTTTGACATGGATTTGTTTCCCCGTTTTTGCGTGGGTGACTCGTAATATAGACCCTAAAGGGAGGGTTTTGTGCGCGGCGGAAACATCGTGCATATTGTAAATTTCTCCGCTGGCTGTCGGACGGCCATGGAATTTTTGACCATACCAGGAAGCCAAACCAAACTCCCGATATCCAACACGATACTCAGGGATATTTTTTAAAGGAACACTACAGGCATGTAAAACGCCGAATAACAGCAAGATCCATATCATCCGAGAAGATAAAGACCTGAACCTTTTCGAGAGTTTTAGATTCATCAATTCCACCCTTTTAGGGTTAAGCCATCAAAATGGCCGCCAAACCACAAATAAAACTAATCAGGACTAAGACATCCGATTGAAGGATATCATCGGTTTCCGGCCCGGTATGCCACTTCGCCAGGTTACTATTTTTAACCGTCTTTGAAGGAAATATCAAACGGTTTATTACATTTTTTCCTTGTATTGCCATGTAAGCGGAAACAAGGACCATGATACTAATGGAAAAATAACGAATACTGTTCCAGGGTGTCAGGTTTTCCCAACGCCAAAACTTGATGATACCCGTGACAATCAGAGCCGCGGCACAAAAAAGGGTCATTTGATGAAATCGTCTAAAAATCCGGCTGATCAGGATATTATATAATTCTGGTGAAAGATTGGCTGTAGAAAGGCTTGGGGCCACGATGCCATGAATAATGACAATGCCGCCCACCCAAAGCGCCAAGGCAAGAAGATGAATGAATTGTACGCCCATAAAATAGAAATTCGGGATGGGCGTCTCCATTCAGGGGGTATTTTCCTCAAGGGACCATAGGCCACGTTTTGCGGTCCATGCCATTTCTTCAATGGACCAAAAACGGATACGGTGCTTCATAAACAGGGACGGAGTCATTGTTTTGGCCAGACCTGCCTTCAGCAGCTCTTCATTGACAAGAGTTTTATCCACGTAGACATAGGCTAAAAGGCGTCCATATTTATCCTGCCGCTGAACAGGGTCAACCTCGATCAAAACCTCCTTGCCCCCGACCAGATCCTCATTAAACTTCGCGGCCTCTCGTGCAAACGGCTCTGGGTCAAACACCCAGACATTATCAATTTTTCTTCTGAGTTCAGGGCTGTCGATGCCCAGATACCGAATTAATCTCCCGTCTTTAATGCGGATGGTGTCCCCGTCAACGACATTAATGACTCTGGATTTAAACAGGTTTTCATCAAAAAGCTCTTCGGATAAAACCGGACGGCTGTTCACGAGAACAGATGCGGCGCAAAGAAGGGCGATGCCTATTAATCGGGATAATAAAGCACTGAGATGATGTCTTTTGTTAAATCGCATTTGATTATTCCTGTTCCTTTTCGTCTTCCTGGTCAAGCCATTTCCCAATAATCTTCTTTTGTTTTTCTTCCAGATCGACAAAACGAATTCCAACGCCCTCAGAAGCATAACCTGATTTATCGTAGCGTTTTTTCCAAACCACTTCACTCATACAACAGACCTTTGTCTTATTGTCGGGCAAGACAAACTCGATGGGAAAACGGTCTCCGATATCAAGTGATTGTTCCGGTGAAAAGAAAAGTCCGCCTTGACTTACATTTTCGGTTTGAGCCAAAAATATTTTATTGGAGTGTTTCCCCTGGATCTCTAATACCAGGAACGGTGACCTGGTATCCTTCCTTCGGTTTATTCCACCGTCTGCCTTTTTAGCCACGCTGACTCCCTTCCCCTATTGAAAGACCTTTCAAGATATTGACTATATCAACTTCACTTTGAGGGGTCAATATTTTGAAAACAGCTGAAAACGGACTTGCATTTACCTGCTTTTAGCGTTCTTCAACAAAAGCCAAAAAGGCAATATTTCTGGCCCGTTTAATGGCTCTCGTCAGCTGTTTTTGATGTGATGTACAATTTCCTGAAATACGCCGTGGAATAATCTTTCCCCGTTCGGTCAAGAAAAACTTCAGTATGGAGGCCTCTTTATAGCTAATCTCTGTTTTTTTCTCCGCACAAAAGCGGCAAACCCGCCTGCGGTTTACATATTTCTTTTCCACCCAATCTCTCCTAAATTATAAACAGCAAACGGTTGTTAAAAAGGAACGTCCTGGCTGTCGTCGCCCCCTGAATAACCGGAAGTATCTTCCCCCGTCCCTTCGCTCTGTTTTTTCGACATAAAACGAACAGCCTGAGCCACAACCTCATGCCGACTCCTTTTTTGCCCATCTTCGGATTCCCAACGGCGTTGCTGAAGCCGTCCGTCCACGATCACGCCCTGCCCTTTTGAAAGGTACTGGCCACAATTTTCCGCCTGCTTGCCAAATACGACAATATCAATAAAGCAGACTTCATCCCGCATTTCATCCCCTTGTTTGAAACGATGATTGACAGCCAATCCAAAGTTCGCCACGGCGGTGCCGCTGGGCGTATATCGAATTTCAGGGTCTTTGGTCAGATTTCCTATTAAAATGACTTTATTAAAACTGGTCATCGCCAACCCCTGCTGTCGCGGCCGCGGAAAGTAAAGGCCTTGTCTTCCTTGGGCGGCTGACTTTTCCCTAATTCTTCAGGTTCGATCCGGATATTCATAAACTTAATAATTTGTTCAGAAAACCGATAGGTGCGCTCCAGTTCGGCAACCGTGTCTCCGGGACCCTTGAAATGCACAAACAGATAAATTCCCTTTCGCTCTTTACCCACTTCGTAAGCGAGCTTTTTCTTTCCCCAATTGTCTGAAGAAACCAGCTCCCCCCCTTTACTTTCGATGATGGTTCTGACTTTTTCGAGGATGGCCTCTATTTCTTCATCAGTCAGGGTGGGTTTGGTGATAATGACAGATTCGTAAGGATTTATAACGTTTTGCGATGATACTTCTTTTTCAGCCGTATCCGTGCTGGATGCAGATTGGTCTTTCAATTGAACCCTCCTGGGTAAAGCCTCATGAAAAAACATGAAGCGAGGACAATAATTAGCGGTTTAGTCTAAACCCGAATTTATAACATACTTGAAGCTGTATGGTCAAACAAATGATGGTCTCTTTTCCCAAAAACCATACGGGCCGGCGCGCAGACCACGACGGACTTCACCCCTGCTTTCATTAAAACACGCGCCCCTTCTTTTAAAGTCGCACCCGTTGTGTATACATCATCCATCAATAAAACACGTTTATTTTGAACTCTTTCAAGATTGGGCACGGAAAAAACCCCCTTTACATTCTGCTTGCGCTTCTTTTTGGACAAACCGACCTGGGTATCTGTCGATTGGCGCTTTTTCAACAAATCCAAATAAAAATGCCATCCCGTTTGGCGAGAAACTTCTTTGGCCAACAAGAGAGATTGATTAAATTCGCGTAAACGTAATTTCGAAGCATGTAAGGGGACCGCGCCCACACAGTCAACCTCAAGAGCAGAAAGGTCTTCCATGATGGCCGCGATCAGATGCTTCGCCAAACGGGTCCGTTTTTCATACTTCAGCAGACAAATGGCTTCTGCCATGACATCTTTGTAAAGGTACGGGGTAATCGCCTTCAGAAAATGGGGCGGTTCTTCACGGCAGTCCCCGCAAAGATGGTTTGGGCTGGCGGATATGGCCGCATCGGACTCATAAGGGTTTGAACAGACCGGACATTGCGGATCATCCAATCGCTCAAGAGACTGCCAGCATGAGGCGCAGAAAAAGATATTCCTCTGTGCATTTTGCATCCCTTTTTTATCAGAGAGAACAATGCGGGATTGACAATACCTGCACGTTGCCGGGTAAATTAAATCAAGAAGATATTCGCAGGGAATATTCAGTTTAACCGCGTCGGGCATAAAAGAGCACCCCGCCGATTCCGGAGGCGACGCCAACAGTGATGGTCAGCAGAAGCATTTGCCAAAAAACCAGTGGACCGCCATTGATAACAATTAAAACCATAATGGTAGAAAAACCACCCCACGCAAACCACCAGCCAAAACATTTGGCCTTTTTATTTTCCGATGATGACATTTTAAAAACTTCTTTTCCTTTTACGATTCCGACCCCCAACACCGCCCCAACAGTGTCAATGCCGACATCCAAAAGACTTCCTGTCCGGGACTGAAGCAAGGCATGGTGTAGCTCATCAAGACCAGCATAAACCACTGAAATTAAAAGCGCAAATAACACCGGGTGTGATGTAAAACGGCCATCACTCCGGGAAAACACATAATACCAAAGGGCAGACAGAATCGCATATTCAATCAAGTGGGCGGATTTTCGGATTAAAACCAAAACCTGAGTCAATTGTTCCTGGGATAATTCTGAAAAGATAAACCTTATCATCGGCAGCAGAAAACTTTTGGTATTTTGCATTGAACCGACGTCTGTTGAAAAAATAAACATCAACAGCATCCAGGCCACCGGGATGGCGTAGCGTTTCATGGACATTACGACTGAGCTTCGATCGGTTCTTCAAAAAAAACCCAGCGCATCAGCCTTTTGGAGATATCCGAAATGACCGCCACTTGCTGGGCCACCATGAACGAAAAAGAAAGATCGGGTATCGCCAATATTTCTGCAATGTCATTTCCAAATTTATACGCGGGCGCCATTCTTGAATCTTCAAAATTGGGATTCTCGTATAATAAGTAAGATACAAAACCATCCTCGGAAGGAAGGGACTGGTAAAGCTCAAAATGGAGCGCATCCGTGATTGCGGAAGGATAGGGACCGTCCGGGAAAATCGTGGTGAGTTCCCTGAAAAAAGAAACAAGCATCAGGCTCATGACTTTTGAAAGCATAAGTTCGCTTTTTTCTTCATTGATTTCTTCGGAAAGAGACCGCCCGTACTGGGCGTCATATTCCTCAAACTGGCTCAGCAGGGTTTTGTGCAAAAGATAGGCGCCGCCCTCCCGATAGGTTTCGGCGAGCTTCGGTAACAGCGGTATCATGGCTTCCGCTTTTGGATTCAGCTCCCCCACCGAATGGTGTAGCGTATTGATCGCGGGATTCGGATATTTTCGTTTTTTAAAAAAGTTTTTGAATCGTCCCATGCTTTATGCCCCCGACACAAAGCAGAACTATACAGGAAGCAGGCTCAGGTCGACAAGTTCCGACACAAGGCCTCACTGCTTCAAACAATTATTTTAAAATCTTCAAAAACGGGAGCCCTTTGGCTATCTTGCATTAGTTGTTTGAAGGGTCTTTCATAATTTTTATTACGAGTTCGATATTTGATTTAACCCTGTATCGAAAACGCATCCGTCTCAGTGTCGTTTCAACGGTTCTTGGATTTATACTTAAAATCGCCGCGACCTCTTTTGAAGACCGACCTCTTTCAAGAAGACGAATGATTTGCTGTTGACGGACCGTCAGATTAATATATGCACTGCGCACCTCTAAAATTACCCTGGAAAATTCCTCAGCCAACCGCTTTGTGAAAATAATCTTTTCATTCAGATATGTTTCCTCGCCCATTGAACAATCGACACACCCGACAAGTTCGCCTTTCGGTCCGAATATGGGTACGGCAAAACAAATCCAATTCTGAAAAATACCCAGAAAGTGCTGTCGTCCCTTCATGGCCACAGCTTGTTTATCATGTATGGCCTGACTGACAGCGTTCACACCGCAAGACATATATGAAAGGGTTGCACCACGGCTTAACCCTCTCATTCGGCATTGCTCCATTACCGCGGGTGAAGAGAACAGTTCGACCACAGTGCCCATCGCGTCAGTTAAAATAAAAACACATTTGGGATCATCCAGTTTTTTATGTATCTGGCTAAAAAGATCAAGTGACTCAATATGCAAGCACTCATATTGATTAATAAAACTTTTTATAGATTCTCCGGGATAGATGCTTCGCAAACGCGGCATGTCCGGATTAAGGCCGTTTTCAAGGCTCGCCCGCTTTAGAAGGCTTGCACGTGTTTCATCCAGAAAATACCGGTGATTGGGTTTTTTATTTAGGGTGTTGATTTCATGCCACATTTTAACCTCTTAAGTCAATGTCATTAAAAATCAAACAACGCGAATAATCACCACATGTTAATTTTGATCAAACTTGGGCATCTTTCCAGTAAGATGGAGTTTCAGGATACCCTTTGCGAATTTATAGTCGGTTACCAATGTCGACACAAGCCCGCCTTTCAGAGCCGCTAATGTCGGCTTCACACGGTTCTCGAAAACACCTGCCAGCAACACGGCGCCGCCTTTCTTGCTTACATTTTTTATCTGGTTAAAATCCGCCCCATACCGTTTATATTCGTCACTGACCGCTTCTTTCCCATTCGGCAACAGGTACATCCCGCCGACTTCACCCACAGCACGATCTTGCATTTCTTCAAACAAGTGGTTTGGCACAGGGGCTTTTGCTTCCCTCCCAAACTGGTACTTTACTTCATCACACGTAAAAATAGCGATATCCAATTCTTCCCAAGGGTTCCGGCTTGGTTTTACTTTTTCGAATTTATCTTTTTCTATGAAAGCACACTGATCTAACCTGGTGCCGTACGAAGTCTCTGTACAAGAAAAAATTTCCTGAAGTTCATTCGCATTATAGCGTGCCTCTGCTTTCGGATTTGGGGTACCGACAAACCCAATCATGGGAACAAAATTTGCGCTGGGTTGGTTAAAGTATTCTTTTAACAAAAAATCCCGAGGCGGATAGACCCAGTTGATTGGGCTTTCCTTCAACACATCATTTTTTATCGCCTCGATCATTTCAACAAGCTCGAACATTGAAAACCCCCAGGTAATCCCCACATGACATTTCTTTCCAAGTTCGAGATTTTTGATCGCTACAGTGTTAATCAACCCGATAATATACAAAGAAGCCCTGCTTAAAATCGAATTCCATAGCTTTTTGGAATATGGTCCGGATTTCTTACCTGAAAACTCAAAATCAAGATTTCTCCGACTCCACTTGTTATCCGAGAGTACAAGATCAATACCGCCGAAAAGATAGCGAAAAGCTTGAACCAGTGTGATTGGCAAGATATACTGATCCTGTTCGTTTTCATTTTTTTCGAGATATTCTTTAAGATTCTGCATCCATTCCTCTGCAGATTTTCTATCGTGATAACACGGAATCGTCTTCTCCTTAATCCGGGCAGTCCGTTCCAGAAGTTGGATATCGGCTTCATGTTCGCGGGAAACCAGGGGATCTTCAAAAAATATTGCGCGATGACAGGATCCCTTTCGCACTTCTTCAGCCACGAGCACATCCCCTCCTTTTGGGCCGCTGTGCAGGGGGAGTACCCAGGAATCGTCTTTAAACCTTTTGAGTATGTGCTTAATTTCCCTCATCTCTTCCAGATCATGTGTAAGGGAAGGTGGTACTTCAATTTTATTCTCTTGATATAAAGCTTCTCTTATTTTGAGTTCTTTCCATGTCCCCTGAACTAACCTTTCCGGCTGTTGACCATTTAAGAGCTCTCCGGTCGTTCCTGTCGCAATCCGCTTTTCAAATTCATTAATCAATTGGCGATACCCATCAGCAAATTCCAGCATTATTAATTTTTTAGAATCATGCGCAATTAATGCAATACACTGTTTGTTCAATAAATCTTTTTCACGTTTTTTTACTAATTCTGAACCTTGGGGCACATCGAAGCCGTCAAATCGATCTGACTTTAAAGCCCGGTTGTTGTACCACTCCAGTGTCGCCCATTCCCGTGCACTCGCATAGGTTGAAAGAAAGGGAATCTCCTTCACAACACATTCCCGTTTTAGCGCAATATTTTCGGGGAAAATCGAGGTCGGGTCTTGAGGGTCCATAAAATAGATTACACGATCAATCGGTTGGTCTATTTCAGAAACCAGCGCCGTAATTTCAACGACACCACCTTGGCTGCCGGGACGTACCAGCATAATTTTTTTTTCGTCATAACCCTGCAACAAACCATAGCGGATAATGGACCTGTAAATAGATTCCAGGAAAATAAAAATCGGTTTCAGTTCTTCCCGAAAAAAAGGTTCAAATTCTCGGAAAAACCGAATCAGCGGACTGGACGGACCATTGCGCAATGCTTTATGCGCAAGAACAGCAATTGTACGGTTTTCGTCAGACATGAACAGCACCCGTATTGAATTGTGAAGTGTATCGGAAATTTATAAACATTCTGTCATTTTGTCAATAAAAAAAATACTTTTTCAGAATTTTTTACTTAGTTGTACGGGCTAGCCCGTACAACAAGAACAGATTCTTTTGTACGGGAACAACTCCGTTGAAATATACCAATAATCACTTTAGATTCTTACCATACGCTTACAAGCAAAACACACATATTTTGACGAAGGTTTTTCAATCAAATGACCGGGAGGCCGGTCTGGAATAAACAAAAAAAGGGGGCGAGATGAAACACCTGAAAATCACACTGTTTATTGTGTTACCGTTCATGGTCACGCTACTGACCGGTTGTGGGAACAACGATCAGTCTGCAGGCCAGCCGGGGCCAAATCTCGAATTGGCCAAGGTCTCCGTGGAAATGGGCGAAGCCGCGCCGTTAAATCCCGGCACCTTATCCAAGGCCGTCGCAACCATCCCATCCGATGTCCACTCGGTAAAACTTGATATCAACCGAAATAGCGGCGCTCTTTTTGAGGAATGCCGGAATGTCGCACCCGGCGATACGGTCACCTTTGAGGATATCGAAGTCACCGCCGGGCCAGACACCCTGTTTGAAGGCCAGGCCTTCACAGCCGCAGATTGCGGTGGGGAAGCATTATATACTGGATCGACATCGGGTGTGACCCTTGATCCGGGAGACAACCCCAATGTCCCCGTGAACTTGGCTTTGTCCGGCGCGACTCCCCCGGTCGTGACGACCGTTCCCGCCACCAGTGTCGAGACAACCTGTGCGGATTTAAACAGCACGGTCAACCCCAACGGGTTTGAAACCGTTGCCTGGTTTGAATGGGGATCAGACACCAGCTACGGCAGCCAAACCGCGACCGAGCAAGTCGGCAATGGCACAGACAATACGCTGGTCACGGAAAAAATTTGCGGGCTTGAAGCCTCGACAACCTATCACTATCGCGCTGTGGCCAGTAACGGAGGCGACCTGGTGTTTGGAGAAGATCAGACCTTGGTGACCAACGATACCGGTGATACGGCCACGACCGACGTGCCGATCGGTTTTCCCGGTGAAATTCCGCCGACGGTTATTTCCGATGCGGCCACAGACCTCGGCCCAACAGCCGCCACCTTGAATGCCACGGTCAACCCGGAAGGCGCCAGCACGCAGGTGTATTTCGAATGGGGTACAGATACAACATACGGCAATACCACACCTTTGCAGGCTCTTGAAAATGGCTTTGACGACACCCCGGTTTCTCATATTTTGTCGGGCCTGAGCCCCGAAACCGAAATCCACTTCCGTGCTGTCGCCTTCAACGCCTTCGGCACAATGATCGGCGAAGATCAAAGCTTTATGACGCCTTCCGATAATCCCAAAGAAGAGATCGAAATCCCGTGCGTCGAAGGTGAAGAACCAACGGCCATGGTCTTCGGCAGTCACACGGGGGGTTGCAGAATCGATACCAATTCCGATGGCGATACCTTTACTTTTGAAGCGTCTGAAGGAGATGTTATCCGAGTTGTCACGTCGGCAGTATTTGATAACATGGATCCGAGACTCGAGCTACGAGATCCCGATGGTATTCTGCTGCACAACGGAACCTGTGGCAATAGGTGTTCCATGGTCGTGGAGCCCTTTAATTTCACGGAAACACCCACAGAAACGCTGAACCAGACCTTCGGATATAA
>CALZIJ010000048.1 GCA_945787655.1 Nitrospiria bacterium | reverse complement strand
ATCGACGAACGTGCTGTTGGCACATGGCGGGCGATTATCCAAGAAAAGACGTACTACCTTCACGTAGGAATAGGCAATGTCGTTGGGCAGTCCAATTGGATGGAATTGGTTCTCGTTAACCCGGGCGAGAAGCCGACGTTCTATTTGCATCACAAAATCGGCTTTCCAAGCACCGTTGGTGGCAAGAGCTTCTTCAATATCGCAAATCTGTCCGTACTGATATCCCAATTACGTGGTACCACGACGGAGGATCTGACGTCCTCCGTCGGAAGATGGGACATTTTCCAATACGAGGTGACCAAAGATTACATCGATGTTTGGGCCCCAGACCAGGATTTCGTTCGAGCCGCCATCAAAGCAGGGACGATCAAGATCAAAACCGTAAGATTGCGCCGTTGTCTCCAGGAAAAGATGCCGTGAAAATTGACTCAAGCCATTTAAATTTGAATGAGGTGGTAGAAAAAATGTTAGCTGTTATTTCAAAGGCAGCGGCTTGCCGATGATTCATCGGTATTTAATCCCGTGGTATAACAAACTTTACTTTGACCTGTGATGCTCTATCAAATTGCCCATGTTGTCGTTTATCGTCTCGCAAGAATATTCTTTCAATTAAGAATCATTGGTGTTGAGCATGTTCCAAAAGAGGGTGGTGTCATTGTTTCCGCAAATCATAGCAGTTATTTCGATATTCCCTTGCTGGGATGCGCTTTGTGCAGACCTGCGGATAATATCGCAAAAAGTGAATTATTTAAAAATAGACTGATCGGTGCTTTTTTTAGAAAACTGGGCGGTTTTCCCGTCAGAAGGGGAAAAGGAGATCATAATGCCATAAAAGAAGCTGCCCGGCGTTTAAAGACCGGGCGTCTTCTTTCGATATACCCTGAAGGGACAAGGACACGGGATGGACAACTTCAAAAAGGCAAGGCTGGTATCGGAATGCTGGTGGTGGCATCGAAGGTTCCAGTGGTGCCGGCCTTTATTGAAGGGACATATCTCCTCCGGCCTTTTCGACAGGTGACGATATGTTTTGGAAAGCCGATAGATTTTAGGGAAATGATTGAAAATGCAGATAAAGAAGGGATGCATAGTAAGGTACTTTATGGTACAATCTCGTCCAAAGTCATGAAAGAAATTTCCACGCTTAAAAAACAGCTCGAAGAAGATTTTTTCTCCGACAAATCCTTGAATCACTCTGGGAGGTCTTGATGGAAGTCGTATTGGCGGAACATGCTGGATATTGTTTTGGCGTTAAACGGGCAGTGAAGTTGGCGAACGATGCTGCGGATATCAATCAAGGTCAGGTCCAAAGCCTTGGGCCGCTCATCCATAATCCGCAAGTGGTGAATCAGTTGGCCGAGAAAGGGGTCAAAAAAGTTGATTCGCTGGACGAGATTGATGAAGGCACTGTTATTTTTAGGTCTCATGGTGTTTCTTCTCCCGAACTTATGGAAAGGGCAATAGAAAAGGGGCTTCAGGTTGTAGACGCCACCTGTCCTTTTGTGACGAATGCTCAAAAATATGCCAAGCAGCTTGTGGATGAAGGCTATCAAGTCGTCATGGTGGGGGATCGTGAACACCCTGAGACACAGAGTGTTTTAGGGCATGCGGGTGATGACATTCTGGTCACCGAGTCATTTGATGAAATTAAGGCCCTGTTAAATCGGTTTTCAAAGAAAAGACTGGGGATTATTTCACAGACCACACAGACCTATGGAAAGTTTTCAGAGATTGTCGTACAATGCCTGGAAATTTGTGAAGAAGTTAAAATTTTCAATACCATCTGTTATGCAACGGAGGACAGACAAACCGAGGCGGAAGCCCTCGCGAAAACAGTAGAGGCCATGGTGGTCGTTGGCGGAAGAAACTCTGCAAATACAACGCATTTGGCGGATATTTGCCGGAGTAAAGGCATCCCTGTATATCATATCGAAACGGCTGATGAAATCAGCCCGGATTGGTTCCCGTCGATTGAATTAGTTGGGGTGACGGCTGGCGCATCAACGCCCGATTGGATTATTAACAACGTTATAGATTCTTTAAAAAGAATATAACTACAAGGGAGAATACCATTCTCATGACCAAAGTGAAACGAAAAAGAGCATTTGAAGTAGACGACATGACCGAAGAAGCACGGCAGAACCGGCTTGAGCAGGAAGCCCTCTATGCTAAAACATTTGAAGATAAGGAAGAGGGGTCTGTGATTGACGGGACGATTCTTGCTTTTGAAGGCGGAAACGTATTGGTGGATGTCGGCTACAAATCTGAAGGCGTGATCCCCAAAGAGGAATTCAAGCCTGAGGAATATGCTGAATTAAAGGTCGGGGGCAGTGTTGCCGTTTACCTTGAAGAACGCGAAGACGCCGAAGGCAACATTGTTCTTTCAAAGGAAAAAGCCGACCGGATGAGAATCTGGAAAGAAATTGAGGAAATTTATAATAAGGAAGCCATCGTTGAAGCGAAGGTCCTATCCCGCATTAAAGGTGGGATGATCGTGGATATCGGAGTCAAGGCCTTTCTCCCCGGCTCTCAAATTGATCTTCGTCCCGTACGAAACCTTGAGCGTCTCATTGGAGAAACCTACCCAATGAAAATTATCAAGATGAACCACAAACGGGGCAATATTGTTGTTTCCCGCCGGGTATTACTGGAAGAATCACGTGATAAGCGCAGGGAATTAACCCTTTCTTCATTAAGGGAAGGCCAGGTCATCGAAGGCATGGTTAAAAATATTACAGAATATGGCGCATTTATTGACCTGGGCGGCATCGACGGCTTGCTGCATATTACCGATATGTCCTGGGGCAGGGTCGGACATCCCTCTGAGTTATTTATTGTCGGAGATAAAGTTTCAGTGGTTGTTCTTAAATACGATAAAAACTCCGGTCGTGTTTCTTTGGGCACCAAGCAAAAAACGCCAGATCCTTGGGGTGATGTTGAAACCAAATATTCTCCGGATACCAAGGTGGTTGGAAAAGTCGTAAGCTTGACGGATTACGGCGCCTTTGTGGAACTTGAGCCCGGTATTGAAGGATTGGTTCATATTTCCGAAATGTCCTGGGCACACGAAGTGAAACACCCTTCACGTCTGGTCTCTGTCGGAGAAACCGTTGCGGCTGTTATTCTGAGTGTGGACCGAAAGGCCAGAAAAATCTCTTTAGGGATGAAACAGATCGAGCCTAACCCCTGGGATGTTGTAGAAAAACAGTATCCTTCCGGGACGGTAATTAAAGGTAAGGAAATTAGAAGCATTACGGATTTCGGTGTTTTTGTGGGCCTGGAAGAAGGCATAGATGGCTTAATCCATATTTCGGATATTTCGTGGACGCGCCATGTCAAGCATCCTTCGGAAGTCTTTAAGAAGGGTGAAATCATTGATGCAGTGGTTTTAAAAGTGGATCGCGAAAAGGAACGGATCTCTCTTGGATATAAACAACTGGCCCCTGACCCTTGGGAAGAAGATATTCCCAGCCGGTTTCGCAAAGGGACCACTGTTAAGGGCAAAGTCACAAAAATCACGGATTTCGGTATATTTGTCGAACTTGAAGAAGGGGTTGAAGGTCTGGTTCATATTAGCGAAACGGGTGTCGAACCGCCCAACCGTGTGGAAGATGTTTACCATATCGGCGGAGATGTAGAGGCCAAGATTGCCCGTGTTGATTTGGGCGAACGAAAAATTGCCTTAACCATCAAAGGCTTGACCCGTGATTCCGACAAAAGCGCACTTGACACCTTTCACCGTACCCAAGGAGAATTGGATCAGTCTCTCGGAGCCATGATTGCCAATAAAATGAAGGAGAAAAACGAGGACCAGTCCGCGAGTGAGACCGGCGAGGAACCTGAAAGCAGTTAAAATAACGATGGCATAAGGGAAAGGAGACCATTGGCGTATCGAAAACCGATATTGGTAGGTAGTTTATATTTTCTCCTTTTTTCGCTTTTGTTTTTTGTCTTTGCCTTTTGGATGAGCTCTGAAGATCGGGAAGGGAGTGCCTGGCGGGGAGGGGAGAAAATTGCCTTGATCCGTTTAGAGGGTGTGATTGCGGATTCACGGAAAATCGTCAAAGACCTCCGGCGTTATCGAAAAAACCCGGATATCAAAGCCATATTAATTCGTATTGACAGTCCTGGGGGCGCCGTTGCCCCTTCACAGGAGATATACGATGAACTCATTGAAATCCAAAATGAAGGGGTCAAAAAGGTCGTTTCCTCAATGGGGTCTGTGGCCGCTTCCGGAGGCTATTATATTGCGAGCGCCACAGACCTGATCGTTGCAAATCCTGGAACATTGACCGGAAGCATTGGCGTGATCATGGAGCTGACCAATGTAGAAGGATTGCTGCAAAAAATCGGGGTTGAGGGGATCATCATTAAGAGTGGTAAAAATAAAGATGTGGGTTCCCCGTTTCGAAAGATGAAAAAAGAAGAACGTGAATTGCTTCAAAACGTGCTGGATGATGTCCATGCACAGTTTATCGAGGCCGTGGCTCAGGGGCGTTCGTTAGATATTGAAACTGTACGGAAATTGGCAGATGGACGTATTTTTACCGGTCGTCAGGCAAAAGCGGTCGGTTTGGTCGATGAATTGGGGAGCCTTCAGGCTGCCATTGAAATATTAGCCGATATGGCGGGTATTGAAGGTGACCCCCAGATTCTGGAATCACAAGAGAGGCTCTCCTTTCTTGAATTATTGGGAACGCGTTTTTTTGGAAAGTTGGAAGGGGTCAGATTTCCAGTGTCATCCATCGGGATGCACTATTTATTTTCTTTTTAATCTCCGTTGAGCGAACAACATGGATAAGAGGAAAAAATATGACGAAAGCTGAATTGATCGATAAAGTTGCTTTGGACTACACATCATTAACACGCCGGCAAGTTGAAATTCTGGTGAACACGATTTTTGACAGCATAAAAGAGACCCTTGCCAAAGGGGATAAAATTGAGATTAGAGGATTTGGCAGTTTTCGTCTTCGGCATCGGCGCATGCGTGAAGGGCGGAACCCGAAAACAGGGACAATCGTGACCGTCCCCCCTAAAAAAGTCCCTTTTTTCAAGGCAGGGAAGGAACTGAGGGCACTGGTCGACCATGCTTGATGATTCCATTTTTGTCTCGGTTTTCTGCATTTTCATCTGTTTCTTTATTTTATGTGAACGTCGAGCAATTGTAATGCATTAAGGATGTTTGGCTACATAAAAAACGCTTGACATTTTTTTGAAAATCTTCTTATGATGATTGAGTTTTTGTTCCTTTAAACTGGTTCTGTGAAACCGGAAAGGAGAGACAATGCGGGTTTATATTGATTAAAACCTTCTTCGGATCTTTACCCGGAAGAAGGTTTTTTTTTATGCTGGAAGAAGGTTTTTGAGTATGAGCAGTTGTCACAGAGGGTGTTTGGGCGCAACCTGGCTTGGCAATATCAAACCGGTTCCGAAGCGATGGACAAGACCTCAAAGTGAGAGAGGACTTTTTTAGGAGGCAAACCCATAAAGGTAAGTATTTTAAATTCTGATGAAATAGCAAGGGTTTTAACTCGTATTTCTCATGAAATACTTGAAAGAAATCGCGGCGCCAAAGACCTTATCCTGATTGGCATTCAGACGGGTGGTGTCTACCTGGCGCGTCGACTTGCTCAAAGAATAGAAAAAATCGAAGGGACGCTTCCACCCACGGGCGCACTTGATATTACCTTGTATCGGGATGATCTCGCTGATCGAAAAGTCTACCCGGCTTTAAAAAAGACGGATATCCCCTTTGATATGAATCATAAAAAAGTTGTGCTGGTTGATGATGTCCTCTTTACCGGAAGAACCATCCGGGCCGCCATGGATTCCATAATTGATCTGGGCCGTCCCAAAGAAATCCAATTGGCTGTTCTGGTCGACCGGGGACACCGGGAATTACCGATCCGGGCCGATTATGTGGGCAAAAACCTGCCCACCGCTTTTCAAGAAACAGTGGAGGTCCTATTTGAAGAAGCGGGGGAGGAAGACCTTGTTGTCCTGAACCGGGTTCAAAATCTGGAAACCAAAACATGAACGATCGTAGCGGCATGGGTCGGATATGGAACTGAAAAGAAAAGACATCCTGAATCTCTCCTGCATGGATCGAGAGGAAATTGACCTGATTCTTCAAACCGCGGAATCCTTTAAGGAAGTTTCGAAGCGGGAGATTAAAAAAGTCCCGGCTCTTCGAGGTAAGACGGTGGTTAATCTTTTTTTTGAACCCAGCACGCGCACGCGAAGCTCCTTTGAGTTGGCAGGCAAACGGCTATCGGCAGATGTCATTAACGTATCGGCTTCCGGCAGCAGTACTATCAAGGGAGAGACCCTGCTTGATACCGCCCGGAACATCGAAGCGATGTCTGCAGATTTTATTATCGTGCGGCATGCTTCTTCAGGGGTCCCGCATTTTTTGGCCCGATCGCTGCAAAGCGCAGTGATTAATGCGGGGGACGGGGCCAATGAACACCCCAGCCAAGGACTACTGGATTTACTCACCATCAAGGAAAACAAGGGCACCCTGGAAGGTTTAAAGGTGGTCATTGTGGGGGATATCCTCCACGGGCGTGTCGCGCATTCGGATATACACGGGCTTAAAAAATACGGCGCAGATATTCACCTTGTCGCGCCCCCAACCCTGCTTCCTGCGGCAATTGAACAGTGGGGCGTGACGGTTCATTACCATTTGGATGAGGCGCTTAAGGATGCTGATGTGATTATGCTGCTCCGGCTGCAATTGGAACGGCAGGGGACCGGCTATTTCCCCACCCTCAGGGAATATTCGCAACTCTACGGTCTCAATCGGCGAAGACTGGCTTTGGCCCATCCGGAAGCCCTGGTCATGCATCCTGGTCCGATTAACCGGGGTGTCGAGGTGACTTCCGAAGTGGCGGACGGCTTGTCTTCCGTCATACTGCAACAGGTGGCCAATGGGGTGGCAGTTCGAATGGCGCTCCTTTTTTTACTTTCAGGGGGAAAACATGTCTGAGCCACACATGGCGATATTGATCAAGGGCGGACGCATTATTGACCCGGCACTCAAACGTGATGAAGTCGGGGATATCCTGATAGAGAACGGCCTGATCCGCGAGATTGCGCCATCCATTTCAACACCCGAAGGAGCCGCCCAGGTGATTGACGCTGCCGGAAAAGTAGTGACCCCCGGTCTCATCGACCTGCATACCCATGTCCGCGAACCGGGATATGAATATAAAGAGACTGTGGCGACGGCCACCGCGTCTGCAGCGGCGGGCGGGTTTACAACAATTTGCTGTATGCCGAATACCAATCCTGTGAATGACAATCAATCCGTCACAGAATTGATTCTTGAAAAAACAGAGAGCGAAGGACTTGTCCGTGTTTTTCCGATTGGCGCGATTACAAAAGGCCAAAAAGGTAAGGAGCTGGCCGAGATTGGAGAATTGGTAAAGGCGGGCTGTGTGGCGATTTCTGACGACGGTTTGCCGGTGATGAATAGTCAGGTGATGCGTCTGGCAATGTCATACGCCAAAATTTTTGATGTGCCGGTTATTGATCATTGTGAGGATTTAAACCTGACCAATAACGGGGTGATTTTTGAAGGAAATGTGTCCACCCGGCTGGGCCTTCGTGGTATTCCCGCTTGCTCTGAAACGGTCATGGTTGCGCGGGATCTTGCATTGGCGGAATTGACTGAAGCAAAGGTGCATCTGGCGCACATCAGTACAGCAGGTTCAGTCCAATTGATTCGGGAGGCCAAGCGCCGGGGCATTCGTGTGACGGCGGAAACCTGCCCGCACTATTTTGCCTTGACCGACGAAGCGGTGGGATCTTTTAACACCAACGCCAAAATGAAGCCCCCCCTTGCGGGAGAGCGCGACCGGGAAGAGATCCTTTCGGGATTAAAAGATGGCACAATAGATTTGATCGCGACCGATCATGCGCCGCATGCTTCGGATGAAAAAGAACAGGCGATGGATTGTGCGCCGTTTGGAATTATCGGACTTGAAACAGCCTTGCCGCTTTCTTTGGAATTGCTTGAAAAAAACATCTTGACCCTGCCTGAAGTGATACAGAAATTCACATCAGAGCCCGCCCGGGTTCTGGGGAAAAAGACCGGGCAGCTTGATATCGGTGGACCAGCGGATATCACCATAATTGATCTCGATGCGGAATGGATCGTAGACGCCAAGAATATTATCTCCATGAGCAAAAATTCTCCGTTTATCGGTCGTGCAATGAAGGGACGCGCCACAGCGGTCATTGTAGGGGGAAAGTTGATTATGAATCAGGGCCTTCGAGGTGAGTAATATGAAAAATCAGGCTGTTTTACTATTGGAAGACGGAACGCTGTTTAAAGGGCGGTCTTTTGGCGCGGAAGGGGAGTCAAGCGGGGAAATTGTATTTAATACGAGCATGACGGGTTATCAGGAAATTCTTTCTGATCCTTCATACAAAGGTCAGATCGTGATGATGACCTATCCGCTCATTGGCAATTACGGTATTAATTCCGAAGATTTTGAGTCTGAAAAACTTTGGCTGGAAGGGTTTATCGTTAGAGAATATACCCATTTCCCCAGTAACTGGCGGGCGGAAGCGCCGCTCGATCAACTATTAAAGCAACGGGGCATTCCGGCCATCGATCAAATTGATACACGCGCGCTGACGCGTAAAATTCGAGAGGCCGGCGCGATGCAGGGTATCCTTTCGACCAAGACAGAAGATAAGGATATGCTCCTGGAAAAACTGCGCGCGGCGCCAGGCTTGGTGGGACGGGATCTTGTTTCACAGGTCTCTTGTACAGCACCCTACGTATGGCGAAATGGCAGAAAGAGGCCGGTTTCTGATTATGATACATCCTCTCAACATCATGTTGTTGTGTATGATTTTGGGGTAAAGCAGAATATTCTGGAAATGCTTTGCGCTTTGAACTGCCGTGTGACTGTCGTGCCCGCCAATACCACTCCAGATGTGGTGTTGGCAATGAATCCGGATGGAGTATTATTATCCAACGGCCCTGGAGACCCGGAAGCTGTGCCTTACGCAATCCACAATACAAAAACCTTGCTGGGGAAAAAACCGATTTTCGGGATTTGCCTGGGGCATCAAATTTTGGGGTTGGCCTTGGGCGGAAAAGGGTTAAAGATGAAGTTTGGGCATCATGGAGGAAACCAGCCGGTCATGGAAACATCAACAGGCTGCGTACAGATTACCGCGCAAAATCACGGTTTTGCCATTGATGTTTCTGCGATTGAAAAAGAGGTTGAGGTCACGCACTATAACTTAAATGATCGAAGCATTGAAGGGATTCGCCACCGTCAACTGGCCGCCTCTTCCGTGCAATATCATCCCGAAGCAGCGCCGGGTCCACACGATGCGGCCTTCTTTTTTAAAAATTTCATCCATTCTTTTGGGTAACAAGGAGCTTTGTCTTGAAGACGAAAAAAAATAAACCCCTCATTTTTATCTGTGCGATGTTTTTGCTTTCGGGAATGTTATCAGGCTGTATTTATAATATTTCCCTTTTGCCCAAACCGGGACCCCTTCAAGAGAAAGTCATCAGCGGAGAGGGCTTGAACAAGATTCTGCTTATTGATATTACCGGATTTATTTCTGAAGAAAAACCACAAGGTTTGGTGGAAACACAGGACATGGTTTCCCGCATCAAGGAGGAACTCGACACGGCTGCAAAAGATGATGCGGTCAAAGCGGTGCTGTTGCGCGTCAATAGTCCGGGGGGGACGATTACCGCATCTGACCTCATTTATCATGAAGTTCTTCAATTCAGAAAAAAAACGGGTAAAAAAGTAATCGTTTCCATTTTGGATGTCGGGGCATCCGGGGCCTATTATATTGCGATGGCGGCGGATTATGTCATGGCGCATCCCACCACAGTGACGGGGAGTATTGGTGTCATCATGATGCATGTTAATTTTGAAGGGCTCATGGAAAAGGTGGGTGTGTCGGCAGAACCGATTCAATCCGGTGACTTAAAAGATCTCGGCTCTCCAATGAAACCCCTCTCCCCGGAGGCGAGAAAAGTACTTCAGGGTGTGATTGATGCGATGTATCACCGGTTTTTAAACGTGATTGCCTCTGGCCGGGAAAATCTGACCCCGGAGGAAATTAAACAGTTGGCAGATGGACGAATTTATACCGCTCAGGAAGCTAAAAAATCCGGATTGATAGATGCCATTGGCTATCTGGACGATGCGGTTGAGTTAACCCGGAACAAAGCGGGCATTCAATCGGCCAAGGTGGTTGTCTATACCCGTTCAGAAGGGATAAAGACCAATATTTATTCGCAAGTTTTTCAAAAACCGGAACCCCCTTTTTCGGTTTGGGGCATCAACCCGGAACAACTGCTTCAAGGCAGCTCGGCACAGTTTCTTTATCTTTGGATGCCGTCATTTTAAAAAATTTAAATCAGTAGGGAAAACGGGTGCCAAAAAGAGAGGATATTCAAAAAATACTGATCATCGGACCCGGTCCGATTGTGATTGGTCAGGCGTGTGAGTTCGACTATTCCGGGAGCCAGGCCTGTAAGGCTTTGCGGGAAGAAGGTTATCAGGTGGTGTTGGTGAATAGTAATCCTGCCACGATTATGACAGATCCCGATATCGCAGATCGGACCTACATTGAACCGCTTACGGTGGATTCCCTTCGAGAAATCATCCAAAAAGAGCGCCCTCAGGCACTGCTTCCCACCATGGGCGGGCAGACCGCATTGAACCTTGCCCTGGCCTTGTCTGACGCCGGCGTGTTGAGCACCTATTCAGTAGAGTTGATTGGCGCGAATTATGATTCGATTAAACGGGCGGAAGACCGTGAATCCTTTAAGCGGGTTATTGAATCTGCCGGTTTGAAATATACCGAAAGCGCCACCGCAAAGCGTTTGGAAGAAGCCAAGGAAATTATTAAAAAAATCGGTTATCCGGCGATCATACGGCCTTCGTTTACGCTGGGTGGGACCGGCGGCAGTATCGCCTATAACCTTGAAGAATTTCAAAGCGGTGTGCTGGCTGCTTTGGCAAGCAGTCCGGTTCATGAGGTTTTGATCGAGCAGTCTGTTATTGGCTGGAAAGAGTTTGAATTGGAGGTGATGCGGGATAAAAACGACAATGTGGTCGTTGTTTGCTCCATTGAAAATCTCGACCCCATGGGCGTACACACAGGGGACTCTATTACGGTGGCGCCCGTTCAGACTTTGACCGATAAGGAATATCAGCAAATGCGGGATGCCGCAATAAAAATTATTCGGGGAGTCGGTGTGGATACCGGCGGATCCAATATCCAGTTTTCACAGAATCCTGCCAACGGAGATCTTTGTGTCATTGAAATGAATCCCAGGGTGTCGAGAAGTTCTGCATTGGCCTCAAAAGCCACGGGTTTTCCCATTGCCAAAATTGCGGCCAAACTTTCTGTGGGTTTAACCCTGGATGAAATAAAAAACGATATCACATCCGTCACGCCAGCGTCGTTTGAACCAACGCTGGATTACGTGGTGGTAAAAGTACCAAGGTTTGCCTTTGAAAAATTTCCTTATATAGACCGAACACTTTCCCTGCAAATGAAATCGGTCGGGGAGGTGATGGCGATTGGCCGGAATTTTAAAGAAGCATTTTTGAAGGCGTATCGATCCCTTGAGGTCAACCGACAAGGCCTTGAAGCAAAATATACATCGGCACAGTTGGGGGAATTAAGAAAGTTATTGGCGCGGCCAACTTTTAATCAAATGTCACAAGTTTTAGATGCCATTCGTCTGGGTTTGTCCATTTCTGAAATTCATCAGATTACGAAAATCGATCCCTGGTTTTTAAATCAATTAGGGGAAATACTGGAGGTGGAATCACAGCTGAAGACACAAAAGACGGATGTGTCACTTCTGCGGCTGGCGAAACGCAGCGGGTTTTCTGATTTTCAAATCGGAAAACTCATCGGAAAAACCGAAAAAGAAGTCACAGCCTGGCGTTATCAAGAAGGGATTATGCCGGTTTTTAAACGGGTGGATACCTGTGCCGCCGAGTTTGAGGCCTATACGCCTTATTTATATTCAACGTATGAAACCGAATGTGAAGCCAATCCGACGGACCGCCAAAAAGTGGTTATTCTTGGCAGTGGTCCAAACCGGATCGGGCAAGGGATCGAGTTTGACTATTGCTGTGTGCACGCATCCCTTGCCCTCAATGAAATGGGTTTTGAAAGTATTATGGTGAATTGTAATCCCGAAACGGTAAGTACGGATTATGACACCTCGGACCGGCTTTATTTTGAACCGCTGACCCTTGAAGATGTCATGCATATTATTCAGGTCGAACAGCCGCTGGGGGTTGTGGTGCAGTTTGGCGGCCAAACCCCCTTAAAGCTCGCAAAGGGGCTGACTGATCAAGGGGTGAAGGTTTTGGGGACATCTCCCGATGCCATTGATCGGGCCGAAGACCGGGAGCGTTTTAAAACCCTGATTGAGAAGTTGGGCTTGCAACAACCCAAGAACGGTTTGGCCCGGTCTGTTTCAGAGGCAAAGTCGGTTTCGGAAATTATTGGCTACCCGGTCATGGTGCGTCCATCGTATGTGCTGGGCGGTCGTGCGATGGAAGTGATTTACGATACGGCCAGTTTGCAAAATTATATGGAACATGCCTTAAATGCGTCACCGGACCACCCCATTCTAATCGATCAATATTTACAAAATGCCATTGAAATCGATGTGGATGCTGTTTCCGATGGAGGGGATGTCTTTGTCGCCGGGGTCATGGAACATATTGAAGAAGCCGGGGTTCATTCGGGGGATTCGGCCTGCGCACTGCCCCCGTTTTCTCTCAATGAATCCGCTTTGAAACGCATCCGGGAGCAAACCATTGCCCTGGCGAAGGAACTGAATGTTTTGGGCTTGATCAACATCCAATTTGCCGTTAAAAATAATGAAGTTTATATTCTGGAAGTCAATCCGCGTGGCTCCCGAACGGTCCCTTTTGTGAGTAAAACCATCGGGCAGCCGGTTGCGAAAATTGCGATGAAGGCCGTTTTGGGAAATACCTTGAAACAGCAGAAAATAGTGGATAAACCTTTAAATCATGTGGCGGTCAAGGAAGCTGTTTTTCCCTTTAAACGATTTCAAACCGATGCGATTTTAGGGCCAGAAATGAAATCGACTGGAGAAGTGATGGGCATAGATTCCGATTTTGGCGCGGCCTTTGCCAAGGCGGAAATTTCGGCTGAAAACGGCTTGCCTGTTTACGGGACTGTTTTTGTCAGCGTGAAAGATCAGGACAAGGCAGAACTGGTTCCGATAGCGCGGCAGCTTTCCGAAATGAAATTCGATCTGATTGCCACTTCCGGGACGGCGGCTTATTTACAAAGGCTGGGGCTGAAAGTCAATACGGTGAAGAAAGTGCAGGAAGGCCGACCCAATATCGTGGATGTATTAAAAAACAAGGAGATCCATCTGGTGATTAATACCGTCGGAGATAAGCTGTCACAGTCCGATTCCTACCATATCCGGCAGATTGTGCTTCAGGATGGTATCCCTTATTTTACAACGATTGCCGGAGCGCGGGCCGCCGTGCGGGGAATTCAGTCATTGATTAAAGAGAATATGACCGTGAAACCATTGCAAGAGTACCATGCTTAAATTGTGCAGTTGAGGAGGAGACTTTGAAAATACCCATGACCAAGAAGGGCTATGCCCAACTTCAGAAAGAATTGGATCATTTAAAACGGATTGAACGCCCTAAAAATATTGCTGATATTGCGGAAGCGCGGGCCCATGGGGATCTTTCAGAAAATGCAGAATATAGCGCCGCAAAAGAAAGGCAAGGTTTTATTGAGGGGCGTATCCAGGAAATTAACGCTAAAATAGCGGAAGCCAATGTCATCGATACGGACAATCTTTCAACTGAAAAGGTGGTGTTTGGCGCAACGGTTGAGGTAATGGCCATTGATACGGATGAAACAAAACAGTTTCGCATCGTCGGCGTGGATGAAGCCGATATGAAAAACGGAACGATTTCGGTGCTATCCCCGGTTGCTAAAGCCTTAATTACACGGGAGGTCGGCGATTTTGTTGAAGTGAAAACACCTGCAAAAACGATTGAGTATGAAGTTGTACGGATTTTTTTTGAGGATTAACGGGAACGATGGATCGTCAAGGCAATGGCTCTTTCACCGATTATCACCCTCACAACGGACTTTGGCACCACTGATTATTTTGTGGGCGTGCTCAAGGGAGTACTGATTCAGAATGCGCCATGTTCACGTATCGTTGATATTACCCATGATATTTCTCCGCATGACATTCACAGCGCAGCCTTTGTGGTTCAGGAAACGGTGAACTATTTTCCTGAAGGGACAGTGCATCTTGTTGTCGTGGACCCCGGTGTCGGGACTGCCCGTCGCAAGATTATTCTAAAATATAGAAAACAGTTTTTTGTTGCGCCGGATAACGGCGTTTTGACTTATCTTTTAGTTCGGCAGGGGAGTCAAGTTTATGGCATAAAGGATACTCATGAAAATATCAGCCCGACCTTTGCGGCACGAGACCACTTTGCGCCGGTTGCCGCTGCCCTTTCAAAAGGCGGGTCTCCGGATGATTTAGGCCATAAGATTTCAGACCCTCGACAAATTGAGGTGCTCCAAGAGGTTCAGCTTGGAAACCCAATACGGGGGAGAATTGTTTATTTTGACCGGTTCGGTAATGCGATCACGAATATCAGAAAAACCGATGTTGAAGAAAAGTTGAAGGCTGGACAGGCTTTTGAGGCCCAATTAAAAGAGACGTATCAAATGGAAATTAAAAGAAATTACCAGGAAGGACATGAAGACAAACCGAATTTTATATTCAATAGTTCAGGCTGGCTTGAAATCTTTTTACCAAATACTTCAGCAAAATTAAAGTTTAAGTTAAACTTGATGGATTCTATCTCAATACATTTAAATTAAAGGGTTTTAAATGGGATTATTGTTTGTTTTTTTGGCGGTGATTTTATGTATTATTTTGATTGCCCGCTTTGCATCTAAAACCCGGCCCGATTCTGAAAAAGTCATTACTGAGAAGAAAAAGGGGGTGTACACTGTCAAAAAAATAGATGGCCCGGACCCTTGTGAGGAACAGAAAATCTTCCTTGAAGGATTGATGACTGTTCTGGAAGAAAAAGGCCTGGTCACTGAAGAGGAAGTTCTCTCGGCAATTAAGAAAGGGTCGTTTAAAGAAACATAAACGCGATTTTTTTATATAAGCTATTGATTAATAAGGTTATTTCCAAAATGAAATTGCAGATTGGATTTCTTCTTTTGCACACAAAAATGTGATTTCATCTTTTGGGTGTATGACGACTTTTCCACAGGCCAGCTCGACCTGGTTTCTTTTTTTAATGAAAAAAATCAACATGGTTTCAGGTGGAGAAAGCATTTCGATTGTTTTTCCCAGTCCATGATAGGCTTCTGAAATAATCACAGTTTGAATCACGTAGTCGGAGCGAATTAAAAGCCGTTCAAAATCATGTAGCGTTTCATAGGGAGAAACGATACTTTCTACGGCTTCCAGTTCTTTCTTTTTTTCCGCAATGTGGATCATCTTTTCATTAATTTCTTCATTTTTGTGAAGGTCGCTCAAGGGAGTATTGGCGTTTTGATAGATTTTTTCTCCCAGGGCGGCCTGAGACTTTTGAATTTCTTGTTCCAGTGTTTTTGCATCAACATTGAGTTTAATTTTTTGAATATGATGCTGAACGTGGTCCGCGATGGCAATGATGGTCTCTTGAATGCCGCCGAGTACCATGCTCATGTTGAGTTGAAGATGTTGTAAGGTTTTCAATTAATTTAGAGTCCGATAATATATATTATGTAAACTAATTTGTGTTTTTGTACTGAAGTTTAAATTTATCTTTGTCCCCTGTTTCGAGTCGATAAGTCCAAAATTTGAGATTTTGAATCACCTTTTCTTTTTTTCCAAAAAGGCCTTCCTGAACCAAACGATCAAGCGTTTCAGGATACCGATTATATTTTAAATAGTAAAGGTCCAGTGCAAAACGAATAAAGTATCGCTGATTTTGCTCAGAAAGTGTTTTTACAGACTGAAACGACCTTGCCGCTTTGAGGGTTGTTTGCTGAAGTGACGGGATTGACAAGGTATAGATGCCTATCGTAATTAAGGAAATCAAGCTGCCTGTGAGTATTTTGAGCGCTTTTTCTTTATTCAGTCGGGATATTCTGAATGAGGATTCAAGTGATGCTTCATCTTCAGTATAGGCTTCTTTTTTTTCTCGAATCACTTTTTTTGAAAGCAATCCGACTAAACCCTGATAAACCGCGAAGGAGCCCAGTTGTGCCTTGTCTATAATTTGCTGGACATTTTGTTGTCCGTTAATTTGATCAAGAAGCCAATCCCCTTCTTCTTCTTCCTCTTCACTTTCTCCGAGATCTCCAAAAAAATCTTCCGCGTCCTGTATTTCCTTTTTTTCTTCTTTTTTGATCGTGGATTGTTTTAATCCGGTTTCTGTTTTTTCAAAGACCGCTTTTCTGGAAGTCACTTTTTTAAGGAGTAAAGGCCATTCGTCAATTTGCCGAACAGATTCCATCAGTATAAACTGGGTGTCCATCGCTTGGACCAGTTTTGGATTAAAAGAGATGTCTTTCTGTTCAAACGCGTATTCCCCGGTATGCCAGTCAAATACTTTGTAGATGGTTTCTTCTGTAAAAAGCCGGTTGAGTCTCTTTAACTCCTCAGCCGGGACAAGATCCAGGTCAACTAAAACGCCTTCCAGGGACTTTTTCGTATTTTCCTGTTTATACTTTGCGATAATTAATTGATCGGAAGTGATTATTTCCGCCTTGGTTAATTTTTCTCCCAGCGTTTGGTCCCGCTCCCCTTCATAGGCCCGGATGATTTTCCCATCTTTAAAACAAATGGATATTGTTGCTTGTTCCCGGGTTAAACAAAGACGGCCTTCTTTGTTTTGGTGAAATATGAGTTGAAATATCTCGGAAAGACCGAACTCTTTGATGGATCCTTTTAAAGCCATTTATGTTGACTCCTTTTTAGGATAAGGTCTGCAAAGGCCGTGATATAAAGAATGACCAGTAATAAAATGCTCAGCAGGGATCCAGATCGATGTAAATACCATTCCGTCGGCGGAATAAGGATATCGCTTACGATAACGGAAGAAAGCAAGGTGAAAAAGAGAGCAAGCAAAAAGATGTCCGCCTCCTGGAAAAATAAACAATGGATACAATCTTGCCGGGATCCTTTTTACGGCATTTTCGACGATCGCAAAATCACTTTTTTTCCGGACAGTCATAAATCGCATTTCACACGGTCTGCATACCTGGTAACTAAACAAACGGCGCTCACATTCCCGGCAAATAGATTTTTTACAAAAGGCGCACGGTTTTCCGGTTAGACACGTTTTGTGGAACATGCGAGAAATGGACAGTATAATCACCCAGAGCAAAGCAATCATGGGTGCTTTTTTTAAATCCACCGGTCCGATTAATCCTTGCCAGACTTTTTCACTAAAAGCATCACTTTCTCCGGTTTGAGTCAGCAGTCGTTTCACGACATCGGCTTTGGTAAAACGTTCGTCAATCACCGGAAAATTAGGGTAACGCGCTGATTTCATCGCATATTGTTCTGTCGATTGAGCGTTGAGTTTACTGGCTTCGGCAAAGGTGGCTTCCCCTTTTTTAAACAGGAGCATTTCGCGATAGGCCTGGCTCATATTGTAATGGGCGGAAACCAGTGAAGGTTCCGCCTGAATGGCCTGTTCGTAATAGGTGATGGCTTGTTTATAGTTTTTGGTATAAAAAGCAAGGTTTCCAAGGTTGTTTAAAATCATCGGGGAATCCGGGTTTTTCTCAAGTGCAGTTTGATAAAGCAGGGTGGCCCTTTTGTAGTTTCCGCGTTGCGCTTCGTAGGAGGCCCGGATGAAGGCGCTTTCCCAGCCAGACTCATTTAACTCAACTGGAGGAGGTGTCCACAGGTAATCTGAATGATAATTTCGGGACATTTCATCTAATAGAAGTCCACCATTTGCCGTAAATATCGTAAAAATAAAAGGTAAAATCCAGGGAATGGCGCCCAGCAACAAAATAAAAGTAAACACAATGGCTTTTTCGGGCTTGTTATAAAATCCCCAAAACAGGAAAAAGGCGAATAAAATAAACCACAAAAAAGGCAGGCCAAGTAAAAGGGGGCCGCATAATAAAATAGTAAAAAGTAATCCGGCCGGGAGCGGGTGCAAATAATGTCTTGTCCATTCCGAAATTTCATGTGCCCATATCGGAAGAAAATTGAAAAGTGAATACCCTATAAAACAAAGGATGCTTAAGAAAATCGCCAACAAAAGAAAAATCAGGAAAGGACTTAAAACAGGAATGATGTATAAAATATCACCAAATACAAGTTGAATGCCATTTGCAAAATGAAACAGAATATCGATCACTTGGGCCGGGTCGGTGTTCCATTGTGCTTTTATGAGAAAAAAATATGGAGACGGAGACATGGGTGAAATTTGTGAGGCTTTTGTACCTAATTGAATGGCATCCGCTCCCCTGCCCGCATCCAGTGCTTCCTGGCCTTTTAATAAAAGATAGGTGGAGACTCGGTCAGACCGTTCAATCCCTTTTTCCATGATGTATTGATTAAACTCATGGTCATCCAGAAAGGCTTTAAAAAAATCGGATTTTTCTAAAGAGGGGTTTTCAGTTTCGTTTTTCTGAGGGGATAATGTTTGATCCTGACCGGCATTGATTCCCGGCTCCAAAGGCTGGTTTTCCCCGGCGAATAACTGATTTGAAGTCAGGAGACACAATAAGATTGAAAATAGAGATAGGATGAACCCGTTTTGTGTAGATGTTATACTTTTCCCTCTGTTCCTTTGATCAAACGGCAAATATTTCCCCAATGCCGAAAATAGACCAGAAAAGCGACAAAAAAAGAAAAAATGACAAAATCTGTCTCTAATTGGAAAAAAAATGCCAAAAGCGGTAGAGCGCCAAAAGCCGTTAATGCACCGATCGAAGAATATTTTCCAAAAAATACCCCACCTCCCCACAATAATAATCCGGCTAAAGCCACGGGAGGCGCAAGGACAAGAATAACCCCAAAACTGGTTGCAACGCCCTTTCCTCCCTTAAACTTTAAAAACAAAGAAAAAATATGCCCAATAATGGCTGCAAGCCCTACAAGAAGCGCCGTTCGCTGATCAAGTCCTGTTTGACGCGCAGCAAAAATGAGTGGAAGCCCTTTAGAAAGATCAAAAATCAGGGTCGCAATGGCCGCTTTTTTCCCGGCCACACGAAGGACATTGGTGGCGCCAATATTCCTGCTGCCTTTCTCTCTCGGGTCAACACTTTGAAAATACTTGGCAATAATGAGGCCGCCCGGTATTGACCCGATTAGATAATTAGCAAGAATCATTCCGACTTTATAGGTAATTTGTTATTCCTTGTTTTTTAAAGGGTTTTAGTTCAAGTCTTGTGGGTACTGGAAGGCATGTTTTAGCATTCTTTGCCGTCATTTAGGGAAAGAGGACATCTTACCAATAGAAGATTATGAAAATAAAATCAGCATATAAATAAAAAAAGCAAATAAAATCAATGGACTAGAACCTATTGTCTTTTCTGGCATAAAAAATGATTCTGGATTATTTAATTTGCATCAATTTAATATCCCGGCCAAATTTTATAAAATACTGAATGGCAGAATAAATTGCCAAGATCATTGAAGCCAATAAAAAAAACATTCCTGATTGATGAAAAACTGTATTTTCAAAATCAATCGTCAAAATGATGACAGAAACTGTCTGGAGGAACATTTTAATTTTGCCGGTGGTTTCCGCTGCAATGACGATACCTTCGCTCGACGCGATGGCGCGAAACCCGGTCATTGTAAACTCTCGCCCAATAATCACAATGGCCAACCACGCCGGAACGCGGCCGTTACCGACCAGGAGAATTAAAGCGGAGAGAATGAGTAATTTATCCGCAATCGGGTCCAGAAATTTTCCAAATTGGGTGACTTCGGAACGCGCCCTGGCCAAATATCCGTCCAGTATATCCGTAAGGGAAGCAATCAGGAAAATCAATGCTGCGATTACAGAAGAATCCGGAGATCTTTGATAAAAGAAATAGATATAAAAGGGAATGAGGACAATCCGGAAAACCGTCAGAATATTCGGGAGGTTCATCCGTCCTCTCTTGTGGATACGGCTTCCTGAGGCTGTGTTTTCCATCGACGGTGCATCCAGACCCACTGGTCCGGGTATTCCTTGATGTGTTTTTCAATCCGTGAAGTAAACATGGCTGTGTTGGCTTCGATGTCTTTGATCCTATCTCCACTTCTGTACAAGCGCATGGGTTTTTCAATCGTGATGCGGTGGCGATCTCCGGGAAGACGTGTCACAAAACACATCATCGTTGTTGCATCGCTTCTTAAGGCAAGTTGTGCCGCCCCGGCCGGCGTATGCGCTTTTCGGTTGAAAAAATTAACAAAAACGCCATCCACCTTGGTGTCCTGGTCAATCAATAGCCCCAGAATTTCCTTGCTCCTGAGTACATTTAAAATCTTTCTTGAAGAAGAGGGCGTCCCTCGGCTAATGGTTTCAATATTGTAACCCGCGCGGAGTTGAACAACGACTTCATCAATTCTTGGATCATATAAAGGGGTTGCGATCACATGCAGCCGGTATCCTTGAATAGATAGTGCGGCGGCCATTAATTCCCAATTTCCAATATGGCCTGTAATCAGGATGATACTGTTTCCAGCCGCTTGCGCCTCTTTTAAATATTCCTCCCCTTCAATCGTAATAAGGGACTCAAGCCGACTATTTTTTAGGGATTTAAGATTCAGGATTTCGATTAAGCCCTTACCCAGGTTACAAAAGTTTTTTCGGGAAATTTCTGTCAGGGCGCGATCCGATTTTTCATTGCCAAAGGCGATGCGTAGTCCCTCAAAAGACCGTTTTCGTTCCCGGCCTAAGACATAAAAAGCCAGTATTCCCAGCAATCCGCCTATTTGAACGGAAAAACGCCACGGCATCAGGCGGGTTATCCCGCTGATGGTTTTTAAAAGAAATAATACAATAGAACGGGTTAGTCGTTTTGAGCCTTTCATCTACGCATCACTTAAACAAGACCGGGAGATCAGAAACTGCTTGAATAATTTATACCGCTCCCTTTTTTAATAGATCATGTAAATGGACAATCCCTTCAATATTTCCCGAATTACTCAAGGCAACCAAGGCGGTAATTGAAGCGTCTTCCATGATTCGGATCGCTTCCGCAGCAAGGGCGGATTTCTTGATCGTTTTGGGACGCTTGCTCATCGCCTCTTTCGCGGGAAGGGAGAATATTGCTTCCCCGGACTGTCCGGCAGACTTGAATAATCTTCTTAAATCTCCGTCTGTAATAATACCAGTTAAGGTATTGTTTTGATCAATGACCGTTGTCATTCCCAGTTTTTTGACAGACATTTCAAGCACAACTTCATTCATTGGCGTATCTGCCGTTACGATCGGAATTTCCGGTCCGGTATGCATCACATCTTCTACTTTCAGCAACAGGTTTCTTCCCAGGCTTCCGCCGGGATGAAAGCTGGCAAAGTCCTCTTTTTTAAACCCCTTTTGTTGAAGAAGCGCCATGGCGATGGCATCACCCATTGCCAGTGCGGCCGTTGTACTTGCGGTGGGCGCAAGCCCCAGCGAACACGCCTCTTCCTTAACCGAGACGTCTAAAACCACATTCGATCTTTTAGCCAATGTAGATTTGACTTCTCCGGTTAAAGTGACCAGTTTAAGGTCAAGTCGTTTCAGGGATGGAAGGATGCGAAGAATTTCTTCGGTTTCACCACTATTAGAAATCATAATGGCGACGTCATGTTTTGAGATCATCCCCAAGTCCCCATGAATGGCCTCTGAGGGATGCATAAAAAAAGAGGGTGTGCCCGTGCTGGCAAATGTCGCGCTCATTTTTTTCCCGATCAATCCCGATTTACCCATACCAATCACGACAATATGGCCTTTGCATTGAAAACACAACTCCACTGCATCGGCAAAGTGGTGATCGATGTGCTGTATTAAACGGGATATGGCCTCGGTTTCAATCTTTAGAACCCGAATCCCCTCATTCATTATTTGTTCGGACTGTTCAGACGGCATATTAAAAAATCATGCTCACGTTTTAACGGCAAGCGGTGAAGCTGCAATTTGAGAGGCTTTAATAAATCCCGTAAACAATGGATGGGGAGACTGAGGCCGTGATTTAAATTCGGGATGAAATTGAACACCGACAAACCAGGGATGGTCTTTTAGTTCGATAATTTCGACGAGTTCTCCGTCTGGAGAGACCCCGCTAAAAACCAGGCCGGCTTTTTCGAGTGCTGCACGGTATGTATTATTGACTTCATAGCGGTGACGGTGCCGTTCGGAAATATCCAGCGTTTGATAAACATCGTAAACCCTGGTGTCTTTTTTAAGACGACAGGGATACGCGCCCAAACGCATGGTTGCGCCCTTGTCCGTCAAATGTCGTTGTTCCGGCAACAAATCGATGACGGATTGAGGCCCTTCCGGTATAAATTCTGCACTGTTTGCGTCGGTTAATCCGGCGACATTTCTTGCAAATTCAATCACTGCGCATTGCATACCCAAACAAATCCCCAAAAAGGGAACTTTGTTTTGCCGTGCGTATCGAATGGCGGAAATTTTTCCCTCAATCCCCCGTTGGCCAAACCCGCTGGCCACGAGAATCCCGTCCACATCTGAAAGCAGGTTTTCAACCCCTTTTTCTTCGAGCGTCTCACTGTTAATCCATTCCACATTGACTTTCACGCGATTGTCGATGCCGCCGTGTATAAGGGATTCGTAGAGGCTTTTATAGGAATCTTTCAAGTCGACATATTTCCCGATTAAGGCAATCGTCACCTCCCCGTCCGGATTTTCGACTGTTTTTAAAATTTGGGTCCATTTTTCTAATTGAGGAGACGGGGTTTCAAGACCCAGTTTCTTGATAATGATTTCATCCAGTTTTTCTTCATGAAAAACAAGCGGCAGTTCATAGATACTGCTCACGTCCTTTCCAGTGACCACGGCTTCTTTTTCAACACTGCAAAACAAGGCAATTTTCCGTTTTAAATCGGGTGAAATAAAATGATCGGTCCGACAAAGTAAAATGTCCGGCTGAATCCCGATTTCACGCATTTTATTGACACTGTGTTGTGTTGGTTTGGTTTTAAGTTCGTCCGCCACCTTGATATAAGGGACCAGTGTCAGGTGCAGATACAGCACGTGTTCTTTCCCGATGTCAAAAGGAAACTGTCTGATCGCTTCGAGAAATGGAAGGCTTTCAATATCCCCGACCGTCCCGCCGATTTCAACGATCACTATGTCAACGGTTTTTCCATTGACCTTGGAGTCGCCGAGATTAAAAATGGCATTTTTAATCTCGTCAGTGATGTGCGGGACCACCTGAACCGTGCCGCCCAGGTAATCTCCCCGGCGCTCCTTGGAGATCACATTGAAATAGATTTCGCCCGATGTGAAGTTGTTTTGTTTGCCCATCGTCGTCGTACTGTAACGTTCATAATGCCCTAAATCCAGATCGGTTTCAGCCCCGTCATCTGTGACAAAGACCTCCCCGTGTTGATAGGGATTCATCGTACCCGGATCGACATTAATGTATGGATCGAGTTTAAGGAAAGTGATGGACAAACCGCGGGCCTCAAGCAAAGTCCCGATCGCGGCTGCCGAAAGTCCTTTTCCCAGGGATGAGATCACCCCGCCGGTGATAAAAATATATTTAGTC
>CALZIJ010000047.1 GCA_945787655.1 Nitrospiria bacterium | reverse complement strand
AGGTCTTTTCCGAGACGTTCGTAGTCTTCAAAAAAGCCGAGAGCCTTTTTCGGGTCCCCGAGCGCTGCATGCGTATTGCCGAGAAATTGGCAGGCGATGGCGAGACTATTTTTAAAGGTGACATTGTCGGGGTGCGCCTTATGCAGGTCTTTTTCGAGACGTTCGTAGTCTTCAAAAAATTGCAGGGCTTGCGGAAAATTGCCGGTCGCTGTGTGATAATTGCCGATCCGTTCACAGAGGACGGCGACTTCATGGGTGGCGACAGAAAAGGGGGGCACGAGGCTTTGTCCGTAACGGGCAAACAGCGCGGCCTCCGCATAGCTGGCATTTAGTAAATGGCCTGTGTACCCTTCGAATTTCAGCTTGTCCGACAAGGCGGCGATGAGTGACTGGCAGTCTTCAAAAAGCTTCGGGTTTTTCTTCTTTGTGATTTCCTGCACGACCGGGCTGCACTTGAAGGCGCGGGTGTTTTCGTTGTATTCGACCCAGCCCTGCCGGGCGAGTGACAGCAGGGGTGTTTCCAGCGCGTCCCCGCCGCCGAGCAGGCTTTCCAAAATGTTAAAAGGGATGTTTTCCGCAGGCAGAACCGAGAAAACAGAGAGCAGGGCGCATTCTTCCTGCGACAAGGGGGTGAGGTCGTACATGGCGGAAATAATGGCCTCTGGCTTCTCCTGCCGCAGCGTGCCTTGGCTTTGATAGGCGGTAGATACGGCCCGGCTCTGTCCAAGGGCGAGCAGGCCCTTTTCGCGCAAGTTTGAAAGCAGGCCGCTTAAGGTGGTGCGGGTTTTGAGCTGATTGGCGGCGTGCAGGGTTTTTGCGAGCAATTCGATGACGAGCGTATTGCCGCCCGTGGCAGCCCGAATGTCTTCAAAAAGCGCATCTTCGCTGGCAAGATGTGCGGGGTAATGCCGACGGAAAAGGGCAAGCGCCTCGCCCGCGGGCAGCCCCTCGATTTTAAAGGCGGGCGCGTGGCCGAAGGCGGTGATGCGGCTTGTGAGCAATATATGAACATTGGGGCAGCGCCGCAGGTCCAGGTAGCGCCGCTCAAGGTCCGCAAGCGCATTGGCGTTATCGATGACTAAAAGGCAGGGCGCTTGAAGCCCGGCCAAGACCCGCAGCAGCTCGGCTAAGCGCGCCTCGGAGGGCGCCTTTTCCGCAAAGCGCAGCCCCAAAGGCCCCGGCAGCGCCTGCAAAAGCGCCTGGGCGATATCGCCCTCGCTCAGCACCCAGGCGGCATGGGTGTATTCCCCTTGATAATCGTGAAAATATTTCGAAGCCAGCGAGGTTTTGCCGATGCCGCCTTCGCCGTTCACGAGCAGCAAAAGATTGTTTTCATCAAACAACTGGTTTTTAATCGTCTTGAGGTCTTCATCCCGCCCTAAAAAATTGTCCGGCAAAAAGGGCGGCGGCGTGAGCAAGTGAGGGATGGTATGCTGGTTTTCGGCAAAACGCGCGGGCGCGTTTGTTGTGAGTTTAATGAAGCCCGCGTCAGCCAGTTTGTCCAGCTGTTGGCCGAATTGAAGCTGTAGATCCTCGATGTTTTTATAGACGGTAACAAAATGACCCAGCGTTTTTATTTTTTTCCGAAAGGTCCACATGCTCATCATATCTTCTTCAACCGCACTGCCTGTCGTGATTGGGGCATCTTTAAAATAGGTGTAGATCAGGGGCGTGTTGTTTTTCTGAAACGCGCCGAAGGCGGTTTCAAATTCCTCCGCGGTGTAGAGGCCGACTTTCGTGCAAAACAACATGACAAAAAGATCGCATTTGCGGAGGGCGGTGTTGTATTCATCTTGCAAACGGGTCTGTGACATGGCGTCGGGAAAGTCTTCCCAGATCACCAATTCCAGAAAAACCCCTTTGTCGTGCCAGTCCTTGTTTTTACGGTTAATGAATATCTCGAATTGTTCGCGGTCGGCTTTTAGTTCCGAGGACGAAGCCAGAAATATTTTGATTGTGCTCATTATTAAATCGACATCCCTTCCTGAGTGATCGGTCTGTCATGATGTGAAAAAAGTTCAGGATGGTGTTCCCGGCAGTGGAGAAAACGACGATGTGTTCGGGGAATCAGCCTGAAAAAACAAAACGAATGTTGTGTCAACGATTTTTAACCGATCCCAAAGAAAAAAGCAATGAAGGGAATGGGTTTTTGGCCTGCCCTCTTTTTTGTGTCTCGCCTCCGGTTGCTTTTGGCTGTTGTGCTGTCGTACAGTAGCGCACCGTCGTTGTAAATGGTGAGACAGGATCAGGTCTATGAAAGTGATGAACATTATAGTAATCGCCCTGCTGATGACATCGACGCTCACCGCCAATGCCGAAGAAGGCCCCATCCCCGAACTTGAACGGTATTTCCCCGATGAGATCGGCATGCGCTGGACTTATGAGGGGACGATTGATGAAAAAGTACAGAAAATTGCAACGTATACCAATGTTTCCACCGTAAAAGGAACGACGAGAAAAGACGGGGTCGAAGTAAAAATATTTACGGAAAGCAATCAGGCCAACCAGGGGCCGGCGGAACATTATTTTTCCCGAAATGATGACAGCGTGGTATATCACGGCGGTGAACCCACGACACCCTTTGAAAGCAAATTGGTGCCTTATTTGGTGATGCAGTTCCCGCTCCGGGTGGGCCAATCATTCACTCAGGTTGAAAAATCTGCCGTGCCTTACGGTCAGGATTTGGACGGTGACGGGATTGAGGAACTGGCTGCTGTGATGGCCAAGGTGACCGTCGAAGGTTTTGAAGCGGTTTCTGTCCCGGCGGGCCGATTTGAAAAGGCACTCAAATTGACCGGACTGATGAAAATCAAACTGACCCTTTCTAAAAATAACGAATTATTCGAGCTGGTGGATGAAACCACTAGCTGGTTCGCACGCGACATCGGCATGGTTAAAGGCATTGAAACCATTAAATTCCCGGCCGTGGATACGATTCCGGCGACATCGACGGTGATCAAAGAAGCCCTCAGCGCCCTGCCCGAAAAAAACACCGTCAGGCAATAAATTCAATTTTTTTCAACAAGCTTTAATCGATCCCCAGCATGTCTTCCACCGCATAAAGCATAATCTCGGCCAGCGTGGGGTGGATGTGGGCAATGTTGGCATAGTCCTTCAGGGTCGCCCGATAATGCATGGCGATGGCGGCCTGGTGAATGAGGTTCGAGGCCTCTGCGCCGAGAATTTGAGCGCCCAGAATTTCACCGCTTTTGGGGTTCGCCAAAATTTTCATGAACCCTTCCGTCTGGTTTGTCACGATAGCTTTGCCCAGATCGTCAAAGGGATATTTGCCGACTTGCACGGCAATTCCCTGTGCCTCGGCCTCTTTTTCTGACAGTCCGACCTTGGCAAATTGCGGATCGCAAAACACGGCAATCGGCATGACGCGGTAGTCCGCTTTTTTTTCAGGCCCGTTGATCACGTTTGTCCCGGCGATATCCCCCTGATGGGTGGCGACATTGACGACCAGGTTCAGACCCGTGACATCCCCCGCCGCATAAATATTCGGATTGCTGGTTTGTAAATACGCATTGACGCGGATTCCCGAGTTATCCATTTCGACACCGGCTTGATCGAGACGCAGGTTTTCGACATTCCCTGTCCGGCCCGTGACAAGCAGTATCTCATTGCCTTCAACCGTAAGGGGTTTGCCTTCGTGTTCAAAAGTCACTTTTTTAATGGAGCCGGTTTTTTCGATATGCGTGATTTTTGTGCCTGTTTTCAGATCGATGCCGTCTTTCCGAAAAATCTTCCCCAGGGCTTCGCCGACATCAGCGTCTTCCCAGCTTAAAACGTGTGCACTGCGCTGAATGAGTGTGGTTTGAACGCCCATGCGGTGGAAAAACTGTCCAAATTCCAGGGCCTCCGCCCCGCCGCCCAACACAATGAGCGAGGCGGGTAATTTCCCCAGTTCGAGTGCATCGTCGCTGGTGATGAAGCCCGTTTCCTTCAGGCCCGGAAAAGGCGGAATGATTTCTTTTGATCCGGTGGCGATGACAAATTTTTCACAGGTGTACTCGGTGTTGCCCACTTGAATGGACCGGGGGGATAAAAATTGGGCCGGGCCTTCGAGCAGCGTGATATTGTCTTCGCTGTCGATGCCCATTTTCGCGTAGTCCGCCATTTCCGCAATGAGCCGGTCTTTCCTTTTTTTGATGTGGTTAAAATCGAGCCGGATGTTCCCTTCGGTATGGACACCGATTTCCGGACTGCGCTGGATAAGACCAACCAGTTCAGCTGATCGCAAATAGGCCTTTGTCGGCATGCAGCCTTTTAATATGCAAAGCCCGCCGAAGGGACCCACTTCCACCAGGCCGACCTTTGCCCCCTGCCCGGCGGCGGCCCGCGCCGCATAACGTCCTGCGCTGCCCGCGCCGATAACCATCACGTCATATGTATTCATGGGGGGCATCATATCATAAATGCCGTCTTTGTCTTCGGTTGCTCCGGAATAATGCAGGCATTGACACGGAAGGCGGTCGGAGAAGAAAATAGTCAAAATATTTGCATCTTTTTAAAATAAGTCCTATCTTCAAAATCAATTGAACCAATGTAAACCGCGAATGATGACACGGAGGAATAGATGAGTTCTGAGCATAAGACCGATGTTTCGGCCACCCTGATTGTTTCTTGTCCGGACCAGAAAGGGTTGATCGCGTCGGTAACGGCTTTTATTCGGGAAAGAAACGGTAACATCATCAATTTGGAGCAGTATGTGGACCCCATCGAAAACCATTTTTTCATGCGGATTGAATGGGACTTTGCGGGTTTTGAGATTGGGGTGGACTTGTTTAAAAAACGATTTCAGGAGGTCATCGCAAGTCCTTTCAAGATGGAGTGGTCCCTGTACACCTCGGATGAGCGGCCCCGCATGGCGGTGTTTGTCTCTCAACATGCGCATTGTCTTTATGATGTGTTGTCGCGGTATCAGGCCGGGGAATGGCAAGTGGAGATTCCGCTCATCATCAGCAATCATCCGGACCTGGAACCCGCCGCTAAAAATCTGGACATTGATTTCCATGTGCTTCCCGTCACCAAGGAAAATAAAAAAGAACAAGAAGAAAAAGAGCTGGCGCTATTGAAGCAATATCATATTGATTTCGTTGTACTGGCCCGCTATATGCAAATTTTATCAGATGACTTTGTCCGTCACTATCCCCATCGCATCATTAATATTCATCACTCTTTTTTACCGGCCTTTCCCGGAGCAAGACCGTATCATTCCGCGTATGAGCGGGGCGTGAAGATTATCGGGGTGACGAGCCATTATGTGACGGCGGAACTGGATGGCGGGCCGATTATCGAGCAGGATGTGGTTCCGGTGAGCCATACCGATCGTGTCGAGGATTTTATCCGGAAAGGACGTGATCTGGAAAAAGTCGTGTTGTCGCGGGCCATATGGCAGCACCTGAACCGAAAGGTGACGGTGTTTAAAAACAAGACCATCCTGTTTTCATGAGGGGTACCACAGATCATGGCGCAATCATTCAATATCCTGATCGTGGGCGGCGGTATTATTGGCAGCAGCATTGCGATGGCCCTGGCCGAGCAGGGCGCAACGGGCATTGGGGTTGTTGATTGTGATCTGAGTGGAAAATGGGGATCGTCCGAACGCAACGCAGGCGGCGTCCGCGCGACTTGGGGTGCGGCGGTCAATATCGATCTTTCGAATGCATCCATCCTGTTTTATCAGTCCGTCGCCGAAGCAGTCGGTTTCCAGCAAAAAGGGTATCTCTGGTTGTATGATGAAAGCGCGTGGCCCGAAGCGGCGCGGCGAATGGATTTACAAACCCGTTTAGGGGTGACCGTGGTGCCGTTACCGCAAGACGCGATCCCTCGACGTTTTCCTTTTTTGGATCGATTGGGCGGCGTTTACAAGGCGATTTTCTCTCCCAATGACGGGCTGATTAATCCGAATTTGTTGAAATCCTATTATCGTTCGAAGGCCGAATCATCGGGGGTTCAGTGGATCGACCACCAGGCCGTGTCGTCAGTCACGGTCAAGTCAGATAAGGTGCAATCTGTCGAATTGAAGCGGATTGAAACAGACGAGGCCGTGGCGCAATACCTTGTGGATGAAAACCTTCCGGACGAGGCGGAAAAGACGACCCTTAAAACCGGAATTTTGGTCAATGCCGCCGGATGCTGGGCGCCTCGTCTTTCGGCATTATATGGCCAAACGACTCCGGCACGGCCTCTGCGGCGACAGGTCGCCATAATACACGGACAGGATATAGATTTGTCCCCTTACGGTATGGTGGTTGATACGACTGGTCTTTATTTTCATCATGAGGCAGGCCACATTCTTTCGGGGTATGCCGTGCCTTCGGAAGCACCAGGATACTGCTTTGATGACGAGGGAGAGGGCTTCTTTATGACCGAAGTTTGGCCGAGGCTGTCCGCACGCAGCAGCCGGTTTGACCGGCTGAAACGCACTGGCGGGTGGGCCGGATTATATGCCGTTTCCCCTGACAAAAGTGCTATTATCGGAGCGGTATCCGGCCTCGACAATGTGTATGAGGCCCATTCCTTTTCGGGTCATGGCGTAATGCAGTCGTACGCGGCTGGCCGCGGCCTGGCTGAATTGATTCTTAGCGGGGCTTATCAAACGCTGGACTTAAGTGTGTTGTCGGGAAGACGGTTTGAAACGGGCCACCTGGTCAGCGAAGAGACGGATATTTGAAGGGCTGTGTTTTGAACATTGGCGGTTAGGGTGATATGTCTGATTGCGGTTGCGAAATAGAAATCAAAAATAAAGCGCAAAGCCGTGTGTTGATGACGCTTCTTGTGATTAATATTTCAATGTTTTTTATTGAGATAACGCTGGGTATAATGAGTGATTCGACTGCATTGATTGCGGATTCTCTGGACATGCTTTCGGACGCGGCTGTTTATGGAATCGCACTTTATGCGGTTGGCCGGGCAGCAAGGCTAAAAGTCGGCGCGGCTCACCTCAGCGGCATTTTTCAAATCATATTGGGGGCCTTGGTTCTGGCAGATATTGTGCGAAGAATTTTATTCGGGAGTGAGCCGGAACCGTATTTCATGGTTATTGTCGGAGGTGCGGCGCTCGTTGCAAATATCATTTGCCTTCTGCTGATTTCAAAACATAAAGAAGATGAGGTGCACATGCGTGCCAGCTGGATTTTTTCAAAAAATGATGTTATTGCCAACGTGGGTATTATTGCGAGTGGCGTTCTTGTCTATCTATTTGACGCAAGATACCCTGATGTGATCGTGGGTCTGATGATCGCCGTGTTAGTGATACACGGTGGTTTGGATATCATGAGGGATGCGAATAGGGAAAAACAAATCTTACTGTTAAAAAATACTTAACCCGTGCCGGAGCTGTACGGATGTAGATGGTGTAACCATTTACAGTACAGGTGACCGGGTGATTTTTGGAACGGACAAATCAGAATGGATCTTTACGAAAGCCAAAAAAAGTATTTTGAAACGGCCTATAAAAACGGGGCGCATGGTTGGCCGGTGACGGGGGCCTCTGGGCCTGTTGTCCAGTTTTTAAAACGGTTTCAGCCTGAGCAGCAAAACGGCCGGGTGCTGGACATCGGCTGCGGTGAAGGCCGGCACACGGCTTTTTTTGCCAATGCCGGATATCAAGCGGTGGGTCTGGATTATCAAACACTGGCGCTTGCCCGCGCTGCGTCGTTTTTTGAGGGTGACAGCGCTCGGTTTCAACTGGTTCAGGGAGATGTTTTTCATCTTCCTTTTTTACCAGGCAGTTTTGATGTGATGTTGGACTATGGCTGTCTGCATCATGTGAGGCGGCGCGACACCACTGCGTATTTAAGGAGCGTGGTGCCCTTATTGAAACCGGGTGGTTATTTTTTGCTGTGTTGTTTTTCAGAACATTTCAAACACCATGCCGATGAACATCGTACACGGGACTGGGTGGCCCATCAGGGGCATTATGACCGCTTTTTTAGGCGAGACGACTTTTTAAAGATATTTGGAAAATGCTTTGATGTACTTGAAATAAAGGAAGAACGTGAGGCATTGTATGCTTTTTATTATGTGTTGATGAAGAAGAAAGGGGAAGATTGATTTAAATATGCCGAACATTGCATTTATAAATGGGAAGTGGGGTCCGGTTTCATCTGCTAAAATATCCATCGAAGACCGCGGATTTCAATTTGGGGACGGAGTGTACGAGGTGATCCGGTCCCACGGGAATACCCTTCTGGATTTGAAAGAACATTTAGAGCGCTTGCATATCAGTGCGAAGGCCCTTGAAATCGAAGTCCCCTATCCGATGGAGATGTTGGAAAAAATTGTCCGGTTGGGGTGTAAAAAATGTCATTTCAAAGACATTCTGATTTATATCCAACTGACACGGGGTGCGGCTCCGCGAGACCATGCCTTCCCTAAAAAAAACCGCTCAACCCTGGTGATGACGTTTCGTCCGCACAAACCGTTGCCTGAAGTCATGAGGAATGAAGGGGTAGGTGTGATTTCAACGGAAGATATCCGCTGGGCCAAGTGCCATGTAAAATCGCTCAACCTGCTTCCCAATGTCATGGCGCGTGAATCGGCAAAACGGATGGGTGCCTTTGAAAGCCTTTTTGTGCGAGAAGGAAAGGTGATGGAAGGCGCGGGGAGTAATGTTTTTGCTGTTTTCGGCGAAAAAGTGATGACCCCCCCAGAAGGGCCTTACATCCTTTCCGGGATTATGCGGGATACGGTCCTCAAAGTGGGAAGAGAAAAAGGCTTGGAGATGTGTGAAGCGGATTTGAGCCTGGATGATCTTTATACGGCTGATGAGCTTTTTCTGACCGGTACAACGGTTGAAGTGTTGCCGGTGGTCCGTTTAAATGACAAGCCGGTGGGCACGGGAAAGCCCGGCAGAGTGAGTCTGCTTTTGTATGAAGCCTTTCATCAATTTATCCAGGATTAAAAAAGGGTTTGTGTCGGCCTATGGACCTTCCCGTCCTGTGCCGGATCTTGCTTTCCGGCATAGACTGTGTTATAAAAATCAGATTTTAGGCTACTTGGGTTGGTGGGCCGTGTTTTTGCCCACTTTTTTGTTTTTAGAGGCAGGTCTTGTTATCTGTTTTGGAACACCGGATAAAAGATAAGGATATATCCGCAGCACAGGATGACGTATCGCCTACAGATGAACAGGGCCGTGCGTCACAACTTTCCCGCGCTTCCTTAAAGGATAAAATCAAAGCGGTGTTGTCTCCCTTGTTGCAGTCACTTGGTCTGGAATTATTTGATCTTCAAATATCAGGCCGCCAGCTGCGTGTTTTTATTGATAAAACAGGGGGCGTCTCTCTGGGGGATTGTGAGCAATTAAGCCGCCTGCTTGGGCCGGCTTTGGATGTGGCAGATCATATTCCGAATGCATATACTCTGGAAGTGTCCTCTCCTGGTTTGAACCGGCCGCTTCGGCATGAAGAAGATTATCATCGGTTTATCGGGAAAAGGGTGAAAATAAAAACAACAGAAAAACTAATCAATCAGAAAGTATTCATCGGAAGGCTTTGTGGTTTTAAAGATGAAACTGTTGATCTTCGGACGGATGAGGGCATGTCGGTTCAAATTCCTTATTGCTTGATCTCCACGGGGTGTCTTGAGGTCGAGTTTCCCTCTGAACCCAAAAAGAAAGGTTAAAAAGAGATGAGTCGCGAACTCCTTGCCATTATTGATCAGATTGGACGGGAAAAGGGAATTGAAAGTGAAACCATTATTACCGCTGTGGAGTCCGCACTTGTATCGGCTGCCAAAAAGCGCTACGGCGTTGGTGAAAATGTTGAAGTCCGATTGGACCGGGAAACCGGGGAAATTGAAGCTATTTCACTTAAAACGATTGTGGAAACCGTTGTAGACCCTCAAACCGAGGTTTCCCTTGAGGAAGCCCGGGAAATGGATGAGCTTGCTGAAGTAGGGGATGAAATCGGGGCATTGCTCGAAATGGAAGATTTGGGGCGTATTGCCGCTCAAACAGCAAAGCAGGTGATTTTTCAGCGGGTGAGGGAGGCTGAGTGGGAGGCGGTTCATCGGGAATATTCCGGTCGTGTCGGGGAAATTATCAGTGGGATGATTCTGGGTCAGGATCGGCGGAATAAACTTGTTTAGCTGGGCAAAACACAGGCATTGTAGCCTGATTCGGAGCAAGCGCCGAGGGAAAGCTACCGCCGTGGAGATCGGATTCGGGCCTACCTGGCTGAAGTTCGGCTTTCATCCCGCGGACCACAAGTGATTTTATCCCGCGGGCGGGCTGAATTTGTGTCCAAATTGTTTGAAATGGAAGTGCCTGAAATCGGGGAAGGGGTCGTTGTTATTAAGGGGGTTGTTCGTGAGCCCGGTGACCGGACGAAAATTGCTGTTTTTTCCAATGACTCGTCAGTGGACCCCGTCGGCGCATGCGTGGGAGTTCGTGGTTCCCGTGTCCAGTCTGTTGTTCGGGAACTCCGGGGAGAAAAAATTGATATTGTTACCTGGACCGATGACCCCAGAACGTATATCGGAGAGGCGTTGAGTCCTGCCGTTGTCGACAAGGTCGGTGTTAACGAATTGGAAAAGTCGGCATTGGTCGTGGTCTCTGAGCAGCAGCTTTCGCTGGCCATCGGGAAAAAAGGTCAGAATGTGCGGTTGGCTTCAAAATTGACTGGGTGGAAAATTGATATTATTAATCAAACAGAATATGAAAGTGAGCGTGCTAAAGAACGGGATCAGGAAATTTCTGCGGCGATCTCACGTGAACAGGACCTTCAGAAAGAAGAAGCCGCGTTGGAAGCACAACGTATTTCTGAAAGCGGCGGAGAATATGTATTGTCGGAGCTGCCGGGTGTGGGAGAGAAATTGGCGGATATCTTGAAGGAAAACGGGATCGAGACGATTTCAGCCCTGGCGGAATCGGATGAGACCACTTTATCGGGCTTGCCATTGATCGGGGCAAAAACGGCGTCTCGGTTACTTGAAACTGCCCGTGAACATGTTCGTCTTTTGGAAGGGAATAAAGAATCTGTTGAAAACATTTCAGAAGAAGATCGGGCGAAACAGCAAGAAACAGAGACTGAGAAAATCGCAGAAAGCTAATATTTTATGAGAGTTTTTGAACTTTCCAAAGAAGTCGGTATTCCCTCGAAAGAGCTGATTGTCCTCTTGAAAAAGCTGGATATTCAGGTGAAAAGCCACATGAGTACGCTAACAGAGGATGATGTTCAGGCGGTGATGAAAAAGGCAAAGCATTTGAAGCCGTCTGAGAAGCCTAAAAAAGGGAAAACAGCCAAGAAAGCAGAACCCCCGGCGGAACCTGCAGGGAAGAAGCGATTTGTATTAAGAAAGAAAAAGGCTGAGCCCAAGGCTGTGCCTAAGGAACCCGAAAAGGAAATACCAGAAGAAAAACCTGTCGAAGAAGTCGTTGTCGCGAAAACGCCCACGAAAGAAACAGAAACCGAGCCGCTTGCCGCAGCAGAGGGTCTGCCTGTCGCCCCACCGGTTGAGGAAGAAAAAAGCGAATTGCCGAAAGAAGCGGCTGCCTCCAAGGAGATCCCCGCAGTGGATGACGCTCCCGCGACCCCGGAAGCTGAGCTTGAGCCGGCTGCAGCCGCAGCCAAAGAACCAACGGTTGAAACGCCTGCTAAAGTCGTCACGGCAGAGGCGGGTTCTGGAGAAGAAAAAAAAGAGGCGCCTGCAAAACCCAAGGAAAAAACAAAGCGGGCACGGCGGACGAAATGGTCAGGGCCTGATGCGGATTTAAAAAATACGGCGACTCAGGATGCCCGAAAATGGCAAGACTTTAAGCCCGTTCATCGCCGGGATGACCGTAAGTCTGGGCGAAGAGGGCACGGCCCGGTTGTAGATGTTGCCAAACCCAGAAAGAAAGTGATCAAGATTTACGAAGGGATCACGGTAAAAGAGTTTTCCGAGCTGATCGGTCAAAAAGTAAACAGTATTATGGGTAAGCTGATGGAGCTGGGTAAAATGGCGACCATTAATGAACCCATCGGTCTGGATGAGGCGTCCTTGATTGCAGAGGCTTTTGAAGTCAACACGGAAGTCGTTGCCCAGAAGACGGAAGAAGAACTGTTGATGACCGATGTGCCGGAGGATCCTGAGGCCATGGTTCCCCGACCCCCGGTCATTACGATTATGGGACATGTTGATCATGGAAAAACCTCGCTGCTGGATGCCATTCGGGAGACGAAGGTGACCGCAGGTGAGGCAGGCGGGATTACGCAGCATATTGGGGCTTACATGGTCACTTCTGAGGGAAAACCGGTTACTTTTCTGGATACTCCCGGCCATGCGGCTTTTACGGCCATGCGTGCCCGGGGCGCAAAAGTCACGGACATTGTTGTTCTTGTCGTCGCTGCGGATGACGGGGTCATGCCGCAAACGATTGAGGCTGTGGATCATGCGAAATCGGCGGAAGTCCCGATCATTGTCGCCATTAATAAAATAGACCGCCCGGATGCAAACCCGGACCGAATTAAACAGGCCCTGTCCGACCATGAATTAATCCCTGAAGATTGGGGAGGAAATACGATTTATGTTGAAGTATCGGCAAAGAAAAAACAGGGTCTGGATCATCTTTTGGAAATGATTCAACTGCAAGCTGAAATACTGGAGCTGAAAGCCAACCCGAAGAAGTCGATGGTCGGAATTATCGTTGAAGCGAAAATGGAGCGGGGACGTGGTCCGGTTGCCACGGTGTTGGTGCAGGAAGGCACATTAAGGGTTGGAAGCGCATTTGTTTCCGGAATTTATTATGGAAAAGTACGGGCCTTGGTCAACGATGAAGGGAAAAAGGTCAAAGAAGCGGGACCGTCGACTCCGGTGGAAGTGATCGGAATGGACGGCGTGCCTCAGGCGGGTGATACCTTTATTGCGGTTGAAGATGAACGTGTGGCCAAGGATGTGGCGACCAGCCGCGCGCAGCGCGAACGGACAACAAAACTAACGCAAGTGCGTCGGACGACGCTGGATGATCTTTATCAAGGCATAAAAGAAGGGATTGCCAAGGAGCAGAATGTTATTATTAAGGCCGATGTTCAGGGGTCTGCGGAGGCGCTGCAAGAATCTCTTGAAAAGTTAAGTACGGATACAGTCAAACTTCAGGTTGTGCATAGCAGTGTCGGTGGTATCACCGAGTCAGATGTCATGCTCGCTGCGGCTTCCGGTGCCTTCATTATTGGGTTTAATGTGAGACCGGAAGCCAAAGTGAAGGATCTGGCCGGTCAGGAAAAAGTTGATATTCGTTTATACAGCATTATTTATGATGTGATTTCAGAGGTGCGCTCTGCGATGGAAGGGCTGCTTGAGCCGACGCTTGAAGAGCGTATCCTTGGAAAAATTGAAGTGAGACAAACGTTCAGTGTGCCTAAGCAGGGTTTGATCGCGGGGGGGTATGTCAAGGAAGGCCAGGTCATCAGAAACTGTGAAGGTGTCAGGGTGTTTCGAGATAATGAATTGATTTTTGAAGGGAAACTGGCTTCATTAAAGAGATTTAAGGAAGATGTCAAGGAAGTGCAAACCGGATATGAGTGCGGTGTTGGGATTGAAGGTTTTAGTGACATCGAAGTCGGTGATAGGCTTGAAGTGTATGTATTGGATAAGATTGCAACGAAACTTGAGTCCGCGTAGACGAGACGTTTTCTCATTGTGCTTCGCTATGTAAAATGAAAGGGGTCAGCGTCGGGCTTTGCATGGTTGAACTTTATATGCCTCAGTGTCATTCTCTAAAGGAAAAACGCCAGGTTCTGCGAAAGCTGAAGTCAAGAATAAAAAACAAATTTGATGTTGTGGTCGCAGAGGTGGGTGAGCAAGATCGATGGCAAAATGCCATCTTGGGGGTCACAACGCTTTCCAACGATCAACGTCTGGTCAATGGGGTGCTGGATCGTGTTGTGAGTGAAATAGCCAGTTTTCATGAAGCGGAAATATTGCATCATCATTTAGAGTTTATTTAACGGGGTTTTCAAACATGCAGGGTGATCGTGTAGACCGTGTGGCCGACCTTCTCAAAAAAGAAGTGGCTGATATATTGACAAAAAAAGTGAGAGATCCCCGTATTGGATTTGTTACCGTGACACATGCCGATGTTTCCCGTGATTTTAGAAATGCCAGTATCTATGTTTGTATTCAGGAAACCCAGGATGAAAAACAGGTCTTTACAGGCTTAAAAAAAGCGAGTGGTTTTGTCCGGGGGGAATTATCTCGCCGTCTTCCGTTACGACGTATTCCTGCGCTAAACTTTGTCGCTGATCGCGCGACCGAACGGGTGTCCCATTTACTGGAAGTCTTGGAAGAAGTGGCAGCCGGGGAAGAGAAGCAGGACGAGGGACCGGACCTTGAAGAAGGTTTTGGCCATACCACCGAGCAGGCGGTATGAAAAGGGATGGATTTTTGAATACACAAAAAGAAAGACTTTCTCAAAAGCGTGTTGGAGGGTTTTTAAATATTGACAAGCCGACAGGCTGGACATCACACGATGTTGTTGCAAAAATCCGGAGTGTGATGCGGATAAAACGTGTTGGGCATTTGGGAACACTCGATCCGCAAGCCACGGGTGTTTTGCCGATTTGTTTCGGGAAAGGGACGAAGCTGGCTTCTTACTTAAATGACGCAGACAAGTCCTATGACACCGTATTGAGATTGGGCGAGGAAACTGAAACAGAGGATGCGACGGGGAAGGTAATTTGTTCCATGCCGATTCCGGGAGAATTGGCAGGCGCGTCCGGCGCGAAAAAAATAATTGAGTCATTGATGTCGTTTGTGGGTCCGTACATGCAGCGTCCGCCGATGTATTCTGCGGTAAAAATTAATGGTGTGCCCCTCTATAAAGTGGCCCGAGGCGGCGGTGTTGTCGCGCGCCCCGAAAGACCGGTACATATCCGAAAGATCACGTTTCTTGGAATTCATGGCCGGGATGTGGCCTTTCAGGTGACTTGTTCAAAGGGAACCTACATTCGTACATTGTGTGCGGATATTGGCCGAAATCTGGGTGTGGGTGGACACTTACTCTCTCTTCGCAGAACACGTGCGGGGAATTTTGATCTTGATGATGCGCTTGAGCTGGAGACTTTTGTGACACAATACCAGACGGGTGAGTGGGAGAAGTCAGTTTATTCTTTAAATACCGCTTTAAAGATGTTCCCGGCCTTGTGGGTGAAAGCATCAGAGGTTAAAGCGGTTTTAAATGGCGTGCAAATTAATTTTGATGGCTTGGAAAAGTGGGATGCGTTTGAAAAAGACAGCCCGCTTCGTTTTCTGGATCAGGAAGAAAATTTAATCGCAATCGGTCAATCTTTACGAGATTCGATGTTTGAGGAATCGCCGGGGGCGGATGGCCCGGCTCCTTTTAAAATAAAAACGGTATTAAGAAACTAAAACAAGGCTCGGCATGTTGCCGAGTAACAAGGATATGGCACAATAGAAGCGTATCTTCTGTCCCTATTTTAAGGAGAGTGGTTAAATGGCACTACTGAAAGAGGTTAAAGAGAATATCATTAAAGACAACGCAACGCATGATAAGGATACCGGTTCACCAGAGGTTCAAATTGCGCTTTTGAGTAATCGGATTTCAGGTCTGATGGATCATTTCAATCAACATAAAAAAGATCATCATTCCAGAAGAGGTTTAATTCATATGGTTGGGCGGCGAAGAAAGCTGCTGGACTATCTTAAAAAATCGGACACCAATCGATACCAAGCCATTATTAAAAAGTTAGGCTTAAGAAAATAAGACCCATCGCGGGCGAAGGCACAGAAATACAATGATAGGTTAAGAAATGCCTGAACAGGGTTTTCTTGGTCTTTCATTGTCGTTCTGTGCTTTACCGCCCTTTGTATACATTCCCTTCAAAAATATAGATAAGGAGTACCCATTATGATCCATCGCGTAGAAACCGAGATCGGCGGGAAGGCATTAATTTTAGAAACAGGGCGTATGGCCAAACAATCGGATGGCGCGGTTTTGGCGCAATACGGAGAAACCGTTGTGCTTGTCACTGCTGTGGCCTCAAAGGTCGCCAAGGATGTTAATTTTTTACCCTTAACTGTGGATTACGTCGAAAAGGCTTTTGCCGCAGGAAAAATCCCGGGGGGGTTTTTTAAGCGGGAGGGCCGTCTTGGAGAAAAGGAAATATTAACCAGCCGCCTGATTGACCGCCCCATGCGTCCATTATTTCCTGAGAATTGGCATTTTGAAACACAAATTATTGCCTCGGTTTTATCCAGTGATCAGGGCGGGGTCAGTGATATCCTCGGCATTATCGCGGCCTCAGCGGCAGTTACGATTTCTGATATCCCTTTTGGCGGTCCGCTGGGCGCAGTACGTGTGGGTCGGGTCAATGAGCAATTGATCGCAAACCCTTCCCTGGAAGAGATTGAGAAAAGTGACATTAATATCGTGGTGGTGGGTACGGCGGATGCGGTGATGATGGTTGAAAGTGAGTCCAAGGAGCTTTCAGAAGCCGCAATTTTAGATGCAATACAGTTTGGTCATGATGTCGTGCGTAAAATCATTTCGCTTCAAAACGAACTTCAAGGCAAAGCCGGTAAGGATAAAAGAGAGGCCCCTGTTGTTGAAAGGGATGAAGCCCTGATCGCTGAAATAGATGCGGCGCTGACCGATGCCATTCGAGAGGCGGTATGTATCCCGAATAAGACAGCCCGCCAGGAACAGCTGGATCATATACTCGATAAAAAAATAAGTGAAATGGATTCTGAGGACGAAGAGAAAATCAAGGCCGTTAAAACGATTTTTCATGACATTGAGCGGCGTGAAGTCCGGCAGATGATTCTGATTAAAGGCATCCGTACTGATGGCCGTGGAACGACGGATATCCGTACCATTACATGTGAAGCAGGGGTGCTGCCGCGCACCCATGGGTCCGCGCTTTTTACACGGGGAGAAACCCAAAGCTTGGCAGTTGTCACCTTGGGTACGGCGGATGACGAGCAACGGATTGATTCTCTTGAAGGAGAATCCAAAAAATCTTTCATGCTCCACTATAATTTTCCCCCATTTTCAGTGGGAGAAACCCGTCCCCTTCGAGGGCCCGGACGCCGGGAAATTGGACACGGCGCTTTAGCGGAACGGGCGTTAAAGCCGGTGATTCCCGGCAAGGAAGATTTTCCTTATACCTTGCGCATCGTTTCGGATATTCTGGAATCCAACGGTTCTTCCTCGATGGCGACGGTCTGTGGGGGAACCCTGGCCCTTATGGATGCGGGTGTGCCGATTAAAAAACCGGTTGCAGGGATTGCCATGGGTTTAATTAAGGAAGGGGATCAAGTGGGTGACAGCTTTGCAAATGGATATTAAAATCGGTGGAATCACCACTGAGGTGATGAAAACAGCCCTGGAGCAGGCCAAGGCCGGCCGCTTGCATATCCTTGAAAAAATGGTGTCTGCGTTATCCGCGCCGCGGGAGGATTTATCCACCTATGCGCCAAGAATTATCACCATGCAAGTGAAACCGGAAAAAGTTCGGGAAGTGATCGGCCAGGGCGGAAAGGTCATCCGAGGCATTATTGAAGAAACCGGAGTAAAGATTAATATCGATGATCTGGGTGTTATTCATATTGCATCAGCGGACGAAGAAGCCTCGAAAAAGGCCGTGGACATGATCAGCAGCATTGTCGAAGAAGTTGAAGTGGGAAAGGTGTACCTTGGAAAAGTCGTCCGCATTATGGATTTTGGCGCTTTTGTAGAGATTCGCAAGGGGACAGATGGGCTGGTTCATATTTCCCAATTGGCAAATCACCGGGTTAAAAATGTCCGGGATGAAGTCAAGGAAGGCGATGAAATCAAGGTCAAGGTGCTTGAGGTTGACCGTCAAGGAAAGATTCGGCTTTCCCGAAAGGAACTCCTTCCAAAAGAGGAAAAACCCCAAACGAAAGTCAGTCATGAAGAGGCCGGAAAGGCAGAATAAGCTTCTGATTTCTTTACGTATTCCGCTGATTTCGTTTTCTATAACAACATCAGGAAATTACCAGTGATCCATCGGTGGGTGCTTCAAAATGGTATTCGGGTTGTGGCAGAACGCATTCCTTCTGTGAAGTCTGTTTCTATCGGGCTTTGGGTCAATGTGGGCTCTCGTGACGAAGGGGAGGACGAAGAAGGGATCTCTCATTTTTTGGAACACATGTTTTTCAAAGGCACCAATAACCGGTCAGCGAAAGAGATTGCACTTGAAATTGATGAGCTGGGGGGCGAGTTGAATGCCTTTACAACCCGTGAGACCACAACCTTTTATGCCAAGGTACTCGATGAACATTTCCCGATCGTGGTTGATCTCCTTTCTGATATTCTACAAGAGTCCCGTTTTGATGAGGCGGAGATCGAGAAAGAAAGCCATGTCATCGTCGAAGAAATTAAAATGGTCGAAGATGACCCGGAAGATTTTGTGTATGACCTGCATATTGAAAAAACCTGGAAAGGCAGCGCGCTTGCCCATTCTATCCTGGGGACGCCAGAAAATATTTTAGCCATGACTAGGGGTAAAATCCTGAATTATATCCGGCGGCTCTATGATCCGCATGAAATGGTCATTTCCGTAGCGGGTCATTTTGATTTGTCCTCCATGATTAAGCAGATTGAGTCCGCTTTTGGGGGCTATGCCAATAAACAGACCCGCCGGGCACCCAGAATACCCCCCGAAATCCGCCCGCATGTTCAGGTTAAAAAGAAGAAACTGGAGCAAACCCACCTTTGTTTGGGGACGGCTGGACTTTCTTCTGTCGATCCAAAACGTTATGTTTTGTATCTTTTAAGCACCATTTTAGGCGGGGGTGCGAGTTCCCGGCTTTTTCAGGAAGTCAGGGAAGAACGTGGCTGGGCCTATTCCATCTATTCATCTTCGTCCTCTTACCATGACGGTGGACTGTTTACGGTTTATGCAGGCACAAGCCCTGAAAACGTGAACAAGGTCATCGAAGTGGTGACCCGGATGCTTTCTCAAATTAAAAAGGAAGGCGTGCAGGAAGCAGAATTGGCGCGGGCGAAACGTCAAACGAAAGGGGGGCTGGTACTTGGCATGGAAAGTACCAGCACTCGAATGTGCCGAATTGCAAAAGAAGAGCTGCACTTTGGCCGGAACTTTTCCCTCAAGGAAATTATTCGAGAGATAGACCAAGTTTCAAGAGAAGACATACAAACCCTTGCTGAGCAACTATTCAAACAGGAATTCCTTTCTTTGACCACCATAGGACAAGTCAATCAAAAAAGTCTGCTCCCGGTTGTTTTTGTTTAAGTCTTTTTCAGTTCAAGCCCTCTGGTTTTAACCGGCTTAATAGAACAACCCTTTAAAACGTAGGTGGATATCCCCTCCTCCCCAATATTTTGTGTTTTCCACGATTACAAGGTACGCTTTAAGCTGGGCCAATTCATTATTTGACAGGGGTAAAAATCTAGTGATATTATTAAAAATTTGGTTTGGCAGGTTAGTGGATGATGATTAAAGACCAATTGAAAGATGATTTGAAAACCGCCATGCGTGCGAAGGAGATGGACCGTGTGTCGGTGATCCGTCTTTTATTTTCGACTATAAAAAACAAAGAAATCGAAAAAGGAAAGGATGCGGAACTGACGGAAGACGAACTTTTGTCTGTGATTGTTTCCGCCGCCAAGCAGCGGAAGGAATCTATTGACCAGTATACGCAGGCCGGAAGGAATGAATTGGCCGAAAAAGAATCACGGGAATTAGAAGTGCTAATGCAGTATTTACCTAAACCGCTTTCGGAAGATGAACTCAGATCGAAAGTTAAAGAAGCGATTTCAGCGGCAGGCATTACGGAAATGAAGCAAATGGGCGTTGTCATGAAAACCCTTGTCCCTGCTTTGCGAGGGCAGGCCGAAGGGGCGGCCATTCGTAAAATGCTTCAATCCTGCCTTCAGGAAAATACATAAGGTGCAACAGCGACGAATTTATTTTTTAAAACTTAAATAAGGGGGAGCTCTTTTTTTGGCGCAAAAATCAATTTCAAACCAGTTGATTGACACCATCCGCGAGCGCTCGGACCTTGTTTCCATTGTTTCCGAACACCTCTCACTCAAAAAGACGGGTCAAAACTTTACAGGCCTCTGCCCCTTCCATGAGGAAAAAACCCCTTCATTCTCGGTGAATCCAATAAGGCAATTTTTCCACTGTTTCGGTTGTGGTGAAGGAGGGGATGTCTTTCATTTTGTTGGCAAAATAGAGGGATTATCCTTTCCTGAAGCAGTTCGGGTTTTGGCCGAGCGCGGCGGTATTTCCTTGCCGGAGGAGGATGTCCGGATGGCCGGGGCGGATCGAAGTGCCTCTGAAGTGATTTTTGAAGCCAATGCGGCCGCGGCTGATTATTACCACAAGAACCTCTTGAAGCAATCAGAAACAAGTGCCCCGGTCTCTTATTTAAGAGACCGGGGATTAAAAAAGGAAAGCATTCGGGACTTTTCCATTGGGTTCGCGCCGCCTGGGTGGGATTACCTCATTCAAGCCCTGGGGAATACTTTTACGGTTGAGCAGCTTGAAAAAGCCGGTTTGATTTCGAGCAAAGCAGAGCGTGGCATTCCCTCTTCCGGAAAATCCAGGGGGTTTGACCGTTTCAGAAACCGGGTATTGTTTCCTATTCGAACGCGCCAGGGCAAGGTGGTCGGATTCGGCGGGCGGGTTTTAGATGACAGCATGCCCAAATATTTGAATACCGCTGAAACGCATGTTTTCACAAAAGGAAAGATTCTCTACGGGATAGACCTGGTTAAAAACACGGGGTCTGACCCATTGGTGATTGTTGAGGGGTATTTTGATGTGGTCACGGCGGCACAAGCCGGTATTCCAAACGTGGTCGCAACTCTAGGAACGGCGTTGACGGAATCTCATTTGCAGCTGGTTCGTCGTTTGTCTGAAAGAATGATTCTTGTGTTTGACGGAGATCAGGCGGGCATTCGCGCGGCGCTTCGTACGGTGCCGCTTCTGATTGAGCAGGAAGTTTCTGCCCGAATCGTGACGCTTCCGCCTGGGAAAGATCCGGATTTATTAATCAGGGAAATGGGCAAGGATAAATTTTTGACCGTATTGGAACAAGGTCAAACGGTCATTGATTTTGCGATTTCACAAGCCATTGAACAGTGTTCTCCCAAACGTATTGAAGAAAAAATGCAGGTGATTCGAAAAACCCTGCCTTTGATTCAACGTTTAAAATCCCAAGTTGAAAAAAGCCATTATTTGAAAGTGTTGTCCGATGCACTTCTCTTACAGGAAGGGGATGTGCGGGCGGAGTTTTCCCGTTTCAGAACACAGGAGAAAACGTACCGCCCTCATCAACTGCTAAAAAAGACGCCGACGAAAACGGAAACGGAACGGATTCCTGATGAAGAAGAAAAAATTCTAATGCTGTTGGTACAAGGGCATGTTGAACCTGAGGCGCTGAATGATTATTTGAGTATAGAGGACTTTACGCATCCGCTGCTGAACAAAGTGATTTCTTTCTATTGGGACAGTCAGGCAGGGCAATGGCGCCAACCTGAACATGGAATGCGTAATAATGACTCGGCTTCTCAGATGCTGATCAGCCGGTTGGCGGTTCTTGAATTTGATTTAGAGCAAGTGAAACAGATTGAAAAAGATTGTATCAAGATGTTGTGTAGAAAAAAGATTGAACGGGAGCGCCGCAAGATTGCGCTTCAATTAAAACAGGTTTCAGATAATCTGGAAGAAAAAAAGGCACTTTTGAAAAAGAATTATGATCTTAAAATAAAATCGAGCCAATTGGCAGGGCTACACTAGGCTGGAGGTTTCATGTCCAAAGAAGAAAAATTAGAAGAAGTCAAGCAACTCATTTCTCTGGGAAAAGAGAAAGGGTATCTAACCTATGCGGAGCTGAACAATGCGCTCCCAGTCGATATTCTTTCACCGGAGCAGATCGATAGTATTATGGTGATGTTTGGAGAAATGGAAATTGAAGTGATTGACCCTGAAGAGTCAACACGCTTTGAGGCCCTTTCTGATGAATCAGATTCAAACAGTGGAGACAATGATGACAACGGTCGGGAGATCAATGCTGATGAAAATGATCGAGAGATTGATCTGACGCCGGGTGTAGTGGGTCGAACTGATGATCCTGTCCGCTTGTATCTAAAAGAAATCGGATCGGTGCCTTTGCTTTCGAGAGAAGGTGAAACGACGATCGCCAAAAAAATAGAAGCCGGGCAATGGGAAATATCAAGCGCAATTTTGGGGATGCCTTTTGCGATGATGGAGGTGGTCGATCTCGGTGATGCCTTGCGCGCAGAGGAAGTTGCCCTTGACGATGTCGTCTCGATCCCGGAAGAAGAATTTGAAGTTGAGGAACAGGATAAGGAAGATTTAAAGAAAAAAGTACTGCATACCATGGCGCAGCTCAAGGGTTTGCAACGCGAGCATTTCAGGATTATTGAAAAAGCCAAATCCGTACGAAGCGTGAAATCCAAAGCCCTGTCTCTTGAGACCCGAAAGGAAACACGCAAGAAGATCATTCGGAAAATAGAGGGCTTAAACCTTAATCCACAAATACTGGAACGTTTGATTGATCGGGTCCGTGGTATGGCAAACAGCACGATCCAAGCGGAAAGGGAAATAGCGCACTGCAAGAAAAAATGCGGCGTCAAAGAAGATCTGCCCCAGTTTTTCACCAAGATAAAAAAAGGAGAAAAAGAAAGGCGTGCAGCAGAAAGGCGGCTGAAGCTTTCTTCAGATCAGATTTCCATGTATGAGAAATCATACCGGCATGCGAGGAAGCGTATTGAAGAAATAGAAGAAGAATCCATGGTGCCTTCCAGTGAATTGAAGGATTCCATCCGGCAGCTTTACCGTGCGGAACAGCGTGTCAAATTTGCAAAAAGTGAACTGGTTGAAGCCAATCTCCGTTTGGTGGTCAGCATTGCCAAAAAATACACAAACCGTGGACTGCAATTTCTTGATTTGATTCAGGAGGGCAATATCGGTTTGATGAAGGCCGTGGATAAATTTGAATATCAACGTGGATATAAGTTTTCAACCTATGCGACCTGGTGGATTCGGCAGGCGATTACACGTGCCATTGCTGATCAGGCCAGAACCATTCGAATACCGGTACATATGATTGAAACAATCAATAAGCTCATTCGAACTTCAAGGCAGTTAGTTCAAGAGCTGGGCCGGGAGCCTACACCGGAAGAGATTGCGGAAAAAATGGAGCTTCCGCTGGAAAAGGTGCGAAAGATTTTAAAAATCGCAAAAGAGCCGATTTCTTTGGAAACACCGATTGGAGAAGAAGAAGATTCACATCTTGGCGACTTTATAGAGGACAAGAAGGTCATCTCCCCTCTTGATGCGGCAATTCGTTACGACCTTCAGAGACAAATTGACAGTGTGTTGCAAACTTTAACCCCCAGAGAAGAAAAGGTTTTGAGAAAACGTTTTGGCATAGGGGAAGCGACGGATCATACTTTGGAAGAGGTGGGGCAGGATTTTGAAGTTACCCGTGAGCGAATTCGTCAAATCGAGGCGAAAGCCTTGCGGAAATTGCGTCACCCAAGCCGAAGTAAGCGTTTAAAGAGTTTTGTTGAAATTATATAATCATAAGAGGGAGTGATCATCCACAGTACGGCAGGGCCCATAGCTCAGTTGGTTAGAGCTACCGGCTCATAACCGGTTGGTCCCAGGTTCGAGTCCTGGTGGGCCCACCAACCTGCTTGGGGTGGAAAGTCATTATAGGGGGGAAAGGCGTGAAAGAAGAACTGGCATTGCTCATTCAGCTCCAAACCATGGATCTGAAACGTCAGAAAGACAGGGAAATCCTGGAAAGTTTTCCTGAAAAAATGGCGATTGCAGAGAAGCCGTTATTAGATGCCCGGTCAGAGCTTGAGGAGGCGCGCGCAACACTGAAAGTCATTACTCAGGAACGAAAAGAAAAAGAACTGGCCCTTCAGGTTATCGAAGATAAAATTGTCAAATTAAAATTGAGACTGACAGACTTAAAGACAAATAAAGAATACCACGCTCACCTTCAGGAAATTGCCGCCGCGCGAAACAGCAAAAGCGAGATCGAGGATCAGCTCATTACCGCTATGGATGAGGCTGAGCGCCTAACCGAGGAGATCTCGGAAAAGGAAACAACTCTGTCCAAGGATGAAGCCGAATTTTCTGAGATCAAAAAAGAGATGCAGGCCGAAATGGACGCAGTTGCATCTACAGTGGCTGAAATCGAAGCCGAATGGCAGGCCACTGCGGAGAAAATCTCTAAAAACCTGCTTTCATCCTACCAACGTCTGTTCACCAGTAATAAGGGCTTGGCAGTGGTTCCTGTGAACGGCTTCACTTGCACGGGCTGCCATTTTAGTCTTCCGCCCCAGCTGATCGCGGAAGTCAAACGGCAGGAAAAAGTATTGACCTGCGGTTATTGTCACCGCATTCTATATGCCAAGCCGGTCGAGGAAGCGGCAAAATAAAATATGCAGCCTTCTCTGTCCGTGCATCCCCTCCTGCATTGTAAAACGATGGACTCTTTTTAGCCTTGTCGAAATCTTTTTCTGTATACACAGACGGCGCTTCACGCGGAAATCCCGGTGAAGCCAGTATCGGAGTGGTCGTAAAGGAAAAAAACGGCGCCTTGGTCAAAACACTTTCAGAGTCTCTCGGTCTGGCGACGAACAACGAAGCGGAGTACACAGCGCTGATTCGCGGTCTGGAAGTAGTCGTTCCATTTAAACCTGAACGCGTTGATTTTTATCTGGATTCGCAGCTGGTGGTGCGCCAGATGACCGGGGTATATAAAATCAAAAACAAAGGAATGGTCGTATTGGCAAAAAAAGCGAAAGCGCTGTGTGAAAAAATACGACCTGGCCGTGTTTATTTCCATCATATCCCCCGCGAACAAAATAAAGAAGCCGACCGCCTGGCCAATCAGGCACTCGATTCCCGTTAAATCATAAATTGCAATGGTCGCAGGGAATATGATGCAATACTTGTGTGGGACAGCGGTTTTGCGTTAGGATAATCTTGAAAAAAGTCTAGCAGATGATCGCGCTTTGCTTTGTGCAAGGTGAGGAAAGTCCGAGCTCCATCGGGCAGGGTGGTCGCTAACGGCGACTGGGGGCGACCCTAAGGAAAGTGCCACAGAAAAAAAACCGCCTGTTTACGGACAGGTAAGGGTGAAACGGCGAGGTAAGAGCTCACCGCTTCGATGGTGACATCGAAGGCATGGTAAACCCCACCCGGAGCAAGACCAAATAGGAGTGCCTATGGAGGGATCCTGTCTCCATTAAGAATGGCCCATTCAATGCACTCGGGTTCGGTCGCTGGAACCAGGTGGCAACATCTGGTCAAGAGAAATGATCATCCCCCTGAGAATGTGTCAGGGGACAGAACTCGGCTTACGCGAGACTTTTTTCATAAAACGGAGAGGAGGTTAACCTTCTCTCCGTTTTATGATGAGGCGGGTTAGTTTTCAAATAAATTGATTTCCTCGTTAATTTCCTTCAAAAGTAATTCCACATCATAATTTGATTCTTCCAGTAGGATTTCTCCTTCTTCCGTTTGATTAATGCGTGAAATACCCGGATGTTCTTTTTCCAAATCTGAAAGAATTTCGTTTTGACGGCGTGCCGTGGAAAGCAGTCGTGCGCTTTCTTTCGTGAGTGTTTTCATCTGAAGGGCATGCCGGATGGTTTGGGAAAGATCGACAGCATTACAGGGTTTAGTCAGAAAGCGGTAGATTTTCCCTTCGTTAATGGCCCGGATGGCGGCTTCCAAACTGGCCTGTCCTGTCAGGATAATTCGTATGGTTTCCGGATAGGATTTATAGACTTGTGCTAAAAATTCAGAGCCCGTCATCCCAGGCATTTGCTCGTCTGAGACAACGACATCCACCCGTGTACGGGTGAGTATTTCAAGCCCTTCCTTTGCTGATGTTGCGGTGAGTATGCGATAGGCTTCTTTATGTAAACGGTTTTGAAGGCCCTCAACAACATTGGGTTCGTCGTCTACAAATAACACTGTATTTTCATTTTTCATTTTTCCTCCTCCACAGGCCAAGATGTGAAGTATATTTCAGGTGACCTAAACTTGAAGCAATATTTTGGGTTTAGTATTCGACTCTTATTTGCAGGCGGAGTGTTGATTGATTCAAAGAAGCTCTCCGAAGGGGACAAAAGTCTTCTGTATTTTGGAGTCGTATCAATCAGACGGGATATCATGTTTTTATCCGCATTCTATGATGGGTTGTGGTTTATTTTTAGATCCCATATCGTCATTAGCAGTGTCCAGAGGGAAGAGAGATAGACCTTCCCGACGGGCCTTTATAAGGATTGAAGCCGTATACAGATGGATATCCTCGATCATGGGAACCTGCTGATCACTTCTGAGTAACTCATGCGTGTCTCCCATTGTAACAGTTGTCTATGCCATTGTTGGGTCCTGCATGTTTTCTGCCTGTTTTTCAGCGATCTTTCTCCAGTCCCCCATTTGCTCAGAAACGCCCAGTTTTTCCAAGTAAGCTTCATCGAGTGGAAGAGCAAGTGTGATGTCATTTTCGACTTCACGCCTCAAGTAATCAGAAACATACACGGCGGCCAGGGTATCAAAGTCCTGAGAAGGGACTCGTCCCGGCGTATGGTGATTGGCCACAGCTTCCACGATAGGATAGGGTAATCCCCAAACACCTAAAAGATAGGCCCCGACTTCGGCATGTGTCACCCCAATCACTTTTTGTTCCGCTTCGTGTTGCGGAATGTGTTCTTCTTTGGAGACCTGAATGGCCTGCTCGAGCTCATCCGGTATTTCCGTCGCCATAATCAAGGTTCCGATATCGTGCAGCATGGCTGCCATGAAGGCATCATCTGATTGTCGTTTTTCCTTAAACAGACTTTTGGCGATGTGAGCGGTCATCAAGGCCTCTTTTTGAAGGGTTTCAACTGAAAACCCTTCAACCCTTGAGACAATATCGGAATGAAATAATTCCAGCGAGAGCGCCAGGTTTTTAATTGTCTGAAATCCGAGGCGGACGACTGCAAACTGGATATTGGTAATTTTCATCGCGGAAGCGAAAAAAGAAGAATTGACAAGTTGCAACATTTTGGCGCACATGGCAATGTCTTGGCCCAGTATCTTGGAAACCTCTTCCGCGCCCGTATCCGGGTCGGAGAGTGCAGTGGTCAGGGCACTGTACATACGCGGGAGGGGAGGCAGTTTTTCTATTTTCCCGATCGTTTGAAGCAGCACTTCGTTGGACACCAGGGCTTGCAGTGTACATGCGCGTTCTACAACATTTTCCAGGACTTCCGGGCTACAGGGTTTGGTTAGGAATTGATGCGCTACAGGAACAACCCGGAGCGCGGCTTCCAGTTCTGTATAGCCTGAGAGCACAATACGCACAGTATTTTTATGTGTTTGCTGGACTTCCCTTAAAAGGGCGGCGCCATCAATGCCTGGCATGCGCATATCTGTGACGATGACATCAAACGGGGCCTTTTTGAGTTCTTCCAGTGCGTGTTCTCCACCCAGGGCAAATACCATATCCCATTTCCTGCGTTGTCTCCGGAGCAGGTTTTGAAGCCCCTCCAGAATACGGGGTTCATCGTCAACGAATAGGATTCGTTTCATGCGGCCTCCTCTTTAGATAGTGTGTTTCCATTGATGGGCAAGCGGATAAAAAAAGTAGTCCCTTCGCCAACATTGCTTTCCAGGGACATGGTGCCGTTATGCTTGTCGACGATCACAGATCGGGCGATAGCAAGCCCCTGGCCCGTTCCCTTCCCGACGCCTTTGGTTGTAAAAAAGGGGTCGAATATTCTCTGTCGGATGTCTTCCGGGATGCCGCTCCCGGAATCACGAATGGTTATCAGCACGGTATGTGCATCCTCTTTTTCAGTTTTAATCCATATTTTCCCTTTTTCTTCAGGGTCTTTGACGATATCGGCGATGGCATGTGCAGCGTTAACAATCAGGTTTAGAAAAACCTGATTGACGTCCCCGCCCAAGCAAGTGACAGGTGGAATGTCCCCAAAATCGGTCTCGATTTCAGCAACATACTTATATTCGTTGGTGGCGACTGTGAGGGTATTGCTGATACTGTTATTCAGGTCTGTGGGAACTTTTTCGCGCTGGTCAGGATGTGAGAATTCCTTCATGGCCTGGACGATTGTGGTGACCCGCTCCAGACCTTCAAAGGCTCTTTCAAACGCCCTGGGCACCCGCTCTTGTAAAAAATCCAAATCTGTAATTTCTTCTTCTTCCTCGATCTCTTCTGCAAGTGTTTGATGTTCAGGCATATTCGATAAAAGACGACAGGCTTCTTGATATTTTGAAATCAATCCCAGGTAATCATCAAAAGAGGTTTTCAAAAAATGGACATTATCCCCGATAAATTGGATGGGGGTGTTAATCTCGTGTGCGATCCCCGCGGCCAGTTGTCCGACGGCTTCCAGTTTTTGGGCCAGGCGTAATTCCATTTCTATTCGTTCCCGTCCGGAGACCTCGTCTTTGAGGCGGTGATTTACAGCACGCAAGGCCCGTGTCCGAGAGAGGAGTTGCGCTTCCGCTTGCTTTAAGCGAAGGTGATTTTGTTGGTTTACCATCCATTTTTTCTGGAGCGCATGCACCAGTTGAAGGGTATCGATGGGTTCGAGGGGGTTTTTCAGAATCAATAACCGGTCTGTTTCTCCAATATGTTTAAGGATTTCATCCCAGCGATAGTCCTGATGTTCAGTACAGAGGATAATTTGTAGGGCCGGGTCTTCATGAAGTACTGTCGAAATGGTTTTCAGCGCTTCTTTGCCCGGTGTTGTCGTCGGGACGACAAAGACCATCGTGTAGGGCGTCCCATTCTTTTGGGCTTCCTGAATGCGGTCTAGGGCATCTTTGCCGCTCCGGACGGATGTTATTGTGAACGTGGTCCCGTCACTGGAAGGTTTTGGATGTGTTTCCCCTTTCTTTATCGTGGGATTCTGATCTGACGCAGACCCCTTGCTGCCTAATATTTTTTGAAGTTGAGAATAAACGGTCGTTTTATCCTCGACGATCAGTATTCGCCCCGCCTGATTTGTTTCTGTTTTTAAATGTTGCGCGCTTTGGCTTTTTGGGGCTTGTTTTTTTTGTTGAGGTAGTTCAGGATTTACTTTCATTAAACATCGTGCCCTTTTCTTAAAAAATATCTATTTAATGTGAGAATGATCAAAAACTGCAGCGCCCTCCCAGGTCGATGTGGTTTTGTTCGTATTTAAATCATCAGCGCAAAATACCCCGTGGTCCGGTGAATACAGATTAAGAAGAAAGGGTGACCGTATTCTTCAAAAAACGCACCGGGAACCTAATGTTAGTTATCGGCGATTTTCCGGGAAAACTTTATAGATAAAAGCAGATTTTTAATAATAGGAGAAGATTATTCTTGTGTTCAGAAAAGGAACAAAAAAACAGGGGTGGCACTTAGGGGTTGAGAAGTTTGTAAAAGCTCATTTCGGGACTGAGATCTTCTTCCGAAAACAGACGGAAGGCATCATTAAACCATTTAATATAACGGTCCGCGTGTTCAGAACTGTTAATCGGGTATTGCCGCATTTTCCAGCGGTTTTTTTCACTACTATTGTAATAAACACCCCCTGCATTATAGGCGCAAGCGACTTTAGGCGGGTCGAAATGAGAGACTTTCCATTGGTGCGCGATATAGGCCGTGCCTGCACGGATGGCATTGTCAGGTTTTAACAACCACACTCGGTCAATCGAATCGTCTCCGAGTGCGTCACGGGCAGTGGAAATGAGGGTTTGCGTCAGGCCCGGAGAAACTTTATTCGGGGTCTCTTCATCAGAGAGATATCCCGGTTCCTCCCGCACGGCATTGGGGTCTCCACGAGTTTCTGTACAAATTGTGGCGATAATGAGTTCCACCGGTACGCCGATAGAGGTGCCCCAATCCGTAATCGATTCCCCAAACTGATCCCAGATTTTTCTGACGGTGATGGGTTTCCCTCCGGTATTTTCCGGTTTTTTCCCAGAAATAAGCAGCCCTTCCGGTGAGAGCTGCCAGGTCACACTCTCGCGGAACCCATGCGGGTTTTGAAGATCTTTCAATATGGTTTGAATTTTATTGGAAGCCGTTTCTTTTTTTATCGATTCGAAAAGCAGTGTCCATGTTCGCGGCCCCACAATCCCGTCTGCCTTGAGCTGCTTAGTCCGTTGAAAGGTGAGTATGGCGTCTTTTGTTTCGGCGCCGTAAAGCCCGTCCGGAGTTAAAGAGGGGCTGTGGCCGATTTCCCGTAATCGGTGTTGTACAGCAAGGACATCGTCTCCCCGCATTAAAGGAAAACTATATTTTAAGCCGCGTGTGTAAGGCATCATCAGACTCCGTTATTCAGGGGCAGTTGCTCACCGTTGTTTTTGCCGTGCTGACATCCATGCGCAAACGTTTAAAATTCGGCGCATATTTCGTCCCCCGCGCCTTGGGTTCAAAGGTTTTCAGGGATCGGAGGATGTGGTTTAAATCCATACACAGTTTTGCAGGATTGTTTTGCCGAAGCAGTTCGGAGCGAAGCAAGGTATATGCGCCGCTGTTTAAAAAGAAAATACCCGCAAGATGTCCCGGTTCAAGCTGCAAGAAGGTTTGCGCCGTACTCACGAGTTGATGGGTAATCTTTTCGGCTTCCGCGCCCTGCTTTGTATCCTGCCAGAGCCGGAGTGATTCCATTAAATTTTCATAGGTCTGCGCGCGGTTGAGGTTAAGGGCGTTCATTTGCCAGTCGCCGGTTTGCGTGATGCCGGTTTGGAGCGCATTGACCGCGCAAGCGAAGTGTTTTTTGATGTCGATGCCCAGTTTGCCCAGCTGGAAACACGCGTCGCCCTTCATCAAATGAAGTTGATTGCATCCTTTGTCCGAGGGCTTGCAGGAGACCTCCATGGCGGCCAAGCTGGCAAACTCCTGCTTTTCCCAGGCGGCTTTGGCTTTTTTGAGCGGCTTTAGCGCGGGGTTGCATCCTGAGATCAAAAAGGGGATGAGCAGGATACTGAAGAAGACGAATTGCAAGGGCTTGGGGCAAACGGACCTCATGATTCGATGTCCTCCCGAACTTTTTTAAAGATGGATTTGACCGGCTCGCCTTTTTGCTGCAATCCCTGGGAAATCATAAATACGGCATCCAAGTCCGCTTTGGCTTCCGGGTTGGCGTGAATTTTATCAATGCTGGCCACCAGGTTTTCATAACCGCCAACTTCTGTGAGCAGCTCCGGTGGAATCTCGTTTTTAATTTCCAAATCCACGGCGGCCCGCCGAAATTCATCCAAGCCGGCTTCAAATTCTTCCATCGATTCAAAGCGGTCTTTGTATTGATTCCAGAGCGTTGTTTTCTCCGTTGGTCCAAGAAAGTCTTTGACCGCATCGCCAATAAACGGCCGGTTGTTCGCTTCCAGTTCAGGCATGAAAGCCTTTTTGAAGATCGGGCATTTCAAAAAAAGTGTAAAGCCGGTATTGGCATCCACAATTTTAAGCGGGGTGTCCGCCGGGGAGAATGGGGCATGCAAAATGCGCGATTTCCACTTTTGATATGCGACGCCTGCGAGCGCAGTTCCCACGGCAACAACGGCTCCGATAATGGCGACAGGGGGAACGGACCCGCCCAGTACCGTCGCAAAAGACAGGCTGGCTTTTTTTACAATATCCTTAACCGGGTTTTCCTTCCGAAAGGCATCGAACACTTCCTTCGCCTTGTCGACCGCCTGGACGGCATTCCCGAGTTTGGAAAGGTCTTTAACGGAGCTTAATCCATTCTCCAGCTTGCCGATGACACCGCTGTACTTTTTCTTGAGGTCATCTGGTAAAAGATCCACGGCGACCTTTGTCATGGCGATTCCTTTTTGGATTTTCCCGGCGAGATTATCTCCGTGTTGTGTCATGGCCTTGTCGCGGTCTTCCTGATAGGCTTTGACTTGATCCAGTTGGGCCTGCTCTGAGCCTTTTGAGCTGGAGCGCGCCCCAAAATAAAACCCGATGACCGTCCCTAAAACCGTTGTCAGCGTTTCCGGAAAACCTGTCCCCGTGAAGGTTCCCACGACAATGAAGTACAAGGAAATGGTGACAATGATCAAGGCCAGGACGGACCGGACCGTTCCTGCAGGCAGTCCCGCCGGGCTTTCAAAAAACAGGGCCATGTGTTTTTCTTCCTTGCATCCTTCAAAGAAGCGGTCTTGCAGTTTGTGCATATACCATAAAAACCCACCGATCACACCGATCACAAAAATAATGGACCCAATGATCCACGCGATGTTGTTCGAGGGAGGCGCTGTCCCGTCTTGCGCATGAGCCAGTTTGCTCAAGCCCGAAAAAAGCAAGGCCATCCCAGCGGCGTAAGCAATCGGCTTTAATTTGATACTGCTCTGGAGAAATCTTTTTTTCATCGGGTGCCCCAAGTGTTCACTGCAGATCCCGTTTAAGACTGCAATTTTACGGGTTGTCATTTTTAAGGGTTCTAACTTTTTGTTTAAACTTTTAACGATTGAAGTGTGTACTTATACCCAATTTTTAATTCCATGACAATATACACATTTATGGCATTTCTTTCAAAGGTTGATTTACACAGGGAACCGTTTGTTTTTCAGCACTTTGGCATAAAGGCTGTGAGGAGGTAAAATAAAAGGGGTTTTTATTGTAACGTTCCTGCGACTGGGTTGATTTTTTTCATGAGTAAAGTCCTTTCTATTTAGGGGGTATAAGAATGGACCCGTACTTTGAGGTATCTGCAGTCCCCAACAATATATAGATAGAGGGAACCAGCATATAGATAGAGGGAACCAGCGTAACGATTTGAAGCATATTTAGAATGATAAAGGTGTGGGTGGTTTTCCGCCAATCGTTGAATAAGCTCGGATTTGGTCATCCGGAACACCCTTTCCTGCATGGCGATGCCGGGCCCCTGATGACCACCATCGCAGACGGCCACCATCCTTTAGGTTCCCATCCCCTAGAACGTGCCAAAGCGCAACCGGTCCGTCAAGACAGAAGCCACTATGAACAAAGCAACATTATCCAGTCCAGCCGTTATCGAAAGGAATACGGGCCGGCATTCCGACGTTCGTGCATAGCGGTGCCGGACGCTGCGGAACCGCGAGGTTCGCGGCTTACTTGTCGCTGTCGCCGTCGGTTTCCGCCTGTTGCGCCTTCTGCTTCGACTTTATGGCGGCGCCGAGAATGTCGCCGAGCGAGGCACCGGAGTCGGAACTTCCGTATTCGGCCATCGCCTTCTTTTC
>CALZIJ010000046.1 GCA_945787655.1 Nitrospiria bacterium | reverse complement strand
TAAATGCATCCAGGGGGCTGGATAAAAAAACAAGTTCCAGCCCGGCCCCAAAGCAGACACCGGTAATGGCCCCTACAACGGGGACGGGTAAGTCTTCAAGATAATAAAGGGTCTTTTCGCTTCTTCTTAATGCTTCACGGAGCACCGCCTTATCGGTTATCTTAAAGATCTCGTCCTTATCAAACCCTGCACAAAAATGCCTCCCCTTTCCTCTTATTATTATTCCCCGCGGAGCATCATTATCGGTCCACCTTTTCAAATCTGACAGGTCGACAAACTCAGGTTCATTCAGATAATTTTGGGGCGGATTACTCAGTGTAAGCACCCCGATATTGCCCTGCATTTCCCATTCTGAAATCTTGGATTTTTCCATAGTAAATCGCTACTGCTTTATCCCCCATTTCTCCATAATAAAATCCGGCAAACCGCAAGGGACCCTGTCCTTAGTTAAGTACAAGTGCTTAACGGATGCCTTGCAGGATTTAAGTTTCGTCTTGGAATTATACATATTGTGATGAAACACGACATAAGGCGAATCAAATGCTATTTTTGATTTTATGACCATTTCGTCAAAGATCTTTGCCTCTCTGATATAACGGATGTTTAACAAACTGGGCCTCCTGCCAATACTCGGCCCCTCGTATTGACAGGCACCCCTGATCACTAAAATCAGAGACGCTGGGGAAAAATTTTTCATCGAGAAACAAAGGTCCTGTTTCAATTTGAGCGCTTGGGCCGGACCAGAACTGCAAACTGTTTTCCAGCGGCCGGTGGGTTTTTATATCCACTGAAAAAAACCACCCCATATGAAAGGCCATTCCTTCCTGAAGAATAGAAAACAGCCCTTCAATCACATCAGGCCATGCTTTTTTAGAAGTCCGAACCGCCGTAATTTTTTGAATAAGTTTTTCTTTTCGCAATGAGGATTTATGGATACAGGCAGGTTAAAAAACACAAAACATCAAAAAATATCTTACAGTAACTCCTTGAGCGTTCTTTCAGCCTCCTCTGCTCCTGGAAATTCCCGGTTCATTTCAAGTGCTTCAGACAGCGTGGTTTTTGCCAACTCTGTCTTTCCTTCCTTAGCGTAAGCCATGCCAAGATGATAACGCACAATCGGATTCTCAGGGAGCTTTTCAACACTGCTCTCTAACAAAGAAATCGCTTTAAGGAATGCATTCTTTTTATAGTAAATCCAGCCCAAAGTATCTGAAACACTCGGATCATCTGGAAACTGCTCCATTGCGATCTGCGCCAGGGACAGCGCCTGATCTATATTTCCTCCGTGTTCAGCATAAATCCAGGCCAGGTTATTGGCCGCCGGACCAAATTTGGGGTCCATTTCCAGCACTTTTTCGTACTGCGCCTTTGCATTGTCATATTGTTGTTGGGCATCATAAATCACACCCTTCATCATATAGGGTTGGGGGATATCCGGATTTTTCTGAATACCTTCATCTAATTCAAGAATCGCCTGTTCATATTCTTTATGCCGGCCATAAAGATTACCAAGATCAAGATACGTGGGAAGATCATTCGGATTCAGTGCGATGGCTTTTTTATAATCCGCCACCGCCTTATCTTTTTCTTTATTGGCAGAATAAAGCCCCCCTCTCAGCCGGTAAAATATTCCATTTTCGGGAACCGCCTTAATTTGTGTACTGACCCGGCGGATGGCCCCCTTTACATCGTTTTCGATGAGTTTAATGCCCACAATTTGCGAAAGGGGTTCAACCAGGGCAGGATTCAGTGACAGTGTTTTTTCAAAGAATGCCGTGGCTTCCTTAAACTTTTTTTGGGAAAACCGCAAAACCCCCATCCGAAAATGCGGTGTCGGGTTTTCGGGTTGAAGCTGTATCGCCTGGCGATAATACGTTTCCGCATTGTCTTCCTGTTCCAAACTCACAGCCGCGTCTCCCCTCAAGATATGGGCTTTTACATTATCCGGCTCGATCTTCAAAACAGGTTCAAGTTCTTCCAAGACCAATTCAAAAGAGCGGGAGCGCAAGTAAATTTCGGCAAGGGACAAGCGAGTCGGCACATGATTGGGTTCTCTTTTTCCCGATTCAATCAGCGCGGTCCGCGCTTGCTGGACTTCATTTTGTAACAAGTGTATCTGTGCGGTATAAAAATGGATGGTCGGATAATCCGGTCTGAGCTGAACCACCTCCCGGAAGAGATCTCCAGCGGCAGCTACCTTGCCTTCGGATAATAAAAGCCGGCCTTTAAAGTACAAGCCGTCCGGGTCTTTAGGAGAGGTTTTGAGAATGTCATCGATGGCGGGCCTCAGCTTATCTTTCTCTCCTTTCATGAGATATAAACGCACGAGTCTTTTTTGGCTTTCACTGCCTTCTTTTTCAAAAGCCCGCGCCTTTAAAAAGGCCGCCTCTGCATCGTCCATGCGTTTTTGTATGGCATAGAATTCACCCAGCATCATATACGGCTTTGCATCCTGTGCATCCACTTTTGTTGCATTGACCAGGACACGCTCCGCATCCTCAAAACGTTTTTCTCCCTGATAAAAATTAGCCAGCGGCAAATACAAACTGATATTACCCGGTTCGAGGGAAACGGCCTTCTTGTAATAATCCTCCGCTTTTTTCAGGTCTTTTCTCACTTGATAAAAGCGTCCAAGTCCTGCATGTGTCACCGCATTGTCCGGTGCTTTGTCCAGGGCCTTCTGAAGCACGGATTCGGCCGCAGCGTACTCTTCTTTTGTCGCGTGAAGGTCGGCCAGTTCATAATAGTAGGCAAGATGATCTGGATGCATCGATAGCAGTTTTTCAAAAGCGTCTACCGCCGTGTCGAACTTGCGCTCTCGAACATGAATTCTGGCTCGAATCAACAAAGCATCTTTATTATCAGGCTCTTTTGCCAAAACCAGATCGGCTTTTTCTTTGGCATGCTCAAAATCGTTGGACATAAAGTAGAAAAGCCCGAGGCGCAATTGTGCATCGGTCAGTTCCGGTTTAACCGCCACGGCCTCATTTAATAACTTAAAAGCATTTCTCAGGTTGGCCGTCTCCCCTTTTTCCATATAAATCTTTGAAAGCTCATATTTTGCATCGGCATGATCGGGGGCAAGCTGAATGACATTCCGAAATTCAATAGAGGCCTCTTCAATTTTTTCCTGTTCAACATAGTTCAGGCCGCGTTCATAATGCCCTTTTATTTTTTCTTCTTCTGATGTACAAGACAACAACAATCCGATGACCAAGCAGAGCGCCATCGGAGAAAAAACAGACCGGGTTATTTTCTGAAACCACTTCATGATTTGTCCTCGCCGTGTTGCGGATGAAGGACAGGACGCCCCACACTCACATACTGAAATCCCATTGCCATGATTTGCTTTGGATCGTAAATATTTCTCAGATCGATCATCACCGGTGTTTTCATGCCTTTTTTAAGCTGTTCTAAATCAAGGTTACGATATGGATTCCATTCTGTCATTAAAATCATGGCGTCCGCACCCTGAATCGCTTCATATGGGCTTTCGACAAAATCGACTCCGGTTAACACTTTTTTAGCTTCGTTGATGGCGGCCGGGTCACAGGCCACAATATGCGCACCTGATTTTTGAAGCATTTGGATAATATCGACCGAAGGGGCTTCCCGCATATCATCTGTATTCGGCTTAAATGACAAACCAATAACCGCCAGACGTTTTCCCTTCAAATCGCCAACAGACTGTGTAATCTTTTCCACCATCCGTTTTCTCTGGTTTTGATTCACATCCATCACCGCATCAATGATGCTGAATTTATAACCGTTATTCCTTGAAATTTTAGATAATGCGGAGACGTCTTTCGGAAAACAAGATCCGCCATATCCCGGACCCGGGTGCAAAAATTTTGATCCAATACGGCGGTCAAGTCCCATCCCTTTCGCCACTTCCTGAACATTTGCACCCACTGCATCACATAAATTGGCCACTTCGTTAATGAAAGAAATTTTAGTGGCCAAAAAGGCATTGGACGCATATTTGACCATTTCCGCTGTTTTTACATCCGTAATCAGCATGGGAGTCTCAATAAGATACAAAGGCCGGTAAAGATCCTTCATGATTGCCGCAGCCTGCTGTCCACTGGTTCCAATCACCACACGGTTCGGATGCAAAAAATCTTCTATGGCGGACCCTTCCCTTAAAAACTCGGGGTTGGACACAATATCGAAATCGAAGTGCTCTTTCATCCGGCTCCCGATAATCTCCCGCAACCGCTCACCGGTCCCCACCGGCACCGTACTTTTGGTCACAATCACCTTGTAGCCGTTCATTTGTTCCGCGATGGTTTCTGCGACTTTTTCCACGTGAGAAAGATCCGCAAAGCCATCTCCTCGGGGCGGAGTCCCGACCGCAATAAAAATCACCAGGGAATCCTGAATGGCCGCGCCTAAATCCGTCGTAAAAGAAAGTCGGCCTGCCGCAGTATTTTTCTTCACCAGCTCTTCCAAACCCGGTTCGTAAATCGGAATCACACCTTGTTTTAACTGTGAAATTTTTTCTTCCTCTTTATCCACACAAACAACACTGACCCCCAGCTCTGAAAAACAGGCTCCGGTTACCAGGCCGACATAACCACTTCCTATGATTGCGATATTCATCTAACTCCTCCGAGATACACCTTAAAGAACCATACAAAAAATGTATAGCTTAATCAAGGGCATGCTTGACATGCCCTTTAAGAAATTTTATGGGCAGACCGAATTGATTCGATCCATCAGGTTAAAGGGAGCCATTTGAATCCCCGAAACAGTTTTTAATAATTTATCATGTAACTGCGATCTTTGCTCAACCTTTTTAAAAACGCGGTCCCTCAACCAAACCAGAGGGAGAAAACCGCTGTTCCAGAAAAAGGACATCTCGTCTCCTAGTGCCTGTAAGATTTGGATGTCACCTTTTCGGGCCGCTTCATAGGGGGCAAGCATCTTTTGGGAAAAATCCCCACGGTCAAAACAATCTCCTAAAACCTCGGCCAAAATCATGGCGTCCACCATGGCGGCATTACGCCCCTGGGCCACGTGCGGGTTCATTGCATGCGCAGCATCCCCCAATAAGGCCCCCCCATGCACCACCCATCGCTGACAAACAACGCGAAAACACCGCATATATGCCGTTTGCTCCCAAGTGGTCACCGCTTCGAGAGGCCTTTGAAACAGGGCATCAATTTCAGGCCGGAGCGACAATATCTTGTTTTTTAGAAAATTCAGACCTCTTTGTTTTATTTCTTCCAGCTTTATGGTCGGAACCAGATAAAAAAGATAGGTCTGCTTTTGTGAAACAGGAAATGCGCCGAATATCATTTCTCTTCCAAGGTAATAGTGAGACTCCTCCTTAAAACCTTCGGGCCGATCCACCACCATTGTCGCGTAGCCGTCGGCATAGGCATGGGCACGATGCTTAATCTGGAATGCAGTCCGCACCCGTGAGCCTGCGCCGTCTGCACCAATCACCATCGGACATTCAAATGTCAAAGATTTCCCGTCACGAACGGCAGAGGCGCCGACAACACGGGATGCGTTCCACGCCACCCCTTCGAAAGTGGTCCCCCAAAAGGCTTCAATCTCTGGCGCCGCAGCCAAGGCATTTAACAAAATTTCGTGTAACACGGATGGCAATAAAACGAGGGCATACGCATAATCTGTCTGAAGCCGGGTATAATCGATCGTGCAAAGATGTGAGCCGGAAGATTGATAAAAATGGACTTTTTTATTCAGATACACATCTGCACGAAGCAAGTCCTTGAGGAAACCCAGTTGGTCCAGAATTTTCAGGCCGTTGGGCTGGAGAATCTCACCCCGCGGTAAAGGCCTCGGATATTTTTCCCGATCCAGCAAGGCGACACGAAATCCCTTTTTCGCCATCACCAGAGCCAAAACCAAGCCGCCCACTCCGGCTCCGACAATGACAATATCAAATTTTTTGGACACGACTTTCGGCCTCAATAAAGTGATCTACTTTAACTTTAGAAACATCAGAGGTCAAGCTTCTGCCCCTCTCATGTAGAAATGCCAGGCCGGCTGCCCGCCGGTGATGGTTTGACTTCATCCGATATTTTCAGTACTAAAGAGACATATTGAATCATTGGATTAACATCCGCAGGCACAATGCCTTACACCATTAATTAGAGAAAGGAATTTCGATGTCAAACCCGCAGCCGGTTCAGATACAGATAGAAATTGACGATGCCACTTCTCAGGGCATTTACAGTAACCTGACACTCATGGCACATAACGAAACAGAATTTATCCTGGATTTTGTGTTTATTCAGCCGCAAACCCCCAAAGCAAAAGTACGGGCCCGGATTCTCTCCAATCCCGTCCATGCCAAACGCTTGCTCAGTGCCTTGCAAGAGAATATCCGTCGGTATGAAGAAAAGTTTGGCCCCATTAAAATGACCTCGGAACCGGAAAAAGAACCTTCCCAATATCAAGGGCATTATCTATAATTTATGCACGCCCTCTACTTTAAAAACTGCATCCGTTTTCGTCGAAATATGCCCATGCCGGACCAGGCAGGAGAAAGCCTTATCCGGGTTCGGCTGGCCGGCATTTGCAGCACCGATCTTGAAATTTCCAAAGGGTATATGGAGTTTACCGGCATACCCGGCCACGAATTTGTCGGCGAAGTCGTGGACTCGGATCATCCCCACCTCATCGGTCAGCGGGTTGTGGGAGAAATAAACGCAGGCTGCGGCCGCTGCAAAACATGCCGAAACCGAGGAGCAAACCATTGCCCCCACCGAAGCGTCCTGGGCATTTTAAATCGGGCCGGGAGTTTTGCGGAATACCTTTCCCTTCCCACTCAAAACCTGCACCAGGTTCCAGAAACCCTTTCCGATGAGGAAGCGGTTTTCACCGAACCCCTTGCCGCAGCCTTTCGTATCCTTGAGCAAATTTCCATTCAAAAAAAGGATCACGTCATTCTCATTGGGGACGGAAAGCTGGGACTCCTGATCGCGCAGATATTAAAAGACAAATGCCGCCTTCTGATGGTTGGGAAACACAAGGAACGGCATTTACTTTACGATCAGTGGGAAATCCCGTTTCTTTCACTTCAAAACACAAAATCGATGGACTCCCCTGCCGACATTGTGATTGACTGCACTGGCACACCCCAGGGGTTTCAGCTCGCACAACAGTGGGTACGCCCTGAAGGGAACATTATCCTTAAATCAACCTGCGCCGCCGCCCATCAAATCAACCTGGCGCCCATCGTCATTAACGAAGTAAGCCTCATCGGCTCCCGGTGTGGTCCTTTTCGTCCCGCTATAAATGCCCTTCAAGCCAAAAACATTGATACGAACGCCCTTATTTCAGATATTTTCCCCCTTAAAAAAGGGCATCAGGCCTTTAAAAAAGCGGCGCAATCCGGGGTTTTAAAAGTATTACTCAAACCCTGAGACAGATGTGATCGATATCATTCTGGAACGACATTCCACAACCGAAGTGTAACGTATTACCCAAAGCACACCACTTGGGCCACAAATCCGATATAGTAAATACTTAATATATTTTAAATTTTTTCTACATATTTCCTTATTTTAAGTCCATCTCATGCCTTCTGAGCATGGGCTGCGACATTTCAGGTCCAGATTGGCATCACCCTTGCGTAATTCCCCGCTCAAAACACAATCACAGCGGCCCAGGGCAATTTGGGAAAAACCAAAAATCTTTTGAATCGATTTCCGCATCAATTTTCCGAATTACCGTTATGCCCCTTGTCGGTTGAGTACGGCTATGGAGGGTTAATCAATGCAAGGCGTAATATCATACTTATATCTCCCTTTTTTTGATCATGTCATCCGTTTTTTAAAAAAAGATCTGACTTTAAAAAAAGCAATTCCTTCAGCATTCTTCGCAGCACTGTTTGTACTCTCCGGATTCAACGCGCAGGTTTACGGCGCAAGCGCAAGTCTATCCTGGGATGCGAACTCCGAAAGCGATTTATCCGGATATAAAGTCTATTTTGGTAGCGCTTCAGGAAGCTACGGAACACCCGTGGACGTCGGAAATGCGACCACTCATACACTCAGCGGCCTGAGTGACGGCACTTACTATTTTGCAGTGACCGCTTACGACAGCTCCGGGAACGAAAGCGGATTTTCGACAGAAGTCAATAAAACGTTTACAAGCAGTGACACAACCGCGCCGCTTATTTCAGGCATTACTGCGGGCAGCATTACAGAAACCGGCGCCACCATTTCATGGTCCACCAATGAAGCATCGGATACTCAAATCCAATATGGAACCACAACAGCCTATGGATCGGAAACGACCTTGAATACCACAATGGTCACCTCCCACTCAGAGGCACTCAGCAGCCTTGCTCCCGCCACCCTGTATCATTTTCGTGTATTGAGCCGGGATGCCGCAGGAAATCTGACCACTTCTGGGGACAATACCTTCACGACAGCCACCCCCCCTGATACCACACCGCCTGCCATTTCGGGGATTGCAAGCAGTAATATCGGGACAACAAGCGCGACCATCACCTGGACCACCGATGAAGCCTCAGACACCCGTATCGAATACGGAACCTCCACAGCCTACGGGACATTTTCGACACTCAATCCAAGCCTGATTACTTCCCACAGCCAAGACCTGAGCGGGCTTTCGCCCAACACAACCTATCATTTCAGGGTATTGAGCCGGGATGCGGCAGACAACCTGGCCACCTCTGGGAATAACACCTTTAACACGGCCAGCCCGTCCGATACCACGCCGCCAGTGGCGTCGGGCATCACCGCAAGCAACATCGGCACCTCTTCGGCTGTCATTACATGGGCCACCGACGAAGGCGCCAGTTCACAGGTGGAATACGGGACGACCACTTCCTACGGGCTCTTTTCTTCACTTGGCACATCACTGGTCACCAGCCACAGCCGGTCGCTCAGTGGATTGAGTAACAACACCACCTATCAATACCGCATTATCAGCAAGGATAGCGCTGGCAATACCGTCACATCGGGAAATAACAGCTTTACGACATCTTCGAGTGTCGACACCACTGCGCCAGTCATTTCAAGCATCAATGCGGGCGGAATCACCGGGTCTGGCGCGACCATCTCCTGGACAACGAATGAAGCCGCCACTTCAAAAGTGGAATATGGCACCACAACGGCCTACGGTTCATCGACCACGCTCGACAACACATTACGGACCAATCACAGTCAAACCTTGTCGGGTCTTAGTGCTTCAACCACCATTCACTACCGGGTGATCAGTCAGGATGGTTCAGGCAATACCAGCCTTTCAGGAGACAACACCCTTACCACGGGTGCTGCGACAGACAGCACCGGACCTGTGATTTCGAATGTCACGATCCTGAGTACTTCGTCTAACAGCGTCACAATCACGTGGACAACGGATGAAGTGGCAACGTCCCAGATTGAATACGGGACAACCACCGCATACGGATCAAGTACGACAAAAAACGAAACCTTGCAAATCAGTCACAATCAAACCCTCACCGGTCTTTTGGAAGATACACAATATCATTTCAAAATCAAGAGTGCGGACGGTTTCGGGAATCTTACTGAAACAGGAGACACAAGCCTTCAAACGGCAAAATCCGGAACAGGAGATACGACCCCGCCAGGCGACATTACGGCGTTCACGGCCACTGGCGGGGACAGAGAGGTCAGGCTTTCCTGGAGCAATCCCTCGGATACCGACTTTGCGGGCGTCCGCGTCCGTTTCCGGACAGACCAATTCCCAACCGACATTAACGACGGAGAACTGTTTGGCGATATCAGCGGAGAGCCGGGCGCGGCCATCAGTATGACCCACCAGGGACTTTCAGCCGGCGTCACCTATTACTATCTGGCCGCCTCATATGATCACAGTGGAAACTTCCAAACCACGGTCTTTGTCTCCGCCAAAACCCAGGGAACAGCACAAAACAACACCTCAAGCACATCGGGTGGCGGAGGCTGCGGCATGATTAAACCCAATGGAGGAGAACCGCCAAAACCCGGCGATGCGGCCGCCATGCTCAGTCTGATCGGTATCCTTGTTTTGGTCTGGCTGAAGAAGGGATTTTGTAAAATGCAAACATCCATTTTCAAAGCTTGAAAACAATTAGCTAACTCCGGTGACAGAACGGCATTCGCTTCTGTTTCTCCCGACTCCCTACCCCTAAGGGGCGGATGTCGTTCTACCGGGAAAACGCCACCAATACTGTTCCGGTCTCAACACGGGCTCTTCCCTTTTCTCCCCAATCCCTCCCTGCAGGGAAACCCCTGTTGAGACCGGACAAACCGATCCTCCTCCACTCCCCAAAACATGTTTTAGGCAGGACACTCCACTTTCATCCGCAATTATGGTAAAACAGGGCGTCCAATTCCGGGAACATCTGAATGCCAGCACATCGAACAGTTGATTCATCCCGACCACGCCTTCGTGAACAGCGTGGATGGTATTTTTATGACTGGGCCAATTCGGCCTTTGCCACGACCGTCGTTACCGTCTTTTTAGGGCCTTACCTCACTTCCATCACCAAGGCCGCAGCGGACGCATATGGGTTCGTTCACCCTTTTGGCTTTGAAATTAAAGCCGGATCCTTTTTCCCCTACATGGTCTCTCTTTCCGTACTGCTTCAGGTCTTTATCCTGCCGGTTTTGGGAGCGATCGCAGATTATTCCCATCGAAAAAAAACCTTGCTGGCCGCCTTTGCCTACCTCGGTGCATTTTCGACAATGGGCCTGTTTTTTCTGGGCGGCACCCGTTACCTGTTTGGCGGCGGGCTCTTCCTGATTGCCAACCTCAGCTTTGGCGCCTCTATCGTATTTTACAATGCCTTTTTACCCGACATCTCAACGCCAGATGAACGTAACGCCGTCTCATCCAAAGGGTGGGCACTCGGCTATTTGGGAGGGGGCTTATTACTCGGAATCAACCTGTTTCTGTTCTCACGCGCGGAAGCCCTTGGCCTTTCCACTGAAATGGCCATTCGGATTTGCCTGGGTTCCGCAGGAATGTGGTGGGGTCTCTTTACGCTGATTCCACTCGCCGCCCTGCGAACCCGCCAACCCGTCAAACACCTTCGAGCCGGGGAGCATATCCTTACGACGGGATTTAAACAGCTTCGGCACACCCTGAGTAATATTCGCCAGTACCCGCAGACCTTTCTTTTCCTCGCAGCCTACTTGCTTTACAACGACGGAATCCAAACCGTCATCGCGCTTTCTTCCCAGTTCGGACAGGAGGAACTCGGACTCCCCATCGCGACTCTGACAACGGTCATCCTGATGGTGCAATTTGTGGCATTTTTGGGGGCCATTCTCTTCGAACATCTTGCCCGCCACATCACAACAAAAACAGCCATCAAGCTCAGCCTTGTGATTTGGAGTGGCACATTGGTTTACGCGTACGCCTTTTTAAAAACCGAAACCCAGTTTTTTTTATTGGCGGCCGTCATCGCCCTCGTACTGGGCGGCAGTCAGTCCCTTAGCCGTTCACTCTATTCTCTGATGATCCCCAAAGGACAGGAAGCAGAATATTTTAGCCTTTACGAAATCAGCGAGCGAGGAACCAGCTGGATTGGGCCCCTGTTATTTGGGCTCGCACTTCAATACACAGGGAGCTACCGGATCGCTTTGTTTTCGCTGATTTTCTTTTTTATTACCGGCCTTATCCTGTTTTCGAAAGTAAACATTAAAAAAGGCGTGATTGACGCAGGTAACACGGTACCCATGTCCCTGGAACCTTGAACTGTCTATTTTTGCGTTCTTTTAAGGTTTCCGGTTCATTCCGGATTCAAGCACTTTTTAGATTTTATATGATCAAGATCTCAACCAGAGGGGTTGTCATATTCAAACAATCCCCATGGCTCACCTTTTCACGAAGGTTCCCGTAACAGAAGTGTCATACTCTCCATCCCGATCCAAATCCGACTCGATGGTGACGCCCCCGTTTATTCTTGTGCCTTCAATCAGACTAATACGGTCCGGCCTTCGTCCTGCTTCAGCTAAAACCACCATCAACTTCCCTTCGAAATCGACAAACCAGACCAACTCGACTGGCGCGCCGCCATCCTTAAAATCAAGAGACCCCTTATTTTCTAACGCACTGAAAGTATAAACAAGCGCCACATCACCGCCATCCGAGACAAAATCATAGACACCAGGCACTTTCGGTCCGTTAAAAGACAGTTCCGTGGGCTCTTTTTCCCCACTGAATGACCCTGATTCGGAAAAACCCGTCCTTGTCCATGTTCCGGAAACTTTCCCGCTAAGGGTGACCAGACCGCTAAAACGTTCATTTCCATCGACCGCCTCAAAGTGGAGCTTGCCCTCACCCGTCACACGGCCCAACAGGTTTTTTGTCTCAACATTAAACTGCCCGATTCTCTCCCCGGCAATTGTCCCGGTCACTTCTCCTGAAAGGTCCATTGTCATCCGCCATGTTCCCCCGGGGTCCCCCGTAAAGGTGCCGCTGTAGGTACCGGCCATTTGCTGAAGAACCGTGCCTTCAAATTGGGCCTGGGCAAGCTCGACAGAGACCGGGACAGGCGTCGTCCCCAGCTGAAGGGTCTTCAGAAAGGCAAGCAGCGCCGCTTCGAAATCAGCCACACTCAGGCCAAAATCCAATGTATGGGTTTCAAAATTAGGGAAGACTTCGGGCGGCGGAATATGGATGCCGTTTTTCGGGTCACCATCGCTGTCGAGGCTTTGCAAAAAGCGCAGAATATTGATCACAACGGGGTCATTCAAATCTTTTGCTGCGCCCATATCCAGGGGGGTGACAAACTCAGCGGCAAGCACGGATGGCAGGCGGATATTGCCCACGAAAAAAACCACCTCATCCCCCGGTAAATACTGAAATTCGCCCGCGCTGTTTGTCGACCCGGAAAGATTCGCAGTCGTAGTGTAGCCTATCCCTACGACCGGCGAATCCAGAAAAACACCGGTTTTTAAAGCCGGCCCGCCGCCCCCGCTTCCGCCGCAGGCGGCAAGCGCTATTCCCAGGAATATGCCCAGCAGACTTTTAGTGATATTTTTTAATAATTGTAACGATATGATTTCAAATTGCACGGTCACCTCTGCTTAAATAAACGCTTCATTATAGGATAAATATAAAGAAAAGACAGTTTCTATTTTACGGACACCTCGCCCATTGCATCCCATTGCTCCGCGGACAGTCATCGTACCCATTCACTCAAACCCGGCGCATCATAAAAAAAGTCATGTTCATTGTCCCGGCACCACAGGCAGTTAAAAACCCGTATCAGTTGTATGCGCTTTTGTTTTTCAAGGCCTTTCTCCTTTTTTCTTCACTTCCCACTGCCGAAACAAACCGTAAACCGCCGGAATCAACAGCAAAGTCAATACCATTACCGAAATCATCCCCCCGACCATGGGGGCGGCGATGCGTTTCATGACGTCCGCGCCGGTGCCGGTGCTCCACAAGATGGGAATCAGGCCGATGAAGGTCGTCGCGGCCGTCATCATCACGGGTCGCACACGTCTGGTCGCGCCGTCGACGATGGCGGTTTTTAAAGGTTCTCGGGTTGGTTTTTGATCATTTGCGCCGACGGCCTCATCCAAAAATGACACCATCACCACGCCCATTTCGGAGGCAACACCCGCGAGCGCAATCAAGCCGACCCACACGGCCACGCTCATGTTGTAGTTGAGCAATTTCAGCGCCCAGATCCCGCCGATCAAGGCAAAAGGCACGCTGGAAAGCACAATCAGGCTCCGCGCGACGGACTGAAAATTGAGGTAGAGCACGACGAAAATAATCAACAAAGTCAGGGGTACGACGACGCTGAGTTTCTCCTTGGCGCGCAGCATGTACTGATATTGCCCGGCCCACACCAGGGAATACCCGGCGGGCAGCCTTATATTGTCCTGCACGAGGGTTTTCGCCTGTTCAACAAAAGTGCCGAGGTCACCACTTACGCCGTCCACAAACACAAAACCGGCCAGCGATCCGTTTTCGTCCCGCACCATCGACGGGCCTTGGTTCAGTTTAATCTCCGCGACTTGAGCAAGCGGAATATGACCGCCGCCGGGCATTGCCACCAAGACGCGGCCCAAGGCTTCGGGATCGTCCCGCAGCTCCCGCGCGTAGCGCACGTTGATGGGATAACGCTCGCGGCCTTCGACGGTTTGCGCAATGTTTTTACCTCCGATGGCAGACTCCACCACGTCGTTGACATCTTTCACGCGCAAACCGTAACGCGCGGCTTCGCGGCGTTTGATTTTAAAATCGATGTAATAACCACCGGTCACGCGTTCGGCAAAGACGGAGAGCGCGCGCGATTTGTGTTTTAAAAGGCCTTCCATTTCAAGGGCGATTTTTTCAATCTCGGCCAAATCCGGGCCCAGAATCTTGATGCCGAGCGTGCTGCGAATACCCGTCGCCAGCATTTCGTTTCGGGTTTGAATCGGCATCCACCAGATATTGGGCATGCCGGGAAATTGCAGTTTGGCGTCCATTTCGTCGATGAGATCGTCCCAGCTTAGGCCCGGCCGCCATTGATCGCGCGGTTTGAAGGTGACGACGGTTTCTACCATGTTGAGCGGGGCGGGGTCGGTCGCGGTTTTGGCGCGTCCGATCTTGCCAAAGACATGTTCCACTTCGGGGAATTCTTTCAGCATCTTGTCCTGTTTTTTCAAAATCGCCTTGGCTTCGCGGATGGAAAGGCCGGGCAGCGTCGTCGGCATATACAACATCGTGCCTTCGTTCAAGGGCGGCATAAATTCGGAACCGAGTTTCTGAAACACGGGCACGGTGACGCCCAAAGCGACAAGAGCTAGGGTGAGCGTCATCACCCGAAAACGTAGCACACCTTTTAAAAACGGGAGATAGAAAAAAACCAACAGACGATTGACCGGATTTTTTTTCGCGGGCGTAATTTTACCGCGAATCAGCAAAGTCATGAGGGCGGGCACGAGCGTAATGGACACGAGGGCGGCAAAAAACATGGCGAAGGTTTTGGTATAGGCCAAGGGTTTAAAAAGCCGGCCTTCCTGCGATTCCAGCGTGAAGACGGGCATAAAAGACACGGTGATAATGAGCAGAGAAAAAAAGAGCGGACGTCCGAGTTCCTTTGCCGCCTCAATGATGACGGTCGTGCGGTCGGCATCGGGCTGCTGTTCCAGGCGGCTGTGGGCGTTTTCGATCATCACAATGGCGGCATCCACCATCGCGCCGACGGCAATGGCGATGCCGCCCAAAGACATGACGTTGGAGCTTAAATCCAGGTAATACATGGCGATGAAGGAAATCAGAATGGCAACGGGCAGCGTGAGAATCGCCACGAGCGCCGAGCGAAAATGAAACAGAAAGAGCACGGAAATGATGCTGACGACAATCGTAATCTCGACCAGTTTTTCCTTCAAGGTGTCGATCGCGCCGTAAATGAGATCGGAGCGGTCATAGGTCGTGACGATCTTCACGCCTTTGGGCAGGGAACCTTCGATTGCCTTGAGTTTGGCTTTCACGCCTTCGATGACGTTTAAGGCGTTTTCGCCAAAACGCATGACCACGACGCCGCCCACAACTTCGCCTTCGCCGTCTAAATCGGCGAGTCCGCGCCGCATGTCCGGGCCGATCCGCACCTGGGCGACGTCGCCCAAAAAAACGGGCGTGCCGTCATCCCGCACGGCCAGCGCAATATCACGCAGATCGTCCACCGTTTCGACATAACCCAAACCGCGCAGCATATATTCGCGCTCCGAAAGCTCGACGACGCGGCCGCCGACATCGTTGTTACTTTCCCGAACGGCCTGAATCACGGTATTCAATGGGATGTTGTAGGCTAGCAGTTTGTTGGGATCGAGTACGATTTGGTATTGCTTCACCATGCCGCCGATGGTCGCGACCTCGGCCACGCCCGGCACGCTTTGCAGCCAGTAGCGCAAGGTCCAGTCTTGAAAGGAAGTCAATTCCCATAAATCATGCTCGCCCGATTCATCCACAAGCGCATATTCATAGACCCAGCCGACGCCGGTCGCATCCGGCCCCAGCTCGGGGCTGACGCCTTCCGGCAGCTTGCCCGTGACGCTCTGCATGTATTCCATGACACGACTTCTGGCCCAGTACATGTCGGTGCCGTCTTCAAAAACCACATTCACAAAGGACAGGCCCAAAAAACTTTGGCCGCGCGCGTATTTGACCCGAGGTGCGGCGGTCATGGCGGTGACGATGGGATAGGTGATTTGATCTTCGATCAGTGTGGGGCTCCGGCCCGGCCACTCCGTAAAAACGATGACCTGCACGTCGGACAAATCGGGAATGGCATCCAGCGGAATGCGCGCGATCGCCCAGATGCCCCAGGCGCTCAAAAAGAAGACCGCCAGAAAAACCATGAAGCGATTGCGCCCGCAGGCCTCAATGATGCGTTCAATCATCTTTTTTCTCCGGCATGTTTTTCATGTCCTGCATGTTCATGTCCTGCATGTTCTTGGTTGGGGATTCGTCCATCTTCATGTCTCCCATGTCCATTCCATCCATGCCGCCCATTTTCGAGCCTTCCATCTTCCAATCACCCATGCCGACAAGGCCCATCATCCCTTCCATCGAGGCCATGAGCTTGCTTTCGCTATCGATTAAAAAGGTACCGTGCGTGACGACGGTTTCACCCTCGTCCAAGCCTTCCAAAATCTGGACTTCGTGATTTAGACGCATGCCCGTGCGGATCACGCGCGGCTCGAACATCCCGCCGGGTTTTGCCACAAAGGCCACCTGACGCAGCCCGGAATCCAGCACGGCGCTTTCCGGCACGGTCAAGCCCTTCGCCGCGGACACGGCAAAAGCGACGTTTGCATACATGCCGGGTTTCAATCTCCCCGCGCGGTTGTCCAGCTCGATACGGATCGTGGCCGTTCGGCTTTGCGTTTTCAAATAGGGGTAAATGTAAGTAATGAGCCCCTTAAGCACCTCACCCGGCAGCGAGGCCAAGGTCAGCTCCGCCGCCTCGCCGATCTTCACCCAGGGCAGTTCGTGCTCGTAGAGATCGGCCAAAACCCAGACTTTGGAGAGATCCGCGATTTGATAAAGCGCCATGCCGGGTTTCACATACATGCCGTTTAAGGCCATCTTTTCCGTGACGATACCGCCGGCGGGTGACAACACGGGCAAGGCCCGAATCACTTTACTGCGTTTTTCGAGGGCACGGATTTGGGAGGGCTGAACATCCCAAAGCATCAGTCGTTTTCGACTGGCGGCAATCAGATTTCGCCCGACTTGTGGACCCGCCGCAAGCGCCAACAAATATTCCTCCTGTGTTTGCACCAATTTCGGGCTGTATACCGAAAAAAGCGGTTCCCCTTTTTGCACCGCCATGCCCGTTGCATTCACATGAAGGCCTTCAATCCAGCCTTCGATTTTGGTGGTGACGGTCGTTAAAGTCCGTTCGTCATAGTCCACGCGCCCAACGGTACGGATGTTTTTTTTCAGGTCTCTTTTTCGCACAGCCTGAGTTTTAAGCCCCACGAGTTTTTGTTTGTGCGGCGTGAGCATGACCGGCACCTGGCCTTCGGGCATCTGGTGATTGAGGGTATTTTCGTTCATGGGCATCGTCATGTTCATGCCCGTCTCGTTTTTCATCGGATTCATTTGCGCAAACACCGTTTGAGAGATTGAAAAACTGATCGAGCTTACCAACCGTGGCAATCTCATTACTGTCGTGACTGGCATTCTGCCACAGGAGTGTGCGGATGTGCGGGAAGTCGAAGGGGTATGACCTCGTCAATGTGCTTCTGGGCTGATATTGCGCTGCCAATGCTTTGAAATATTCCAGTCGCAAATCCAGCAATTGTCTTTCACTTTCCAAAAGATCGAGAAAATCCACCCGATCTGCCTGATATCCCGCATCTGCGGAGGCCACAGATTGTTCGGCCTTGGGAATCACTTCTTTTTCAAAAAGCTGCACCAGACGCGCTGTCGTTTCTATCTTTAGTTTTAAATCCCGAATGGAATATCGTGTTTCGTTCCTGAGGTGTTCGTAATGGGCCAAAGCGCTTGACACCTGGGATTCGGTTTCAAGCACCTCCTGCTTGTATTTTTCTCCAAAAACCCAGGGCAGATTCATACTCGCTGAAATTCCCCAACCGCCGGATAAGTGATTCCCCTTGTTTTCAAATCGTTTGAGACCCACCTGAAAATGAGGGGCCCATTTTTTTTGGGACAGGGCCACCGCACGTTCATGCTGAAGGATTGATACTGCTGACCACTTGAGCGCTGCCTGATTTTGAAAAGCCAGTGTTTCAAGTTGATCACCGTCTTCAGGTAAGTTTGGAAGACTTAAATGCTTCACTTTTTTTAATGGCGCGCGCACCGGCCGGTTTAACAATGTATTCATGGAGGCCAATGCCGTCTGATATGTCTGCTGATGTACAAGTCGCTGGTTGCCCAAACGCGCAAGCGCGACCTGGGCTTTTAAAAGATCCTGCTGTGAGACGGTTCCCGTGGAAAACTTCAAGTCGGCTGCTTTTTCAAACCGTTCGAGTATCTCAAAATGCCGATCTGTCACCTCGATTGTTTTTTCGGCCAAATAAAGCTCGGCATAGGCCTGTTTGACTTCTTGCGCAATCGCCTGTTTTATGACCTCCACTTTTCTGAGCGCTTGCAGGGTTTTGGCCTGTGAAACGGATTCCCGCAAAGCCAGAACCCCCGGCGCGGGGAACTGCTGCCGTGCAAAAACAATCCATGTCCGGGTTTTATCCAAATCCAGGTCAGTTGGGATATTCCAACTGTCAAACCCGACAATCGGATCATCCAAAACATTCACTTGTCCCACTTGCGCTTTTTGTGCTTCCCATTCCGCCAGTGCAGCGGCAATACGCGGATTATTTTGAAGCGCCTCTTCGATCAGCTCTGTCACATGAAATGCCGTGCCCTGCTCCGCCTTCACGGTGATTGGAAATAACCACGGAAGAAGAGAAAGCAGGACATATGGCCATAGTTGCTTCATGGATGACCTTCCTTTCCTTAAAAAAGATATATGAGAGACAACACCCGTTCTGATCCAAAGGGTCAGTCCAGGTATTCATAAACGTCGGGAAAAACCAGGGCCTATTGGATTTGTGTTATCAGGCCATAGGGAAAGGAAATTAAATCAGAAAAACCTGGTGTTCTGTATACAGAGGAACTGTACTGTGATGACGTGAAATCAAGTGAGGGAATAACAAGCCAAAGAACTGGTCATCCGGATCGGAAAGCGGCGGATAGAACAAGGATCGGGTATCAGGCACCGAAAGAATCCATTCCGCAATCTGAACACAATCGGATTTTGAACTAAAGAGTGAATCGCGGGTACTGAATGCCGAACGGCTCGATTCACAGGCCTTTTTCGCGGCTTCGTGCGTGGTCTCCATGCGACAGCGTTCTTCACAACAGTCCATCGCATGGCCCTGCCCCATTTCCATGGCGGAGGGGTCACTGCAGGCAAAGGCTTTTCCTCCCATCGCCACACCCAGCGAGAGCACTACCGTCCAGACAAGGACTTGATACGCAAAGAACATTCTCATCAAGAAACCCCGACTTAAAGACCGAATGCAGTGTATCAGGAGACCATACAGGTTTCAATAGCCCCTTTGAAATAGATCAACAATCCACACGATACACCTATCTTTTAGATAAAATTAGTCCGGAATAAAACCCTGATTAAGGGGGATCTGACTTGACACATTAAAAAAAATTCATGCTATAGTCCCGACGCATGTTTAAGACATTCAATTTTAAGGCATTCAATATGGAGGATCTATGAAAGTCGCTTATATCTTTTCGACACAAGGACACACCGTTTCTTACAAACTCGGGAAAATGATACTGCCACAGCTCGAAGAAGGCGCGCATGGCGTGGAAGTCGCCGGCATGTTTTTTTTCGAAGATAACAATTATGTACTCGTCAAGGGAGACCCGATTGGTGAGCGCCTCGCAAAAGTGGCGAAAGAAAAAGGCATCCTGCTCATGGGCTGCGACCAGTGTTGTTACGAACGCAATATCGACGGCAAACTGGTCGAAGGGGCCGTGATCGGCTGCTTTCCGAATCTTTACGAGGCCCTGTCCGGCAACATGCCCGACCAAATCATCACGCTTTAATTCCGGGATATCCCATCACACATGGCGGAAATCAAAAAAATAGATGTGCACTGCCACAGCACCAACAGGCGGCTGACCGACATGGCAAACCCGGATGCATCTCTTAAGGCCATTGAAGCCCAAATGCGGCAGCATGGCATCACCCGCACCATCCTCTTGGCCTCCTATTTTCCACAAGAAGGTTCCGGCATTTCCAACTTTCGAGCGTTGTACTGGCTGAGAGACCGGCCACAGTTCTCTCTTTTTGGCAGTCTCGATATTGAAACCTATTTTTATCAAGGCTGCAATGAATTAACCGAACTGGCGGAAGCCGGCTTGATTAAGGGCATTAAATTGTACACCGCTTATCAAGAGATCGACGTCAGTTCTGAAAAATTCAAGACAATCGCCCGACTGGCCCGGAAACACCACCTGCCGATCATGCTGCACGGCGGGGCTTCCACAACACTTTGGAAAAAATGGGGCAGAGATAAAGTCATGGCGCTTACGGCCGGTCCCCGGAAGAACCCGGGAGCGGGATTCACCACCCCTGAAACTGCCGCACAGGCGGCGGCATCCTTTCCGGACGTCCGCTTCATTGTCAGCCATCTGTGCAAACCTTTTTTTGACGAGATGATTCATGCACTGAATCGTTATGCAAACCTGTTGACAGATACCAGCGGGCTGATGGATTCCAAACAGGATGCTGCCCACAAACCGGCCTGCATGGAACAGGTGCGACGGTTTGTGGGCGAATGCGGCCCGGAAAAGATCTTGTTTGGCACCGACTTCCCCGTGCAGTCTCATGCAGATTCGATTGACATCATCGAAGGCGCAATGGCCGATTTCACACTCGAAGACCGGCATAAAATCTATTTTGGAAATGCCGACCGTCTCATTTTTCAAAAATCGGTTTGACGACAGTAAATCATGCGGCTTATGATCAGTGCTCGCAAGTCAGTGATGACCCGAACTTAAAATGGAGGACAAGGTGAGAGACGATCAGATTTCACCCATTGAGGTGAAACAAAAAAAAGACGCGGGGGAGTCTTTTATTATTCTGGATGTGCGGGAGCCGGTCGAATATCAGACCGCTAAAATCGAGGATTCCATCCTCATCCCGCTGGGCGAACTACAGGCCCGCATCAGTGAGCTGGACCCGGGAAAATCCTACGTGACCCTCTGCCACCACGGGATGCGAAGTCAGGCCGCTTTGGGGATTCTGGTTCAAAACGGCTTTAAGGATGTGAAAAATCTAAGTGGCGGGATTGATGCCTATTCACAGATGGTGGACTCCAGTATTCCGAGATACCGTTAAAGCAAGAACGGCAAGGCGGAAAAACAGACCCCGTTATGCCGAAAGAATTTTTGCGCTT
>CALZIJ010000045.1:18554-26611 GCA_945787655.1 Nitrospiria bacterium | reverse complement strand
GTACCTGGAACTCGTGGGGCACCACACGCACCAACAGTGATGGAGCGTTCCTGATCACTAAGCAGAAGGATGGTGGAAAGCGCCAATTTAAAATAGAGGTCCTCTTCAAGAGTGGCCGACTCAAGGTCTATCCCGAAAACAACAGTGTCATTAGCGGATTTCTGGACACGCTGACCGGTTGGAATCCGATCACTAGTTTTCTTGACAACTTGCTTGAAAGTGTACTTGAGAATACGAGCCGACTGACCTTCGATGTTAAATGGATCGAGGTCCACAACGACAAAGATGCCGATATTGAGCGCTCCTCGGGAAGCCATCGGATCAATACAATGACCTTCAAATCGGGTGCAAGGCAGGAACTGGGTAACATCATTCCACAGCGCCATGCCCAAATTTGGTTCCTATACCACCGTATCTTCGAACTCTTCGACGATTTCGGCACGGACGTGGCCTTCGATGCGGGAAAGACGCTTGCGATCAAATACTCACACAGTAACCCTCAGATTGACGACACGGTCGAGACCCCCTACGCCAATCCACAGACGAATACAATAATGGTGATTGAGAACGCTCGAGGGAGTTTTTATTCCCTCGAAACATTGATCCACGAACTGATGCATCTATGGGCCTACCAGCACAGCAGGGGTGAGCTCGGGCTGGCATGGCAACTCTCTGTTCACGGCACGACACATGGGCGGCAGGAAGAGCCGTGGGTCTCGGCACACGAAGGCTTCGCTCAGTGGGCCTTCTTCAAAACCTACCAGAAACTTTTCGGGAAAACAGCGACCGGGCAAGCAAGCAAGAACACGCTTCACGGTTGGCATGTTCTCCCGTTTAGTCGCTCTTTTCTTAACAGAAAAGGGATGACCAACCAAAACCGCCGAGCGGGTCGACCGAATGATCACAATCGCTGGGACCTGCGACGATGTACCCACTACTAAGTTCGCCGACCTGCTACGGGTTTTCAACGCGGACAAAGATGCGGGATACCCGAAAAAGATCTCAAAAACCGAGCTCAACAAGAACGACTTTCTTGCCCGTACCTGTGCGATTCTAGGGCTCAGTGACACGGTGGAGACCGCCTACCAAATTCTACTCAACCCGCAGCACAGTGCCGAGGCGCAGGAACTACTCTGCACGAGTGATGTGAGAGGACAGGTTGATATGAATGTAAATCTCTCGACAAAACAACGTTCAGCGCTTAGCTAGTTGTAGTTGTGTGGAACACCTCACCGGCTGTACCGAGCTAAGTCAGCGATGGTACAGCCGGTGAACAAAGGAGAGTGGGGGCAAACCAGGGGCTTAGCTTAAGATATGGCCTCATCAGGACCTGAGTGATCGGAATCAGCTCCAATCTGCCGCGGTTATCAGCCTTCGGGTTGAATTTCTCTTAATGATGGCCTATAAATGGAATCAGTGCTAAGCGTACGTTTTTTTGCCCTGGTATCAGAGCACAATTTTCGAAAATATCTTTCTGACTATGATAAAAAAACAAAAAATGGGTGTTCGTGCACACCGGTGGGCTTTAAATCAGAAATATAATTCGATACAAAATTAAAGTTAGGTGTGAACGAATTCCATTTGAAAGGTTGGATGAAAGGTCGTGATTCAAAAATTACGCTTACGGGAAGGATCTTGGCAAAATGGCCGCACAGGGCTTATGAAGCTTTCTACTCGAATGTTGCTGCTCGCAATGGTTGCTATTTGACTTCAATCCCCTTTGAGGACGGCAATCAGTGCGTCAATTTCCTCGTCGTGTTCGGAAATAAAAGCCTGGGCAACATCCTCTAAGGCATTCATGTCTTCACGGTTGCCTTCATCTAAAAATGCGAGGCTTTCCGGGATGCTGGGTTGCCAGCGAAAATAACTGACGTTTTTTTCCTGCAACTGGCGAAGCGCCATATCAGTCACGTCAGCTTCACCATCGAAGATGCTCTTCAGCAGTTCTCCACCTTCACCTAGCCATTGCACGAAACCCCAGTTTTTTGCTTGGGGTGAAACCGGCTGAAAGAAGTGACCGGTACCGAGTGATAAGACAATCTTGTTCCTGCGCGCACTGGCGTCCGTTTCTTCTATCATTGCAAACAGGGCAGGGTTTCCAAGACCGCCATTTCCGCCATCGACCAGTTCGAAACTGTCGCCACTACCACCGACTTCCGGGTAGATATAGTTGAGAGGCGGTTCCATGACCCTTGGAGGATTGGGTTTCTTCCAGACCGTGTATGGCGCGAAGAAAGGGACAGCGGCCGAAGAGGCAGTTGCGGCCTGATACATGTGAAAGTTGCGATAGTTGCGCGCGCCAGGAATGCTCGATTCGGTGGTTCCGAGAATTTCGGGCGTCCTGCTCCCGATGTCGTATGCGTAGACAAAAAGCTCGGTCAGCGCATCTTTCATCTTCAGGTCGCCCAGATACCCATGCAGCAAATAGGCGAGCTTTTGTATGTCATGCAGTGGACTATTCAGCCGATGCCACACATCTGTCATTGTGTTTAACGCATTCTTAGCATGGGATGCAATCCAGGCAACGTTATGATCGAGAAGTTCCTCCATCGGTTGCAGAACGGTCTCGTCAAATGAACCCCGAGAAAAAATTTGCTCTCCTAGAGTGCGATAGATTTCGACAATCTCGTGGGCATGAAACATCGGTTTCGAGTCACCGACAGATTTCGGCGCGGAGAGGCCACACGCAAGGATGGAACCAGTAGAGGTCCCACAGATACGGTCAAATAACGCCGAGACCCGCCTGCCTGACCTGCGTTCGATTTCCTTCAGAATCACTGCCGGAATCATGCCGCGGGCGCCGCCTCCGTCGATGCTAAGAATACAAAAATTGTCCTTCGGGAGCAGCTTTGAAATTTTGATGTTCTCGGAGCGGAATGTGCGCATGTAGTCCTGGTTCTCCGCAGCCGGCGCTGCTGGGGCTGGCCGCTTCGGCTCTGACAAAATGATAGGGCTAGTGCTTTTTTTCGGTTTACTCGATTTTTTAATTTTTGGCTGGGGACTTTTTTTCGATGGCATTGTTTTTCTCCTTATATAAATACTGGAACCACCTTGAACCCGCTACTTCCGAGTTCAGTCTTTGTCGGTTATTACGGATCCTAATTTTTCCACCAAATTCTATGGAACAGTACGTAAAAAATCAACCACACATCCAAAGACAAACGCCAACGTATTTTGACCTATTTTTATATTGCTTTCTGATGAACCATTATCAAAGTCACCCGCTATTCGATCGGGAAATAAGACAATCGACTTGCCTGCAAGCGTACTCAGCCCCAGCCGTTTTATTATTTCAGTTCAAAAGGTCGCACTAATTTATGCGATTCTAAAATCTCAAAAACTGGAAGAATCGCACATCCAATTCTCGAAGAAAAACCCTTGCCCGCTAGATCAATCCAATTAGGTTGCCCTAATCTTTGGGTGTATCGAACGTCCCAATTTGATTCCCTAATCGGACTTGAATCGCATCTGATTTATACCGATTTGGCTCGAATATCATCATAAACAACGAGCTTCCATATAAGAAATGGCCTAAGGCATCACCCCGTTTTATTTGGACAGGCTGTTTCAGATCGACAAACTGTTCTTCAAACACGATTGAACTAATCGTATTTAATCCAACCGGGATCAAGGCGACATGGCCGTACTTGCCTGTGTCCACAATGAAATAACCGCGTTGGAAATGCTCGAATTCGCTAAAATCGGTACCGTGATAGCCGACATTTCCATTGGGAGGCACCCAAGATGGGAAATTATCATATCCGTAAAAGGCATCTGTGATGATCCTGGATTCCACGACCTTCCCTCCAACAGGTGCGTGATAGTGGTGATAGGTATTTGGCATCAAAACACAGGAAAGCACCGTCCCACCAATGAGTTTTTTTGCATACTTTGAGCCTCCCAGCAACTCTTTGATATTTAATACCTGGTTCATTTTGGTGGGTATACGTGTTTCAGCGTCAGTGATTTTTTGAGGGATCGAATTCATAATACAATCCGTGGGTGCAGAAATAATATAATCTCGTTCTGGCATTGTTTGAGGCCTGATTTTGGCCTGATCCTTAAGTGTGCGTGCGAAAAACGCATTAAAGGATTTGAATCCGCCATCCGGCGCACCGGGATCTGGTAAGTTATAATCTTCTTTTTCAATACGAGGGTTGGCCAGCCAATTGGCGATCTCCCGTGTTGAAGCCGGGCTATCCTGGAATGCGCCGCGTTGTTTGGCAAAATCTTGCATAATTTCACGTCCGGGAGATTCCCTGACAAACCGTACTCCATAGGCATTCTGATAGTAGAAAAAAGCGAATTCTTGAATATACTTGAGGCCCGTATCGCTGCTTCCGTGAATCGTAGGTAAAAATGCGCACCATTCCTCGAGAAAACGCACAAGGTCGGAAAATCCTTTGCCCAGCCAGGGATTGCCGCTTGGGTAATCCCGTGGCAGCTGGTGTATGCTTTTAAACGCCAGAGCAAGCAACTTTTTGAATTCAGCATTGTTTGAATAAGACATCTTCAAATCATGGATGGACACCTGACAGGGGCTGCTGGAGTTGGACTTTTTTGTTTCGGCATAGGAAAGTGAATACATCGACAGAATCAAGAAGCCGATCAGCAAGCATATTGATGTGCGTCGTTTCATCATAATCTCCCTTTCAAATATCAGTTGTCATTTAAGATAATCATGCACTAATTGCTAGACGCAAGGCCACTGAAAGGTGCCGATCATTAAAGACGGGATTCGTTCAGTCATCAATACGGGAAGGATCACCCATTCTTGAGTTTAATCAGCTAGAAATAAACCATCCCAAAAAGTGAACTCATTGTGCTGAAATATTGTAGGCATGTTGTTATCTACGGAAGCTGGAACACCAGCTATATGCCTGAGCAGCTCTTGGAAGTCCTTTATGGCCGTCTTTTTTCATACATCCCAAAAGCAGAAGCTAACCGGTCAATGAGCCTCGTAACTATTTTGTCAGGTGAAGAACTAAAATCAGAAATATTCATTTCTTCAACGAAATCTATTGAATCCCTTTCAAGAGATGTCGGCCCTATATAAAATTCGTCTAACGCATTAACAAGGGGAATTAGGGCTTTCAGTTTTTTGACATTGTAAAGATTGATTTGTATGGATAAAGGACCTGAGACCCTAAGGAATTCATAAGCCTTTTCCGCGTAGGGAAAAATTGTATCCTCAAAAACTTTTTTCATCATCGTCAAATTTAAATGTTTTTGCTCTTGATGTTCCATCATTACATAATCCAAATCCAAGTTGAAGCATAGTCCACCATTATGAAAAAAGCGAAACTCATATTGTTTGCCGTGAAAGTTTCCATTCGGATATCCCCGAAAAGACCATCCATCTAAAAAGGGAATCCACTCACCAGGACGCTCGGCCGGGTGATTTGAATTAAGCCAATTCCTGAATCGTTCTTCCAACATTTCTTCTCGCCGATTTAAAGAAAAACGCGGGCAGAGGATGGCTCGAAAAAGAGGACAATTATTCGGAACAGCCCTGAAGTCCCCTGTCTCGAAAAAATTGTTTGCGTGCTCTAGTGATATTTTTCTAGTTAAATAAGCGGCTTCGACTTGCCGTTCAGTCATGATAATTGCTCTGAAATTTCCGCGCCGATAATAACGAGCATACTTATAGCCTTCAACCATGTGGGGTTTATTCCAGCTCTCAGGATGATAAATCATTAGCAATGGGTTAGAAGTAAAACTTTTAGAGTTTAGAACTCTAATTTCTAAATCCGTTAAGGGTGGCGTTACAATATCTATCAAAATATTCTCTATATTTTCCGGAAGATTCTTCGAAATTTCTATCCCACATTCGGATAGGGTCTTCGGAACCGGCACACCGTTTTCTTCTTCTTCAGGAACGCCATAAAGCAGAATGCCTCCGTTTTCATTTGCAAACGAAGAAATGTCTTTGCCAATTTCAATTTTTTGGGGTGTACTATTAATGGATACCTCTGCTTTGTAGTCCAAAGAATTTGACTCTGGCGCCCTTCGTTCTATTAAAGATGATATAAAATCACAGAGTTCATCGTTGGACATTAATCGTGGATGTCTAGGGAGTAACATAATGCTATGGCCTCGTCATACACCTGATGGTGCAACCTACCCTTTTCACATAATTCTTTCAACTGTTTGGGGCAGATTATAACAATTGAATGCCGGATGAAACATTCGATGTTTGAAGAAGATTGTAATATGAGTATTACGGGAAGCATCTAAGTGATATTCGACGTCTAGACTAAATGTCTCAAACCTTCTTAAAACCCTTTCAGTTCATAAACAGTATTTTGCATATCGGTTTTAGAGGGTAAATCTTTAAGATACCGGCGAAGAGTCGGAATACCGGCTTCTGTCAATAAAGCATCCCTGTTCTTATCTTTTTCTGGCTGGTGAGAACGGTCATCAAGTTCGATAGCCGTGATAATATCGAAGTCTTTGGAACAGATCAGATAGTCGGCGACCTTTTGCCGGACTTCGGCGAAACGAGCAAAATTTTCTTTACGATTCCCGTTTTTAGCGTCAATAAATCGGCTGAAAGACACTTGAGAAAAAATAAAAAGATCAGGAAACGCCGAGAGCAATTTGGAAAACGGGGATGAAACCAAAACCATACAACATTGATTGAATTGATTAAATTGGAGCCGACGAGTGGGATTGAACCACCGACCTGCTGATTACGAATCAGCTGCTCTACCACTGAGCTACGTCGGCCAAGGGGTTTGTCTAAAATTAATTAATTCCTGTTCACGTTCATTCTGTTTGCTCTGACGAATCGACCAGAAGTTCTTTATGGACAACTTCGCCACTTGGACCCAGGGGACCAAGATCCCGACCGTCCAGTTCTACACGAACGCCACCCGCATTGCCAAGTGTTAATAGAAATTTTTTATCGGCCGTCCACTTTACTGTGTCCTGAGGTTGTAATAATGCTTCCCGAACATCAGAGTCATCGATGGTAACTTGTACCCATGAGGCTTCACTGGCCTCCAAAAACAAAGTGTGTGTTTTGATGATCGCAGCTGGACCCTCTCCGGGTGTTTGCGCCAAATCCGGAGCCGGTGGCCCCTGAATATTGTCTTCCGGCACACTCGGATCAACTCGGGCAACCAGCGTTTCATGATTTTCATTGGTTGCTGCAGACGATTCATTTTGCGGAAGAAGGTCTTCCACGTCGGCAGAAGAATCCGCCTCGGCCATCGGGGTTTCCCCTGCCCCCTCTTCTTCCCCGGAAAAAAGAGGGGATTCAGAGAAGACTGGCGGGCCACCCTGCTCTACCGCCTCTTCCAGCTCCAAGGGGGAGGGGGATAAAAAGGCAACATCCCTGCCGTTATTTGAAAGCAATCCGACCAACACAAGCAAAAAAGCAATGACTCCGACGACAGAAAAAACGATTTTCCGAGGAAATGGTCCCCGGATTGATTTTCTGACATGGAGGTATGAGAGAAAATTATCCTGGTTTTCGGTCTGATCATAAGGCACACCAGAGGGTTTATACTGCGCGAACGATTCCGTAATAACGGAAAAATCCACGCCAACAGATTCAGCGTAGCTTCTTAAAAACCCTTTGGCAGAGACCGGGTTTGGAAGCTGATCAAACCGGTCTTCTTCAATCGCTTTAATATATCGGATAGGAATGCGTGTCTGGGAGGCCAACTCTTCAACGGTAATGTCCAGTGTCTCCCGTTTTTCTTTGAGGTATTCTCCGAGGTTTTCCATGAGTCCGACGTTCTTTTTTTTTATTTGACCGGAGCCAAACACTTCCTTAAGTCCTGATCGTTTTCCAGTTCCGGTGAAAGTTCTATCACGCGGGAAAATGCCTGCTCAGCGAGTTCCTTTTCATCCTGTTTCTGGTAAATGCACGCGAGATTATAATGCGCATTCACATCTTTCGGGGATAACTGAAGAACACGCTGATACGACGAGATGGCATTTTTAGTATCGTCCAATTTTGAATAGACCGAACCCAGCAAATGGTGCGCCGGAATAATATTCGGGTTCACACGGAGAGCACTCTTTAATTCCCGAACGGCATCTTCATA
>CALZIJ010000045.1:0-18542 GCA_945787655.1 Nitrospiria bacterium | reverse complement strand
TCATACTTTTCCTGTTTCACATAGATCAACCCGAGATTCCAGTACGGTTTTTCCGGCGTTTCATATTGCAGGTTCAACAGTGCTTTTTCATAGGAGGTGATCGCTTTTTCAAACTCCCCTTTTACTGAATACACCCGGCCAAGATAATTGTGCGCCTCGGAATAATCCGGATCAATCGAGATTGTTTTTTCAAACGATTCAATGGCTTTATCATAACTCTCTTGTTGAAAATGGATGTGGCCGAGTGCGTAGTGCGCATCGCGATGCTTGGGGTCTATTTCAATGGTTTTCTGAAACTCGATATAGGCTTTTTGCAGTGAGGGAGTCTCACCGATCAAATGAGCGATACCCAGTTTGTAATGGGCTTGCGCATTTTTTTCACGTTTGATCCGTGATTCTTGTCCGCCACACTGTATTAACAGGGGGAACATTAAAAAAATAAGAAGGATTTTTACATTCATGATTCAGGATTTGCGACATTTTCAAATGTCGTTAAACCTTTAAACGCCTGATAGCGGGATTCAATTTCTGCATATTTAAGCGTCCGCATTCGGTCCAGGCTAAACGCTTCAACGTTAAATGATGCCATTGTGCTCCCGTAAATGACGGCCCGGCGGATGGCATCGTCATTAAATGTTTGGTATTTTGACAAATACCCCATAAATCCACCGGCGAAAGAATCACCGGCGCCGGTCGGGTCAAAAACATTTTCAAGCGGAAAGGCAGGGGCGGAAAATATGGTCTCCTCATTAAACAGTAATGCGCCGTATTCTCCCTGTTTGACGACCAAAATTTTTGGGCCAAACGCCCTGATCTTTTTTGCGGCTTTAACCAGGTTGACTTCGCGGGCCAATTCTCTGGCCTCTCCGTCATTAATAATCAAAATATCAACGGAAGCCAGGGTTTTGATTAAAGCGTCTCGCTTGCCTTCAATCCAGAAATTCATGGTATCACAGGCCACAAGTCCTGGGTTCTTAACTTGATTTAAAACATTGGATTGTAGTTCGGGATCAATATTGGCCAAAAAAACCATGGGCGCTTCGCAATATGATGGTGGGAGTGTCGGGCGAAAAGATTCCAGAACATTCAGCTCGGTCTTCAGGGTTTTTGCCTCATTGAGATGATAGCTATACTCCCCTTTCCAACGAAAAGTCTTTCCCGAATCGCGCTTTAAGCCATCAATGTTAATGTTTCGTTCCTTCAAAAAATCCAGATGCGCTTCCGGAAAATCTTCACCGACAACCGCGACCAGACTGACATCGGTAAAGTAACTTGCCGCTATTGAAAAATAAGTCGCAGAACCTCCCAAGACCTCTTCAACTTCACCAAAAGGCGTTTTGACCGAATCAAATGCGACTGAACCCACAACCAATAAACTCATTCATCCCTCTCGGTTCTATTTAAAACTAAAATAAATTTTAATTAGCACTCATTCGTGGAAACCGGGGTCGCCCCCGTAGTTTTATTCTGTTTTGATATTGTCGTATTCATCTCAAATAATACATCTCGGGTCAGCATGGTAAACAAATCCTCTACCCGGACACGTTCTAGTTTAACAGGTTCCGCAATTTCCGCATGGCCTTCTCCCTTCCACACGATTGTACCGCATTTCGCATCCCAGACCTCTGCTGTCAGGGAAATTTTCTTCTCTACAGTGTGTAATATCGGAGACGGGCCCGATGAAAAACTATATACTTTTCCGGCAACGCCGTCTTCACCCAACTGCATCATATCCCCTCTGGTATGCCTGTCGTTATAAGGCACCTGGGCAACAAGAAAATATCGGACCCCTTCGGCTTTCTGCCAGTGCTTGAGCGCTTCAGAATCGATCACCCGTCGTTCGTCATAAGCAATGAGTAACTGATCCAAGGCATGCTCGCGTTCGTTATTTCGTGCCCGATTGATTACATCCTTTCTGGGAATGATTCGGGTGGCGGGGAAAAATGCCCGCAAGCCCTGAAAAAGTTCAAAGGCCGCATTTTGTCGAAGTCCTTCGGGCCCCCCTTTCAATATTCCCAAAATCGCCAAGCCCTCCCGGTCTAAACGGGCGCTTGTAAATTCAGGGGAATAAAGGGTTGTCTTCACCTGATTATTCACTGGAGGAAAAGGATGTTTTAGTGCTTCTTCAGACGGGACCGTGAAATGTGTTGCACAACCGTAAAAAAATATAACGAGCAGCAAAAACCATTTATTCACGAGACATACCCCCCGATCAAAGGTTTGAGTTTCTGTTTCACATCTCCGGGAATCGCATGAGAAGGTGTCACAATGGCATTTTGTAGCGCCCGATTGCAACGGCATGTTTTTTCTCCTTCAACCTGTTTCATGACCCCCTGAAGCAATTTTTTGGAAAACATAACATTGGCATGCAACACGTCCAGGATCATCTCGACGGTCACATGCTCCTCCGAAACGTGCCAGCAATCGTAATCGGTTGAAAGGGCAATCGTGACATAACAGATCTCGGCCTCCCGTGCCAGTTTGGCCTCGGTCACATTGGTCATGCCGATCACAGAAACGCCCCAGCTTCGATGGACTTCCGATTCCGCCCGGGTGGAAAATTGAGGCCCTTCCATACAGAGATAGGTGCCGCCCCGGTGGACAGTACCCCCAATCTCTTCTGTCATCGTGGAAACAATACCCGAAAGTTCCGGGCAAACCGGTTCTGCAAAACTCACATGGGCGACGATGCCTTCATCATAAAATGTGCTCTTTCGACCTTTGGTTAAATCGTAAAACTGGTCGGGAACCACGATATGACCCGGGGCAATCTCCTCTTTCATGCTGCCGACGGCACTGACTGAAAGAATTCGTTCCACACCCAGCTTTTTCATGCCAAAGATATTGGCACGGTAATTAATGCCGGAGGGTAACAATGAATGGTGCCGACCGTGGCGGGCGAGAAACGCAACCGGAACCCCTTCGAGTTTCCCCAAAACAAACGCATCTGAAGGAGGGCCAAAAGGCGTTGTTACCGATACGGACTCCACCTCCTTGAGCGCTTCCATTTGATAAAGACCGCTTCCTCCGATAATGCCGATCTTCGCCTGTTGCATCATGCCCTCATTTTATAAATAATCCGCTGGGGATTATAACATACTCTCCACTTTGTTCAAACGCATTATCCGTACGCTGGTTTCCTTTGGAGACTCATCCACGCCAAGGTCCAGCCACTGAATATTCGGATCTGCGCGAAACCAGGTCATTTGTCTTTTTGCAAAGCGTCTTGTATCGCGTTTTAAAATATCGACGGCCTCATCCAGGGATTGCTCACCCCGAATATAGGGCAGCATTTGCCGATACCCCAATCCCTGCATTGAGGGCATCTCGGCAGATATTCCCGCATCCAGCAAGCGTTTGACTTCTTCAACAAGACCCGCTTGAACATACTGCTCCACCCGCAAATCAATACGGCGGTACAAATCTGCTCTTTCTCGCCTCAGTCCGATCAGCCGATGAGACATGGGACGATTGGATTGCGAGGCCGCATCCTGTTTATGAAAGTCGGAAAGCTTCCGGCCCGTCAAATGCCATACTTCGAGTCCGCGAATGATTTTTTGAAGTTCCTTTTGATGTAAACCCCGACTTAAAACCGGATCGATTCGGACAAGATCATCGTAAAGGGTACCCGGGTGCTCTTTTTCACGGGCCATTAGTCCCTTGCGATAGCGCCAGTCAGCGGGTGGACCTTCCCAAAGGTGGTATAAGAGGGCTTTTAGATACAAACCCGTCCCTCCCTCAATCAATACCTTTTTCCCGGATTCTGTCATTTGTCCAATAATGGTTTCCGCCGCCTTTTTATAAGCCCCTGCCGAAAAAACAGCCTCTGGGGGAACAAAATCAATTAAATGACGCTTCACCCTGTTTCTTGCGGCTCGATCCGGTTTTCCAGTCCCGATTTCAAGCCCCTGATAGACTTGCCGTGAATCCGCCACAACAATATCTGTATTGAATCGCTGTGCGACCTCTTCAGCGATAGCGCTTTTTCCCACAGCGGTCGGGCCGGCAAGGACTAACCAGGAAGACAGAGGAAGGGATTCATTCATATGACTTCCTCTTGAGAATACCGGTGATCATTTTCGTCTGAACATTTTTTCCAGATCCAGCAAGGAATACCGCATAACGATGGGGCGGCCATGCGGGCAGGTGGGCGGGGTCTTTCTTTCGAAATATTGCTCTAGAAGTGTTTTGATTTCCGGGAAAGACAATGATTGATGTGCACGGACCGCGCCGTGGCATGCCATTGATGCCATAATCGTCCGAATCGGTTGTTCGGCTTTTGACGAAACCCCCAATTCAATCAAATCTTCGGTCAGTTCATTTAAGAAAGAAACCACATCCATCTTGGCAATTAAAGCAGGTAATTCCCGAACCAAAAAGGTGGTTTCTCCGAAGGGTTCGATTTTAAAACCCATTGACTCTAAAAGACCGATCTGACCTTGTAAAATCGCACTTTGGGGCAGGGAAAGATCAATTTGTTGCGGAATCAGCAGCACTTGCATCTCCACCCCTGCTTCTTCATTGGTATTTCTTTGTTCCCATGCATTTAAAAATTGTTCATATAAAATACGTTCATGTGCGGTGTGCTGGTCTACAATGGCCAATTCCCCGTCAATTTCCGCGAGCAAAAAAGTCCCATACACCTGTGCCAGCGGCCGAATCAGGGAGACGGTGCCCGGTGTTTCTAAAGCGGGCCACTCCGCTTCGTTTTCTCCTGTCTGAAACAAGGGGTTTTGAAAAAACTCAGCCTTATATCTGGTCTCATCCGCTACATTATAGGCTCGGCTTTTTTCTCTCACCTGGAATACAGGGTCTTTAGGTCCAACACCATCAGGCCACCCCGCCGCCAAAGCCTTGCCTTCTATCGTATGGGGGGCGTCGAAAGACGGGTTAGTATATTTTTTCCGGGGATCTCCCCATTCCTCCGGCGACGATTTCGTTAAAGGACTTATCCCGGCGGAAGACAAGGCGGACCGGATCATTTGGCGAACAGCCTGATACACCTGATTGGTATTTCTAAAACGCACTTCCATCTTTGTGGGGTGAACATTTACATCAACTTCCGCCGGATCGATCTTTAAAAAAAGGAGAAAAAATGGCTCTTCCCCTTTCATCAGAAAGCTTTGATACGCATCATAGACTGCACGTGTTAAAAGGGCACTTTTTATGGGCCGTTCATTCACATAGATGTACTGCTCTTTCTTAAAATTTCTTTTTAACGGAGGCCGTGAAATCAAGGCCTTTATCCCCAGACCTTTTACCACGAATGAATCTTCAGACACCATCATGGTGTCGGCCGTCACTTTTGCTCCCAACAATTGGAACGCCCGTTCTTTAGCGGTGGAACAGGCAGGTGTGTCAATCAGCAAACGGCTGCCATGCGTTAATTTAAAATGAATCTTAAAATGCGCAAGCGCCAATTGAAAAAATATCCGGCTGATATGCCCCATTTCAGTCTGGCGGGATTTTAGAAATTTCCGTCGGGCGGGCACATTGTAAAACAGATCCCTGACCTCAAAAGTGGCCCCGCGGGAGCAGCCCACCGTTTTGCTGGATTTCACACTTCCACCTTCGATCAGAATTTCTGTCCCTTCCGATTCACCATCACACTGACTCACGAGCGCTATTTTGGAAATCGAGGCAATACTGGGAAGTGCCTCGCCCCTAAAACCCAGAGTGAATATTGCGTTTAAATCTTGCTCACCGGAAATTTTGCTGGTTGCATGCCGCTTAAAAGCAAGAGCCGCTTCGTCACGTGAAATGCCTTCGCCATCGTCAACCACCTTAATTAAGCGAATTCCGCCCTCTTCAACCGAGACAAAAATACGCCGGCTCTTGGCATCAATGGCATTTTCAAGCAATTCCTTCACAACGGATGCAGGGCGCTCAACCACTTCACCTGCTGCGATTTTATTGGAAAGTTCAGTTGAAAGAACCTTGATTTTTCCCATCAGTTCACTTTTTATTTTGAATTGAAGCGGGTTAAAACAGACAAGACATCCGGTTTTTGGCCACTGCCTTAAAGGAAAACATGGTCAGGGAATACGCTTAATTTCTTATACTGATCAGCGTGTCCCTCGCCAGGGCCGCTTCATTTGAGTTTGGAAACCGGGCCACAACTTTTTCAAGAAAACGTTTGCCATCATTCGGCTTCTTCAGTTCAATATAGGAAAACCCGGTTTTCAGCAAGGATTTGGACACTTTTTCACTCGATGGATATTCATCGATCACTTTTTTGAAAAAGCCAATGGCCGAGGCATAGTCCCCTTTTCCGTAGTGACTTTCCCCTGTCCAGTAAAAGGCTTGAGGAACAAGACGTGAACCGGGATATTCTTTTATAAAAGCATCAAAGGCCAAAATCGCGACATTGTAGTTTCCCTTAACGTAATCGTTATAGGCTAAATTAAACGCATCTTCAGGAGTAAAAAACTTGGGATCCTTTTTTTTCGTCCCAAATTTTCCGGCTTCACGTTGTGCTTTGCCTGATGCACTTCCATTATTTTGTTGACCAGTCTCAATCGCGCTGAGACGCTGCTCCAACTGGCTCAGACGGTTAATCAGTTCCTTAGTGCGAAAAGACTCAGAGTCAATTCGGTTTTCAAGTTTGGTAATTAAATGCTGAGTCTCTGCCATTTGGCCTGAGGAAGCCCGAAGACTTTCTTCAATCACACCCAGCTGGGCAACAAGCTCTGCAGAGAGTGCCTGCTGATTTTTAACAATCAAGGACGGGCTTTTCTGGTCTCTTTCGAGGCGTTCTATTCTTCTTTGTAACTGAAGCTGATGTTTTCTGAGCCTGACGTTCTCATCTTCAATATCCACCATGCTGGATTGAAGCGCACAACCCGGGGTGAGCAGGGAAATTACCATCCCGACCCACAATATCTTGTTCAGTTTCAGACTCAAGCAGGTTCTCTCTTCTTTTAGGATTGGGCCTTGAAATGCGCTCTACGATTCATTTTCCAGCAATGCTCGGCGCTCTCGGTACAAAACGGTTTTTCTTCACCAAAACTAATTATTTTTATGCGGCTCGATTCAACCCCTAAAGCTTCCAGAAACCGCTTGACCGCTCGTGCACGACGGGCCCCCAAAGCCAGGTTATATTCGTTGTTCCCTCTTTCATCCGTGTGCCCTTCAATTTGAACCTTGGTTCCGGGATTGAGCACAAGGTGCCGTGCATTTTTTTGCAGCACGTCTTTGGACGCTTTCCCCAGGGATGCACGGTCAAAATCAAAAAAAACATCTTCAAGCGCTTCCGAAAGATCCTGCGCCTTTTCGACTTCCGCAGGCATTTCTTCTGCTTTTTCCGTCATCATGCGCTCTTCCGCCATCATACTGTCCCCGGAGTCGGCGAAGCCCATCGGCTCTTCACTTAAGCCGCCAGAATCCATGACAAGCGGATCGCTATCCATGATCGGGGCTTCGATGGACTCTTCAGCCAAACCTTCCGAACCACTTACAGGAACAGCCTTTTTTGAACAACCCGCTTGCAGCAATAAAACGATCAATGCAAGCCAAACAAAACCCAAGCGACCTTTATTCATATCCGTCATTCCTCCTGACAAACCCTATTAAGTGAAATCAAGTATTCAGCAGCTGATTAATTTTAAGTGAATCACTGCCCTTTTGATGTCGTTTTCCCTTCCAGCGTATCCAAGCGTTTTATGGATTGCTGTATCATCCCTTGTTGTTTATCCACCTGAGAAGTGACGGTGGACCCTAATTTTTCGAGCGATTTGCGTTGAACATCAATTGATTTAGCCAGATCTTCCAAGCGCTTTTTAAGAGATTCTGTCTTTGTATCATTATTAAATTGCTTGACTTGCCATTCCAAATCATCCACACGCGCCGCAAGAGAATTAATCGTCGGAACGGCTTGATCAATAATCTGGGAAACTTGAGAGGTAACTTCCTCCAAGGTTTTTCCCTGATGATCGGATAATGTTTCATTAGCGGCATTCTTATCTTGAATCAAATTCAGCTGAACCCTCAAAGCCTGAGTTTCTTCTTTTTGTCTTTCCTGAAAGGTATTCAAGGTGTTTTCCAGGCTTTTCTGGTGAGTTTCTTGCGTAGTGATCTTTTGGCTTAAATTTTCAAGTTCCTTCAGAATAAAACTGTTGGTTCGGGCTGAATCTTCCTTGACCCGGTTGGCCTCTTCTTCAATCCGACCGTAAATTTGACGCTGTTTGAGATCGTTTTCTATAAACCGGTCATCAAACTCCGCGTTTTTTTCCCCCAGCGCGAGGCGTGTTTCCTGCAGGTCTTGCCTGACAAGATCCAGTTCTTTATCCAGATCGGATTTTAATTTGGCCTCCTGTTGTTCCTGATGTTTTTTCAGATCAAATATAGCCACACGGTGATCCGCCTTCATTTGCCGTATTTCCCGGCGGATCACCGTTATCGGATCTTCTTCATTTGGGTCTTTAACCCGTTTGAATTCGAGTGTATATCCGCAGCTTGACATCAACACCATGATACCCAATAAAAAGAGGGGGAGACGGACTATCGATTTAAAACTCTGCATCATATTCCCTAAATCAAACGTCCCCTAACACGGTTTTTCACTGGTGAATCCGCTACTTTTTAATAACAAAATGCGCACGGCGGTTTTTTTGAAAACAGTCTTCCGTTTTTTCGTTGCAAATATTTTTTTCTTCGCCGTAACTAATAAAGGAAATCCGTGACGGTGAGACGCCCAAATTTGCTAAATACCGCATCGTGGACCTTGCCCGTCTTTCGCCCAATGCCAAATTATATTCACTGGTACCGCGTTCATCTCCGTGTCCTTCAATCTGGACCATGACATCTTTGTTTTCAACAAGCCATTTTGCATTTTCGGATAAAGCATCCTTGGCATCACTTCGGATCGTCCACATGTCGAAATCAAAATACACATCACTCGCAAATTTGGCCGCCGCTTCAGACATCGACATCCCGGAGTCGGCCGATTTACCACCCATCGATGACATCCCATCATCGGATTTCATTGATCCGCTGTCTCCTGAGCCACTGTCTCTTGAAGACATTGCGTCATCACTCGATGACCCCATGCCACCTTCTGACCCGCCCTTCGCTGACAGATCTGAAGAAGATGTGGTTCCATCTTTAGCAATCCCTTCCGAGCCGGTCACAGGAGCCACTTTCTTGGAACATCCTACGACCACCATCGCTAACAAAATAATGCCGATTGAACCAGCGTACATTTTAAACTGTGAGCCACCCTTAAACATCTCTTGTATCCCCCTTCACTTGTCTATTTGGTTTCTGGTAAAAACTTATTCCCCAAGCCTACGACCTCTTGACCCGCAACGCCATTTCAGGTCTTATTCTGAAGACCCTTTTTCGCGATGATCATTTTGACAAAAATATGTCCTCGAATCAAGGCAGATCGTGTATTTTATTATTCTGCATGGATTTTGGGGTTTATTTCATCGCAGAGACCACGACGGGCTTGTATTGTTTGCCGGGTTTGAAGTCAACCGGCGCATGTGTGTACCATCCAGATGGATTGAAAAAATCTGATTTTTACCAAAACGGTTTGAGGTGAAGACAAGCTCCCGGCCATTCTGCGCCCAAGACGGCGATTCATCATCCCAATGACCACTTTCCGTCACGGCAATGGATTGCGTACCATCTGCCCGGTCGGCACAAACCTTTAAACGCCGCTCTTCATTGCGGCAGGCATAGGCAATCCAATCCCCTGTGGGCGACCATGCTGGAGAGGTATTATAATTTCCATCAAACGTTAATCGATGTACGTTCGCGCCATCGGCATCCATAATGTAGATCTGGGGGCCCCCTCCCCGGTCCGATGTAAACGCAATTTGCTTCCCGGATGGAGACCAGGAGGGTGAAAGGTCATCCGCCGCGTTAAAGGTCAACCGCTTTAGACCTGTTCCGTCGGCATTCACCAGGTAGATTTCCGCATTCCCGTCTTTCGTTGCGGCAAAAGCAAGTTGCTTCCCCGAAGGGGACCAGGATGCGGAAAAATTTAAGCCAGGGAAAGAGGCGATTTCAGTGCGAGTGCCTGTTTTGAGGTCCAGAACATACAGATTTGGATTTCCCTTTCGAAAAGATGTATACGATATTTTTTCAGCATCGGGTGACCATCGGGGGGAAATGGCAATACTGCGGTCTCTTGTATAACGCATTTTATTCGCCCCGTCATAATCCATAATGTAGACTTCTTTATTACCGGAAAGGTCTGAAACGTAGGTGATCTTACTTTGTGCCACACCGGGTTCCCCGGTAAAATGCAAGGTCAGCTTATCCGAAAACCGGTGAGCCAGCTGACGCAGTTTCCTTTTTCCGCCAAATATCTTTACCCCGACCACCTGATCCCCTTTTGCGGTTTCATAGGCATGGCTTTCAAGTACCCATCCATTTTCCTGTGGCGCCAATTTTGCCCAAAGCAATGCCAGTACACCGGCCTTGGACGCTTTATCGATCACTGAGGAACCCGGAGCCTCGTTTGAAGCCGGGGACAAACCGATGTCTCTGGTTTCAATTAATTCAAAAACATGAGAACGCTTTAAGTCAGAACGCAGTACATTTTCGATAATCGTCAATTCTTCCTTGAGTTCGGCTTCGCCCTGAAAAGGCATGATCGCCACCGGGATCTTTCTAAATCCGGACCGCTGCATTTCCATAAAAACTTCCGCAGCATTTACAGGCAATTCAGTTACAAAAAGGGACAGCAATACCCACAACGGCACTCTTTTCATCAATGTTTAAGAATCCTCTCTGACAACAAAATTCATATAAACGGTAAGCAAGTTTTCATGATAGGCTTTGGGAAGCGGCGGAAGCGGATGCGCGGCAAAAACAGCACGCAAAGCCGCCTGATCAGAAAAATGGTTTCCTGAGCTTTCTTCAATTTTTACAGAGGACAAATCAATCGCGCCGTTTTTATTGACCACAAAACGGACCACCAAGCGATCTCCACCTGAAGTGACCGGAGGAGGCGCCCATTGCCACCGGACCTTCTGGTCGACTTTTTGTAAATAACTGGGAAAATTAAAGGACGCGTTTCCACCGGATGCGCCGACTCCCTTTATACCGCTGAGCGCTCCCGTTTGCATTTCGGGTTCACCACCTGCAGTTCCTAGACTGCCTGCTTCGCTCTCTTCTCCTGTTTTTTCATCAGAAGAGTCTTCTGAGCCTGTATTCATTCCTGCGCCTTCTTCCTCATCTGTTTTGAGCGGCTCCTTTTGTCCCGCTTCAGGGGCGGGCGCAGGCTTCGCGGCGGATTTCGCAGGAATGTTTATCGGGGGGGTGACAGGACGTTTCTGAATATCGATTTTTGCCGTACGGGTCCGCTCCGAAAGACCCATTTTAGGTTTCGGTGCCGGAGTCGATTTTGACGTAGAAAGCGCTTTTTTCTGCTTCTTCCACCATTCCTGAAGGCGTTCAGGATCGTCTTCTTCAACGGGCGCAGGGTTCACAGCGCTTCTTGGTGCACGAACCGGAGCTTCAATCGGAGCAGATGAATTTGAAGCCGCCTTGCCGGGTTTGGGTTTAGCTTGAGGGGGCGGAGCCATTTTCTTTTCCGGGGCTTTTGTTTTTTCAGGGGCTGCTTTTTTTGGGGGGATATCACCTGTTTTTTTAGATCCCGCCGCATTCCCACGAGACTTTTCTGCGCCACTCACAGCAACCCCTGACCCGTTATCGATCAAGTTGACTTGAAAACTTTGAAAAGAAGGGGGTTGCAGCCCCCAAAAAGAGCGGCTTAATATAATGAATATAAAGAAGAAAAGGTGCAGCCCCAACGAAAAGGCCAGCATTCTGGAAAGCCCTTGTTCACGACGTCCCCAAAGTGGTCCGTAAACAGTCCGCAACACAATGAAACCTGTTAATCCCTTATAACAATTTTAAAAACAACAACGTATTATCGATCAAATCAAATCTGCCACTTCCACAGTTTACCATGTCAGCCCTGATTTTCTGTACCCCTTCATGCAATGAAATACAGCTATGATTTTAATATACAATGGAGTGGGTCAGCTAAGGTGGGTATTGAAATTCCCAAACGGGCCGCTAGAGTGACTTTTTAGATGCGGGTTCTGTAACGATTCCCAATTTTACAATTCCGGACCGTTTGATTAAATCCATAACATGCACAACTGTGCCATACGGCACATCTCGGTCTGCCCTCAAATAAAGAGAAATATCTGGAGAATTCCCTTTCAGAACACGAAGGCGTTCCTCCAGGCGTGCCAATCCGATCTCTTCTTTGTCCAGATAAACCGCCTGGTCTTTTCCAACCGTTAATACTTTCCTTTCTGTAGGTTGGATACTATTTGTCGCCGCCTTGGGCAACTTGATATCCAAACCCCGGTAAAGCAACGGTGCCGTAATCATAAAAACAATCAATAACACCAGCATCACATCAACCAGAGGAATGATATTGATTTCAGACATCATTTCACGATGCTTGCTGGAAGAAGAAGACATCATTTTAAACTATCTCACAAGTTGTTCTGTAGATGATGATACCATTTTTTCCTCAACCAGGGATACGACTTCCGAGGAAAAAACTTCGAGTTGGACGTGCATTTTTCTGATTCGATTGATGTAGAGGTTATAAGCAACCGCCGCGGGAATGGCGACAAACAAGCCGGCGGCCGTGTTGACCAAAGCCTCTGCAACACCGGGAGCCACCACCGCGATATTTGCAGACCCTTGCCGACCAATTTCCTGAAAAGCCCCCATAATGCCCCAAACCGTTCCGAAGAGCCCTATAAACGGAGCCGTATTCCCTATAGTGGCCAAGATGTGAAGGAATCGTTCCTGGAATGTAATTTCGTCTTGAATGGCTCCCTGCAAAGTCCGCTCAACCACGGACAACTGGATCGCTTTCTTTTCCGGCCCATTATTTTCCTTTGTAGAAAAAGCATCGACTTTCGCAAGCGCAGCGCTAAGAATTGTGGCCAGCGAGCCGGTATTTCGCTTCAGGGTCGACCGCTGGATATCATCAAGGTCTTCCGCTTTAGAAAACAACAGCAAAAAACGGCGATTTTCAGAATCTACCCGGCGAAAACCTGCCCACTTGTTTAAAATAATCGCCCAGGACGCAATGGAGCCGATCAGCAAGGTGCTCAGTACAAGCTTTGCAACAATGCCTGCGGCTAAAAATGAACTGATTATGGAAGAATCTATTTGGGCATCCAAAAGGTTAAATCTCTTAGACCTTATAAACCTCTCTATGGAAAAAGAAGCAGAAAGGTTAAACCAACAAAATGGCGGGGCCGACGAGAGTCGAACTCGCGACCTCCGGCGTGACAGGCCGGCGTTCTAACCAACTGAACTACGACCCCGCTAAACATCTAATTATAGAACGCCATTCCAGCACTGGTAGGCGGAACAGGGCTCGAACCTGTGACCCTCGGCTTGTAAGGCCGACGCTCTCCCAACTGAGCTATCCGCCCTTATGGCTGCTTGAAAAGCAGCAATTTGATGTGTAGAATACTCCCAACTTCTGGGTTTGTCAATTGAGAAACGTTCTTTTTTCTTCCATGATATTAATGTCTTATCTCTTCGGATGTACCCACATACCGGAAAAACAACCCCTCCCTCCCCCTGTAAAACGGCCGCCGCACTTTATCAATTATGAAACCGGGGCCAATATTAAAAGTATGGCTTTTGAAGGCCGTTATTTATGGCTGGGACTGGCAAACGGAATCATTCGCTATGACACCTTGACCCAGGATGAATATCAAGTCTTTACAACACGATCCACGCAGGGACTGCTCGCAAACGGGATTTACAAAGTGGCCATCGACACCGAAAAAAACAAATGGATCGGCACATACGGCGGAGGACTCTCCAAATTCGACGGTCTCAACTGGGAAACCTTCACCCCTTATGGCGGTGGGAAAATCACCTACGACCACGACTGGACGATATATTCCAACGGCGACGGGCTGGGAGATCTTTGGGTCTATGACATTCTTTTTAATCAGGACGGCTCTGCATGGATTGCGACCTGGAAAGGCGCTAGCCACTACAACGGACAAACCTTTAAAACCTATACACAAGACGATGGTTTATTGGATAAATGGGTCTATGCCCTTGCAAAAGATCTCAATGGCGTCCTCTGGTTGGGAACGGAAGGCGGCGTCAATAGTTTCGATGGACAACACTGGAAAGGATACACCCATCAGGACGGCCTGGGTGCAAAACTGTTGATTCCGCAAAATGAAGATGATTATGACGCTGGCCATCACGGGCAACAACAAAAGGCAAACCGCATGGGCAACCCCAACTATGTCCTGGACATCGCCGTGGACCACAACAATGTAAAATGGATCGGGACGTGGGGGGCGGGGCTTTCCCGGTTTGATGAAGAAAAATGGACAACCTATACCGCTGGTTCAGGGACCATCGGTGGAAACTTTGTCCATGCCCTCGAAGTCGATTCTGAGGGCATTCTTTGGATCGGCACAGATTATGGCGTCACGCGATACGACGGCTTAACCTGGGAAACCTATACCACCCGGGACGGCCTGCTCGACAACAATGTTTTTTCCATCGCATTTGATCATGCCGGGAACAAGTGGTTTGGTACCTGGAGCGGACTCAGTAAAATGGTCGATTAATCAAAAATAAATATATTTGTGTGCTGTATTATGAAGCGGTCAAGGATGCTCTTTTCTTTTTTTCGCTGTACATCATCGCATCCCCATCCGAGAGCAGCTCATCCACCGATTGATGCCGATTCGGATCTAATTCAACAATGCCATATGAAAATGAGAGATCATAGCCGCGATTTTTTTCGCGATTATTTTTTTCAAGCAATCCAGAAAACTGGCCGACTTTTTCAAGCGCATTTTTTTGGGAAGTATTGGTCAGCAAAACAACAAACTCATCGCCGCCCAGACGGGCGATAATATCCGAATTACGAAATGTGGCCTTCAATAAATCGGCAAAGGCCATTAAGGCGCGATCCCCTTCCGCGTGTCCAAAGGTGTCATTGATTGGCTTAAACTGGTTAAGGTCGATATAGATGAGCGACGCGGGATGTTTTTGCCGCAAACAAAGGTTCAGGCTATGTTGTGCGAGCACCTTGAATCCCCTTCGGTTCGATATTTTTGTCAATTCATCCAGGGTGGCCAATTGAACCGCCTCAAGTTCCTGTTCCACCATGGCCGCAAGGTCCGCCAGGGCCTGAAGGTCATCTTCGACAAAATCTCTGGGTTTTTCGTCAATAATGCACAGTGTACCCATGTTTGCATTTCGGGTTTTTAATGGACACCCGGCATAAAAACGAATATTGGGATTGTCTACAACAAGAGGGTTATCCGCAAAACGCTCATCCTTGGAAGCATCCTGGATAATAAAAATCTGATTTCCCAAAATAGAATGACCGCAAAAGGATATATCACGGCCTGTTTCAGTCGCGTCAAGGCCCTGAGACGATTTAAACCACTGCCGGTTTTCATCCACCAGACTCACCAGTGCAATGGGAACATTAAATAAACGTTTCGCCATTCGGGTCAAACGGTCAAACCGCTCTTCTGGAAGGGTATCCAAAATGTTAAGCGAACGAAGCGTGCGTAAGCGTTCGGTTTCATTTTCAGGTAAAGCCGGTTTTTCCATATTCCATTCCCCCGCAGGTTATAAGGAAATAGCTTACCATACTATCACCTATTGTCTCATACATGATCACAAACATACCCAAAACTGTGCTCAACGCCCCCGGGTGTCAACAGAAACAGGTTATTTCATTCTATTTGCTAAACCCACCACATCGACACAAATTTATTATAAATCAGTCCTTTTTCCTCGTTTTCGATTTTACGACTTCCAGAAACCCTGCTCAAGATCCAGCAAACGGCGCTTTCTCCAGAGACCACCGCCATAACCGGTTAAGGCACCCCCTTTACCGATAACACGATGACAGGGGATGAGTATGGACATCCGGTTATCACCGTTTGCCCTGGCGACCGCTCTGACAGCCTTCGGATTTCCAACAAGCTCAGCCTGCGCCTGGTATGAACGTGTTTTCCCATAAGGGATGCCTTTCAACGCGCGCCAAACCGTGCGTTGAAAGGGCGTCCCGGGTAAAACAAGCGGAAGGTTGAATTGCTTTCTTTTCCCCGAAAAATATTCGCCCAACTGTTTTTCCAGAGCGGCAAAATGTGTATTCTCGCCAGGAATAATGGCCACACCCAATCGCTTTTTTAAAATGGAAAGCTGCGTTTCCAGCATGCGCCGGTCGGTAAACTCAAGCAAACAGAGCCCGCCTTCTGTGGCGCCGGCCAGCATCGGCCCCAGGGGACTTAAGAGACGCTTGACCAACACGACCTCTTTGTTATGACTTTCGGAGGGCGCGAAACCCGCTGTTTGTTTAAAGGCCTCTGAAAAACCGCTTAACGAGGCATCACCACTCTCGAAGGCCGCATCGGTCACGGTGTGATTGTCCCTGATGCGGTCGAAGGCCCTGTTGATGCGCACTGCACGCAAATACGCCTGAAAAGTCATGCCATGATGTTTCTTAAACCAGCGCCGGATACACGCGGGATCGATATTCCTGGAACGGAGATCAGTCGCCTTTAACACGATATCCGGGGTATCATTGATTTCCCTGAACAAGGTTTCCAGCCACGCGGGTGTTTCACCCGCCAAGGACATCGGGCTGCAAATCCGGCATGCGCGATACCCCTGATCAAGTGCTTCTTTTGTGGAGGCGAAATAGACTACATTTTTCGCCTTCGGTTTTTTCGCCGTGCAGGTCGGGCGGCAAAAAACACCCGTGGTTTTGACGCCAAAGAAAAACACCCCTTCAAAGGCACTGTTTTTTTCAAGCAAGGCGGAGTACAGAATATTTTGAGCGGGAAGTTCAGCCACCGTCATGTCCACACCTCTCAATCGATGAGGTCTTCATATTACATGATTTCAAACAGACTGACCGCCGAAAATGCGACAGGCAATTCTTTCAGAAACATGGGTCACAAAGAAATATATTTCTGTACAAGGCTCACACAATTCATTTCCACCCCGGCACAGATTTACCGGAAAATGTCACTTTTTGGTGAAGAGTTATCCTTTTCTCTTGAATAGACAGCGTTCCATTTTTTCAGATAAACCTTAATCGCAGTATCGGACAATAGGACCGTATGGATTGACCGGGCAAAACCCTCCAGTCCCGGAAAGAGGGACGCTCTCGAAATGTTCATCGCATCTAATTTTTTTAAAACTGATTTTCGTGCCTTTGGAGAAATTATTAGAAGTTTAATATGTGAATGAATGGATTGTTCACCTTCGCTTTCTATAATTGCTTCAAAATTTTCTTCAAACGGCAAACGAATATCGCTTGGGCATAAAAAAGTCCCTTGCTGAATCGATAAGCGCTGATTAATCCGGTCAGAGGTCACTTGATAAACAAAGCGTTCAGAGTCAGAACTATCTTTATCTTTATCTTTATCAATAAAATATTTTTTAAAATCTTCTGGGTATTTACCGGGCATAAAGTGCTCTTCCTCGACCCCCAAATAGTTTCTCGCCTTCTTTTGCAGCCATAGGGCATCAATCGCCCAAACAACAGGAGCTTCCCCTTCAAAGTTCTCGATGGCAAAAAATAACGCAATATAAAAAGAATAGGTAAAGTCCAGCAGACGAGTGGGTGCGCCGTAGTGACGCATCAGGGCAAGGGACTCAAGAGGATTAAGGTTTCTGGGAATGGACGGGTCGATTATATCGATATTTCTTTTGAAACGATCCAGAAGGGCGTATTCATAAATAAAGGCGTCTTCTTTTGGCAGTTTTAAACTGTCAATGGTTCGTTCTAAAACTGGCGTTGGTGGCTTATCACAGTTCTGCCCTCTAAATATCCACTCAGTATCTTCTTTTTCAGGAATACAATATTTGTAGAAACTTTCTATCTCGTCCCAATCGTAGGCAATATTAGTTGTCTGAGAAAGGATTTTACTGAAGAGCATCACATCTATCCTTAGTACATGAAGACCCGCACCTTAACAAGCAAGTTTCCCGTATCTGAATAGTAACGCACTCCAATTTCGATATCAATGCACGACAAACCAGAATTGGCAAACAATATAACTACACAAAACCCAAAATCAGCAAGGCCACTGCAATCCGGTACCAGCCGAAGGCTTTCAGGGTGTGGGTGCTAATGAGACGTAGAAAAAACTTGACCGCAAACCATGCCGAAATAAAGGAGACGAAAAAACCGATGGCAAAGGTCGGGATGTCGGAAACCGTTAAAAAATGCCAGCTTTTGTAGAGATCAAAAATGGTCGCGGCGCACATGACGGGCACCGCAGCGAGGAATGAATATTCGGAGGCGACTTTCCGGTGCATGCCGATCATCATGCCGCCGATGATCGTCGCCCCGGAACGCGACACACCCGGCCACATGGCCAGACATTGAAACAAGCCGACCTTGAAGGCGTCCTTGTTTTGAATCTGGTCCAGTGTGGACTCCGCCGGAACGGGCAAATGCCGTTCCGCGAGAATCATCACCACCCCGCCCAAACCCAGTCCCAGGGCCACCGTCGTCGGATTAAAAAGATGGGTTTTAATGT
>CALZIJ010000044.1 GCA_945787655.1 Nitrospiria bacterium | reverse complement strand
ACAATAATCAAAAAATCAGTATTTTTCCAATGTCGGCGTCCATACAATAAAGGTCTGGATCTCTTTGTTGCTTAAGTCATAACAATCAATTTATAGTAGCGGCATGCTGATTTCAACTGATCATCTTTGGAAAACGCTTTCGGACATTCGTGAGCATCTCCACTTTTTATCTGATTTTTTTACGACCTTTCCGGAAGGAGAAGTCTTTTTGGTGGGCGGTGCGGTTCGGGATTTGTTGTTAAATCGGGAAACAAAGGATTATGATTTTTTAATTCGTTCTGTCCCGGCCAATCAGCTTGAAACTTTTCTTCGGAAAAGAGGAAAAGTCAGTTGGGTTGGAAAAAACTTTGGCGTCTTTAAATTTATCCCACACCAAAATCCACTGGATGAGGCCATAGATATTGCGCTTCCCCGGACAGAATCTTCTTTTTCCCAAGGCGGATACCGTGACTTTTCGATCGTTTCAGACCCGGAGCTGCCGGTTGAACAGGATTTAAAAAGGCGAGACTTTACGATCAATGCGATGGCTGCGGATTTAAAAACCTTGTCACTGATCGATCCCTTTCAAGGCGTGCAGGATTTAAAGTCCGGACAACTTCGCACCGTTGGAGACCCGGCATTGCGATTTTCAGAAGACAGTTCCCGTCTGTTACGCGGTCTTCGTTTTGCTTCTCAATTTGACTTGAATGTTGAAGAAGACACATGGACCGTTCTGAAATCTTCCATGAGCGCATTAAACAGGAAACGAAATGACGGCGTGTATATTGTGCCGCGGGAAACCATTGCACGGGAATTGATTAAAGCCATGGTTTCACATCCGGTTCGCGCCTATGACCTTTGGGATGAGAGCGGTGCTTTTTCCGCGCTGATTCCGGAACTGCTTCAGATGAAAGCTTGTCCGCAGCCACAAAACTATCATTCTGAGGGGGATGTTTGGGTGCACACCCGCTTGGCCTTGTCACAGCTATTGACCCAGGAATTTCAAAAGGAATTTCCTGAATCTTATGATGCCGAAGTGGTTTTGTCTGTACTTTTTCATGATATCGCAAAACCGCTGACCATCCAAACTCCGGAAAAAGACGGCGTGGACCGTATTCGATTTCACAATCACGACACGGTGGGGGCTGAGTTGACCCGGAAAATAGCAAACCGACTTAAGTTGTCTTCCTATCCGAAAGAAAGCCGGTATCATATCGATGAAGATCATCTGGCCTGGTTGGTGGCAAAACATCTTGTTTTGGTTCATGGCGAGATCGATAAAATGCGGGCAGCCACCATTGAAAAGCATTTTTTAAGTCCGAATCATCCCGGAAGAAAACTGCTGCAACTGATCTATTGTGACGGGAAGGCATCAGTCCCGGAATCTTTAGAAGGGCATGTGCTGCATTATTCAATTGTAAAAGAGCGGATAGAAAAAATCACAGCCTTATCCATGGAACGCGCAAAAATGCCCAAACCCTTATTGAACGGCCGGGAGATTATGAAGGCCGCAAATATGGCGTCCGGCCCCGAAATCGGCCGCTATCTGGATTTGATTCGAGAAGAACAACTCAGCGGGCGTATCTCGACGCGGACCGAGGCACTTCAATTTTTAAAAAAAATAACTTGATCACGACTGGGATATAGGAGAGGGTACAAAAGGCCGATCCCCGATGATTTTAGCCGCTTGTATTTGAGAAGCACTGAATTGACAACTCATAAGGCCGATGCTACTATCTGCCTCCGAAAAAGATGGATAAAAAACCGCAATATAAAGAAACCTTGAACCTCCCGTCCACGGCTTTTCCGATGCGGGCCAATTTGGCCCAGCGTGAGCTGGAAGTGCTTTCAGAATGGGAAAAGGCGGACCTCTACGCCGAGATTCAAAACAAACATGAGGGGGATCCTGTTTATATCCTGCACGACGGACCGCCTTATGCGAATGGTCACATCCACATCGGACATGCCCTTAACAAAATTTTAAAAGATATCATCGTTAAGTCGCGGACGATGGGTGGTCTCCGGGCGCCATACGTCCCGGGCTGGGATTGTCATGGGCTTCCCATCGAGCATCAGGTACTCAAAAAACTGGGATCGAAAAAAAGAGGAATGTCTAAAATAGAAATCCGGCAAAAATGCCGGGAATCCGCACTCCGCTTTGTGGATATTCAAAGAGAAGAATTCAAGCGTCTTGGTGTTTTTGGTGAATGGGAAAAACCGTATCTGACATTAACCCCTGATTATGAAGCCAATATCGTTCGGGAGTTTGGAAAAGTCGTCGCCACAGGCGGGGTGTATAAAGGGAAAAAGCCGGTTTTGTGGTGTACTTCGGATGAAACAGCCCTGGCCGAGGCCGAAGTGGAATATGCCGATAAAACCTCTCCCTCGATTTATGTGAAATTCCGTGTTGCGGACTCGAAGGGTGTATTCCCCCTTAAAAACGAAAAGACCTATTTTGTAATTTGGACCACCACTCCCTGGACACTGGTTGCCAATAAAGCCATTGCGCTTCACCCGGCATTGCGTTATCGGTGTGTCAAGACCGTCGTGGGGGACTTGATTATTGCCGAGGATCTGGTTGAGCAGACCCTGAAATCGATTGGTTTTAAGAAAGAAGACTGTACGCTTTATGAAGAAAGCTGGATGGGGGAAGCGCTTGAAGGGATTGTTTGCCGGCACCCCTGGCTCGACCAGGATGCACCAGTGATCCTGGGTGAGCATGTCACTCTGGAGCAGGGAACGGGTTGTGTCCATACCGCTCCAGGGCATGGTCAGGAAGATTATGAAGTCGGATTGAAATATCGTTTATCCGTCCATGCCCCTGTGGATCATCAAGGCCGGTTTACTGAAGGCAATGCCCCTTTTACAGGTTTGAAGGTCTTTGAAGCGAACCCCAAAATCATAGAATTATTGCGAGAAAAAAGCGCATTACTTAGCGCCGGGGACATTGAACATTCCTACCCGCATTGTTGGCGCTGCAAAAACCCGGTGATCTTTCGGGCAACGGAACAGTGGTTTATTTCTATGGCTGAAAATGACCTCCGGGACCGGGCCTTAAAAAGTATTGCCGAAACGGTGCAGTGGATTCCTAAGTGGGGTCAGGACCGGATCGAAGGCATGATCACCAATCGGCCGGATTGGTGTATTTCTCGACAGCGGGTGTGGGGGGTACCGATCGTGGCCTTTGCGTGTTTGAATTGCAGGACGCCCTTTACCTCCAAATCAATGATCGATCACGTTGCGGACCTCATGGAAGCCGGACCGGGGAGTGATATCTGGTTTTCAAAATCCGCCGACGAGTTGCTGCCGGAAGGCACAGTCTGTCCCAAGTGTGGCGGATCGTCCTTCCAGCAGGAAAACGATATTCTGGATGTGTGGTTTGAATCCGGCGTCAGTCATGCCGCAGTGCTCAAAACCCGTGCGGATCTTTCCTGGCCGGCGGACCTTTATCTTGAAGGGTCGGATCAGCACCGGGGATGGTTTCACAGTACCCTGCTGGCATCCTTAATGACCGATGGCCAGGTGCCGTACAAAACGGTTCTGACGCATGGCTTTGTCGTGGATGGCATGGGAAAAAAGATGTCCAAGTCGTTGGGGAATGTGATTGCCCCGCAGGAAGTGATTAAAAAGGACGGGGCGGATATCTTGCGTTTGTGGGTAGCGGCGACTGACTTTAGCGGGGATATCCGTATTTCTCCTGATATTCTAAAGCAAATTTCGGAAGCGTATCGAAAAATACGAAATACCTGCCGGTTTTTAATCAGTAATTTAAGTGATTATGTTGTTGAGAAAGACCTGACTCATCCGGAAATTGACTTGCAGGAAATCGATCTGTGGGCCTTGGACCGACTGCATGTGGTCAATCAAAAAGTGCAGCAGGCGTATCAGGAGGCGACGTTTCATGTCGTTTTTCATACCCTGAATAATTTTTGTGCGGTTGATCTTTCTGCGTTTTATCTGGATATTATTAAGGATCGGCTCTACACGTCATCTCAAAATGCGCCGGAGCGCCGGGCCGCGCAGGCCGTGATGCAGGAAATATTATCCACCCTGGTTCGGCTCATGGCACCGATATTAAGTTTTACCTCTGAAGAAATTTGGCGGCATCTTCCTGAACGCCAAAAGTCGGAATCCTCTGTGCATTTAGCCCGCTTTTTCCCTCCAAAACATACGGATCATGATCGTTTAAAACATTGGGAGGGTTTGATGCAAATTCGGGAAGCCGTCTCAGTCGTGCTGGAAACGGCAAGAAAAGAGCGGGCCATCGGAAATTCTCTACAGGCGGCTGTGGCACTGTCCGCCAAACCCGCAGTGTATAAAAAACTGGCGGGACTCGGACCTTTTTTGCCCGCATTTTTTATCGTTTCGCAAGCGGACCTCAAACCCTGGGATGAAGAAGCGCCTGCTGAACAATCTGCTTCCAATGACTGGGTTTTTGAAAAGACGGTAGAGGCATTGGGTTTGAACATTAGCGTGACTGCCGCCAGGGGCAATAAGTGTGAACGGTGCTGGATGATTCAAGAGGATGTTGGTTCCGACTCCGCATTTCCGACACTATGCAAGCGGTGCGCGGCGGTTGTTGCTTCCGGGACATCTCATGAATCGTAAAAACCGCTTTCTGCTGCCGATCAGCGGCAGCATTATTCTGCTTGACCAAATCACCAAAGTGGCCGTTCAGAAACGGTTTCAACTTCATGAATCCATCGTTGTCATCGAGGGTTTTTTTTCCCTGACCTATATTTTAAATCCGGGGGCGGCCTTCGGTTTTTTGGCCAATCAGGGGGCGACTTTTCGCATGATTTTTTTTGGTGTTGTTTCCGTGATCGCCCTCATTCTATTAGGTCTTTTTTTTCGGGACACGGCAGAAGACGATACCTTGGCATTGATGGCGATTTCTTTGCTTTTTGGCGGAGCGATTGGCAATATGATTGACCGGGTGCGTTTGGGGGAAGTCGTGGATTTTCTGGATTTTTATATTGGTGAGCATCATTGGCCGGCCTTTAATGTCGCCGATTCCGCCATTACCGTGGGCATTTCCCTGATGATGCTGCATATCTTTTTTCAAAAAAAAGAAAGCCCGGAAAACCTCGAAGCGTAAGCGTGAAAAAGTAAAGAGTTGTTTTTAATGAAACATAAAATCCCTTCAATGGGCCGAAAATCAGCGGCATTTTTTATTTTATGGATGACGGCCTACCTGCTGATTTTCTCCATATTCGCACTAAACCACGCCTATGCGGAAAATGAGCTGTTGGATACTCACGGCTGCGCCGTAGGGGAGTGGGTCCAGCATGGCCATGCGACATTTGAAGGGCTTGCATCATCTGCTGTTATTTTTTCCCTTGTCACGAAAAATGAGTCTCAAGCAGTCTCCTGTTTTGAACGAATCACCTTTGCCTTTGATTATTCGCGAGGCCCTCCCTCCCAGTCTTAGTCACCCTGCGAATTAAATAGACATAACACATGAAAACGGGTTTTTTTTGTTTTCATGTGCTTATATTCTGACATCCCGATGGCGTCACTTGACTGGGTCCTTCCTTTCATTGATCCCCGCCGTACGGACACCGGCTTTAGATCAGGTTCGATCCAGGAAAGAGACGACCTCGTCACGCCTCACTGAGGGAAGAGGATCGTATGAAAATCAAAACATGCATTGGCTTATCAGTCCTGAGCATTTTCAGTTTCTTGACAAGCGTACAGGCACAAACGACAAATATTTCGGGTGAATTCCAAAGTGCTCCTATTGCACCTTCATCAAGATTTAATCCCGATATTTCATTAAACGGCCTTTTTGCCGCCGGATATTTTTCAGAACCGGACCCGCTTCAATTCGGGGCGCATGACCCGAATGAACGCGGGTTTACACTTCAAAACCTCGAACTGACGCTAAGCAGCGTGGTGGACCCATATTTTAAAGCAGAGGTCTACCTGATTTTTGGATTTGAGGACGGGGAATCGATTGTGGAAGTGGAGGAAGCCCACCTGAGGACAACCGGACTTCCCTCTGGTTTGGAAATCATGGCAGGCCAGTTTTTTACCCGTTTCGGGCGATCCAATTCCATGCATCCTCACCATTGGGATTTTGCGGATCAAAATATCGTCAATACCCTCATGTTCGGGGCGGAAGGTTTAAGAAATCCCGGCGTGCAGGTCTCTGTGCTTTTTCCACTCCCGTTTTATTTGGAATCCATCATCTCCATCCAAAATGCGAAGGGGGAGACGGCATCCAGTTTTTTGTCCTCGGAAGAAGATACTTTTGCAGGCCGACCGCTGACGCACCAAACCGTACATGGGGCCGACGATTTGATCAGCATGGGCCGTCTAAAAACGGCGTTTGATATTACTGAAACCCTTACGGTGGTGACGGGTACATCCCATATTGTCGGACAAAACGGGACGGGTGATGATACCCAAACCCGGATTCACGGGATTGATTTTTTTATCCACTGGAAACCGTTGAGCACGGATCATGGCTGGCCGTTTGTGAAATTTCAGGGAGAGCTCATGCACCGCGAATACGAAGCGGGGAGCGCTTCAGTTGAGGGTGTCGTGCTGCCTGAGGAAAGCTTAAAGACGACCGGATTTTATCTGCAAACACTGTACGGGTTTACCCGGAGATGGGTTGCAGGTCTTCGTTACGGGGCCGCAAATGCCACCCGGCCCGATGATCCCCGGACCGGAGACCGGTGGCGGTTATCTTCAAACCTGACCTTTTATCCCTCGGAATTTTCAAAAATCCGGCTTCAGTATCATTATGATGATTCGGAGGATGTGCCCGATCCGATCCACGCCGTGCTGCTCCAGTATGAGTTCTCCATCGGTGCGCATGCTGCTCATGTTTTTTAGGAGGGACAGTTAAATGAAAAGACAGTTTTTTTTGCTCTTGTTGTTTCTGACCGCGATAGGGATTGAAACCGCCGGGGCGTCAACGCTTCGTTTGGTGGCGACGACGGAGGATCTGGCCTCAATCGCCAAGGCCGTCGGCGGAGACCGCGTCCAGGTTGATTTTATCGCCAGAGGCATACAAGACCCGCATTTTATCGATCCAAAACCGAGTTACATCTTAAAGCTCTCAAAAGCCGATGTCTTGGTGAGTGTGGGGCTTGGTTTGGAAGATGCGTGGCTTCCTCCTCTTTTAAAGGGTGCGCGAAATGCCCGCATACAGCCGGGTGCATCCGGGCTCGTGGTTGCCGCTACTGGTCTCCCGTTACTTGATGTGCCTTCGGGGCGTGTGGACCGCTCGGAAGGCGATGTGCATGGGGCGGGAAATCCTCATATTTGGCTGGACCCTGAAAATGGTCATCACATTGCGAAAAATATCCACGCGGCGTTGATCCGGGTTGATCCATCGGGCAAGGCGGTCTATGCAAAAAATCTGGACGGTTTTTTGAAAAAGCTGGATAGGGCTATGGTGCAATGGAAGGAGCGGATGAGACCCTTTAAGGGAGAAAAAGTCATCACCTATCACAAAAGCTGGCCATATTTTTTAGGCCGATTTGGATTAATGGCTGTGGATTATGTCGAACCCAGGCCAGGCATTCCTCCGGGGACCACCCATTTGCAAGGACTGATAGAACGGATTAAATCCAAAAACGTGAGCGTCTTGATTGTCGAGCCTTATCTGGACGGAAAGATGACGCGATGGATCGCCAAGCAGACGGGAATTACCGTAGTCACGCTGCCGCCTTCCGTATCCGAACAGACCGGTATTCGGGATTATTTCGCCCTTTTTGAGCATTTAACACAAACCCTGGCCCGCGTTTTCAGTCAAGAAGGAGGTTAAAGTGCTTTCTTTCCTGTTTTGGCCTTTTGCCGCCTGCTTTATTTTAGCGGGCATACACACCTACTTGGGAATTCATGTGATTCGACGTGGTGTCATTTTTGTGGATTTAGCACTGGCGCAGCTTGCGGCGCTGGGCGCGTCATTGGCAGTCCTGTTCGGTTTTGAATTACACGATCCCCAGGCTTATTTTTTATCACTGGGGATGACCATTGCCGGCGCACTCTATTTTTCATTCTTAAGGTACGCCCACGAACTGATTCCGCAGGAGGCCGTTATCGGCGTCGCCTATGTGGTTTCGGCCGCGGCAAGTCTTATCGTGTTGGATCAAGCTCCCGGTGGGGCGGAACACGTGCGTGCATTGCTTGTCGGAAATATTTTAACCGTGTCAAAAGTGGAGGTGATCCGCACGATGTTCTTGTACGCGGTCCTTGGCGGTTTCTACTGGCTGTTTCGAAAACAGATGATGTCCGTATCATTTGAAACTCAAACATCGGGCGGGCCGCATCGGTCCGTTCGTTGGTGGGATTTCTTTTTTTACACGACATTTGGCATTGTTGTGACCAGCTCGGTTGCGTTGGCCGGCATTCTCCTTGTTTTTTCCTATTTGATTGTGCCTGCGCTGCTCTCCTTGTTTTTTTCGGAGAATATTTACTGCCGGCTTTTAATCGGGTGGGGGATTGGTTTGGTGGCGAGCTTGGGCGGGCTTTGGAGCTCTGTGATATGGGATTTGCCGACAGGCGCAGCCATTGTTTGTGTGTTCGGGTTTCTTTTTTTCGGGATTGGATTTACCAACACGTTTTGGCCGTTCTCCCGAAGCTGAGATCTTTCAAATCCTTCAACCCCCTTCCTGGTGATTTCGTTAGGGAAAATGTTCCTGCTTGCCTTCCCCCTCATTTGAGGGGATTGACGATTCCGATCAGGAAGGACATACTGGACCGGTGTAATCATGTGCCTCGCTATTTACAATTGCTCAAACATTCACAAGCCCATTCGTGGATAAAACCCGGGTTATCGAAGGCCGAGGGAAGCGAGAAAATTATTCATTGGTGTGACGGTTTTTGAATATTACCGCGCACGCTCCCATGAATAAAATCTCAACCCCGGTGTTCTCTGGTTTTTAGTTGGACCGGTGGGTGGATGGAAATAAACAACACACATTATTTTTTTTCAAATCTAAGCCAATAAAACCCTATTAATAAGAGGAGGAGACAAACATGCCAAGTGAAGTGATTGAAATTAACAGTTATCAGTATTACCATTTTTCCACGCGGGACGCCGCCACCAAGGCCGTTGCAATTTGCACAGCGGGTGGCGGAAAACGGGTGTATGTCTACTTTAGCGGATCACCAAACGCCCTGTCCGAGGCGAGAAAAAGCGGCAATAACTATTTTTTGTATTACCGCTACGCGGACATGGCGAACATTATCGACATGCTGCGAAATGAAAAACCGATTTATCTGATTTTTGTCCCCGAAGGAACGAACAATTCACGCCTGTCCACCATGAACGAACCGGTTGGCGAAGGAGAAGAAAATTAAAGGCAGGATGCTTTATTCTTCAACGACCTTTCCATAATAATACAAGGCTTCTAAAATCGCCGTTGTGGCGTCTGCCATCTTATCGTATTGAAGGGTTTGCGGTAAATCGGAAGGTTTGTGGTAATGCGGGTTGCGATTGAAGGCCGTATCGGTGAGCATCACTGCGGGAATCCCGGCTTTCCAGAAATTGAGCTGATCGGAATAATCCACACCCGGGACAATACGCGGAGCGGATAACGACTCGACTGGCAATGGCGTTGCATTTTCCATGGTTTTTGCGATGCCGTTCACATAGGTTTTTGAAGCCAGGTTACCCACGACGGCAATAAAATTGGCCTGGTCCGGATAAAAATGCTTCAGCAGAGGCGGGTAGGTTTGGGAGTTTGGCGCATCCGAATAAAAGCCAAGCATTTCCAGCGACATCATCAAGGTAATTTTTTCATCGGCGTGTGCCTTGATGAAATGTGCGCTGCCCATCGCGCTGGTCCTAAAAAAAGGCGATTCCTCGTTGGCAAAGGCCGCGAAGAGCAAGGTTTTTTCTAAAGTGACCCCTTGAAGCATCCGGGCCAATTCCAGGAGCACGGCGACGCCGCTGGCGTTGTCATCTGCCCCCGGCGTGCCGATCACCGTATCGTAATGCGCACCGATAACGATTTTCTCCTCGCTGTGCCCTTTTTTGATGGCCACGACATTTCGATAGGTCGCATCTTTCAGGGCGACTTTGTTGGATTGGTCCGTGCGTAATGCCGTCAATGCGGGCGGCGATGCGATTTGAAAAGACTCAAAGCGGGCTTCATAACCGGATTCTTTAAAGGCGTTTGCGATATATTCCCCGGCACGCTGATAGGCTTTGGGGTGCGTAAAATTCCGCTCTCCGATTTCAAGCGCGAGTTTTTGAACGTGCCTTAAGAGGCGGCCTGAAAGTTCCTTAAGCGGCTCGGCGCGTGTCGGTTGCGTTTCCGAGGGTTTCCCGATTTTATGATCCAGTGCAGAGAAGATTTCCCGGATGTTTCTTGCGTTTTGCCCAAGATCTCCTTTCCCGACGCGGGAGGCGGATTTGATATTGAGGGTTGTTTTGCCTGGTTCTGTCGTTGTGAGCCGGATTTTAATGTCGTCGATAAAACCGAAAAGCCGGGTTTTTCGTTCGGCTGAGATCTCACCGTTTTCGGCCTCCTGGTGAACGACTTTCCAGCGGGGCAGTGTTTGAATAACGTCTATCAAGGCCGTAAAGAGGCGGGCAGCTGGGAGAATATAGGTTCTGGTTTTAAGTGAAGGATCGGGGTGATCCGGTCGTGTTTCCGCTTTATTGTGCGTCAGGTAGGTGCAGTTGAATGCAGAGAATCCAAGCATGATCAGGAGGCTTGCCGATAACAATCTTTTTTGAAATAGTTTATAAATTTGCTTCACCCTTTTACATCAAGGGGTGGTGACGTGATTGAAGGCATTTTAACACATTGGGCCTTGCATGTGGATTGTCACGGGAAGCGGGGAAAGGAAAAAGTGGTGCCGAGAGACGGAATCGAACCGCCGACACGAGGATTTTCAGTCCTCTGCTCTACCGACTGAGCTATCTCGGCAACGGCGCAGAAGGTAACAAACACGGGGTGGATTGTCAAGCAGATCTGCGTCGGTTTTGTATTTTAAAACAAACCCTTAGTCTGTGCGGCTGGTGATTTCGATCAGGTGGTATCCAAATTGTGTTTTAACAGGTCCGTGCACGGTGTTGACCGCTTCTGAAAATACCACGTCGTTGAATTCTTTGACCATTTGACCCGGGCCGAATTCTCCAAGGTCACCGCCTTGTTTACCTGAAGGACAGCTGGAGTGTGTTTTGGCCGCTTCTGCAAAATCGGCTACCCCTGAATTAATTTTATCTTTAATCGCTTCACATTCTTCCGCTGTATTTACCAAAATATGCCGTGCCGTTGCTTTTGCCATTATTTCTCCTTTATCTGGATTGTTCTTTGTTGTGACCGATATGGACACGATACCACTCCCCTTTGCTGGAGCGGGCTACGCCGTCTCCAATAAGGCGGACGGTATCGGAAGAATAGAGTACCATTTGTAATATGGTGCCCTGGTTGCCCACGAGTGTCCCGGTGCCGACAGGGATCGCCTCCGATTTTTCTGAAAAACCGTAGACCTGAGAAAAACCAGGTGTTTCTTTTTGGGGAATGGATTTTGACGCTGATCCAGATACACTGATTTCCCCCTGAAAAGGAGAAATAAGTGTATGGGTTTTATTTTTGTGAGTGCCGGTTAATTGGGAAAGGGTGAATTCACCCTTGAGCTGTTCTCCTGTTTGGAGAACAGCGGTCGCCGTACCATGACCGTAAAAATAATTATTAAGCTTGACGTTAATCACTGAGCCATCTTGTAAATCATAGAGCCGCCCTTTTGCATCATGTGTTGCACATCCCGAAAAAAACAAGGCCAATATTAAAAATATGGATGCCTTAATCGAAAAAAGGGGCATTGATTGTTTCTCCTTAAATTAACAAAGGTTAACGAGTTTTTGCATGATCATTTCAGCGCCTTTTTTCCCGGAAAGCAACATGGAGCCAAAGGCCGGCCCCATGCGCGGACTGCCGTAGGCGGCGGCGACCGAAAGCCCGACCATGAAGACATTGGCATAGGCTTCGCCGGTTTTTTTCATCACCATCTCTTCCGAGCGTTCAACCCACATGGCCCCATTGCCCGGCACCTTATTGTAAAAGCCACGTTTGGACAAGATTTGAAGGGCAACCGCATCGTGACCCGTGGCGTCCACCAGTATTTTACTTTCAAGCGCGATCGGGTCCACATGGGCCAGGTCGTGGTCCATGACTTCCAGCGGATACCAGTTCACGACAACGCCTTCCACAAGGTGATTTTCTCCACGAATGATGAGGTCGACGACTTTGGTCAAATTCAGGACTTTCACCCCTGCGTCATAGGCCGCGCCGATCAACTTGCCCGTGGCGTGCGGCGGATCGACAATACTCATGTCTTCGCTGATTTTTTTGCAGGGCACCCCGATTTCTTCCAGGATTTCCTGGGCCGGATGGGCGATGGTGGCTTTATTCATTAAATATCCGCCATTCCAGAAGCCGCCGCCCAAGTGGTTCATTTGCTCAATAATCACGACATTCAGGCCGGATTTGGCGAGTTCCGTGCCACAGACAAGCCCTGAAGGTCCGGACCCGATGATCAGAACGTCGGAAGAGACGATTTCGTCAAAGGCGGCATACCACTCACGGGCGATGGCGCGCGTAATTTCGGCTTCGTGTGTTGGCGCAATTTCACGGGATTCCATCGTGTTTTAACTCCTCAAGTTTTACTTGATCTTTTGGTAGATTTCTGACCCTTTATCCTTAAATTCTTCGGACTTTTCGGCCATGCCGAGTTGAAGGGCCTGGTCTTCTTTCAATGCATTTTTTGCCGCGTATTCACGCACGTCTTCCGTGATTTTCATGGAACAGAAGTGCGGGCCGCACATGGAACAGAAATGCGCGACTTTGGCGGCATCCGCGGGCAGGGTTTCATCGTGATAGGATTTGGCCGTTTCAGGATCGAGAGAGAGGTTGAACTGATCTTCCCAGCGAAACTCAAAACGGGCCTTCGACAAGGCGTTGTCCCGCGCCTGTGCGCCGGGGTGCCCTTTGGCGAGGTCGGCGGCGTGCGCGGCGATTTTATAGGTGATGACCCCCTGCTTGACATCTTCCCGGTTGGGAAGGCCGAGATGCTCCTTCGGGGTCACATAACATAGCATGGCGCAGCCGTACCAGCCAATCATCGCAGCGCCGATGCCGGAAGTGATGTGGTCGTAACCCGGCGCGATGTCGGTGACCAGCGGGCCAAGCGTATAAAACGGGGCTTCATCACATGCTTCGAGCTGTTTTTCCATATTCACTTTGATCATGTGCATGGGCACATGGCCGGGGCCTTCGATCATGGTTTGCACTTCGTGTTTCCATGCGATTTTAGTCAACTCTCCCAGGGTTTCCAATTCGCCAAATTGGGCTTCGTCGTTGGCATCTGCAACCGATCCGGGCCGCAGGCCGTCTCCAAGGCTGAATGAGACATCATAGGCCTTCATGATTTCGCAGATGTCTTCAAAGTGGGTGTAGAGGAAGTTTTCTTTATGATGCGCCAAACACCATTTGGCCAAAATGGACCCGCCGCGAGAGACGATGCCGGCCAGTCGTTTTGCGGTCATGGGGACATAGCGCAATAGCACGCCGGCGTGAATCGTAAAGTAATCCACCCCTTGCTCAGCCTGTTCGATGAGGGTGTCCCTGAAAATGTCCCAGGTCAATTCTTCGGCCTTGCCATTCACTTTTTCGAGGGCTTGATAGATCGGGACGGTGCCGATGGGAACAGGTGCGTTTCGAATAATCCATTCACGGGTTTCATGAATGTTTTCTCCGGTGGACAAATCCATAACGGTGTCGGCGCCCCAGCGGGTGGACCAGATCATTTTCTCGACTTCTTCTTCAATGGAGGAGGCGACGGCGGAGTTGCCGATATTGGAATTGATTTTAACGAGAAAGTTCCGGCCGATAATCATGGGTTCCAGTTCGGGATGATTAATGTTTGAGGGAATAATGGCCCGTCCGCGCGCCACTTCGTCACGGACAAATTCAGGGGTAATCTCTGAGGGAATCGATGCGCCCCAGTCATTTCCCGGATGCTGCGTGTACTGGCGGTCGTTTTGTGTCGATTCGGCCTGATAGGTTTGCATGGCCTGGTTTTCCCGAAGGGCAATGTATTCCATCTCCGGCGTAATAATGCCTTTTTTGGCATAATGCATTTGAGAGACATTTTGACCGGGTTTGGCGCGAAGCGGTTTTCGAAGTCCGGTAAACCGCAGATGGTTGAGTTTTGGGTCGGATGCCCGCTTTAGTCCGTATTTGGAAGAGATGCCCGGCAATGTTTCCACGTCACCCCGGTTGATAATCCACTCTGAACGAAGAGGAGCCAGACCTTTTCGAATATCGATCTGTACGTTCGGATCGGTATAAGGCCCTGAGGTGTCGTACACCCGGACAGGCGGGTTTTCTTCCGCCGTGCCATTGTTTCCCACTTTGGTGGGATTCAGCCGAATCTCACGCATGGGGACTTGAACCCCTTTTTGTTTTCCTTGGAGATAGACTTTACAGGAAGCCGGCAAGGGCCGGGTTGTCAACTTTGCTTCATTATCAAGCGCTACCTTGTCAAGCTGCCCCTTTGAGAGACCATTACTACTATTGGATTGATTTGCCATAAGGTGGTTCCTCCATTCTAAAATCGTCGAAAAAAAAGGCCGTACCTGATTCAGGTGCAGCCTGGAGAGATGACCCAGATTCCCTTCGCTGGCATTACCCAGATCAGGTTCAAAGGGTTGTTTCGGCATGTCCGAAACTCTCAGCCATCACGGCACCCCTGTATTAATTCGGGATTATGGCATAGTGGAAAACGCTCGTCAATTGAAAGAAAAGTATTTCCTGTGTCACTGGATATGATATGGACTTTTTGGTATCTTTGTACATCACATGAAATCTCGTATTCTACCATTTGCCTGTTATATGGCGTTTATCGCCATTCATTCGATCTTTTTCTCAGAGGATACTTCTGATGTGCCGCTATGGCTTTATCCCCTAAAGATAACCCTTGTTGCGGGTCTCCTTATTTTTTATTGGAAAGATTATGATGAGTTAAAAAATAAAATCTTTAATAATGTTCAAGAAGTTATCTGGGCGGTTTCAGTTGGAATTGTGGTTTATATTCTTTGGGTGAGAATGGACTTCCCCTGGGCCATGCAAGGGGAGACGGGAGCAGGTTACAATCCCTTTCAGGTAGGCGGAGGACTGGGGGTTTTTTATGCCGGGGCGCGTTTGTTTGGGGCCTCGATTGTCGTTCCCGTCATGGAAGAGCTGTTTTGGCGTTCTTTTATTATCCGCTACATTATTTCAGCCGATTTTCAAAAAGTCCCCTTGGGAAAATTTACATGGGTTTCATTTTTGTTCACTGTCGCGTTATTCGGCGTAGAACATCATTTCTGGTTGGCGGGGATGATGGCGGGTGCAGCCTACAATTTATTGTTATACAAAACCCGTCGGCTATGGCCCTGTATTGTCTCTCATGCGGTTACAAATCTGGTTTTGGGGCTCCACGTTTTTGCGACTGGAGAGTGGTTTTGGTGGTAGCCGCTGCCTTGACAAAGTCTGTTCCTTTGGTATCTTTTGGGGGTCATCTATCGTTGAAAAATACGCTCTTATTTCCCTTTTAGTCTGATGACATAAGCGATTTTTTGTCCCTTTTTTGGGGAAAACAAGGAAGGACGAGCATGATGAGACCGTTTTTGAAATCAGGCAGTATTCTCTTTTTTTCCATCACCGCTTTGGTCATCCTGACTGAGGTTGCCGCCAATGCGGACGGGCTGGAGTTGGAAGATATCATTTCTCAAAAAATAGAGGAAACACCCCTTGTGGCCCCAATGCCGCCCCGCGTTGAGGCGGAAGAGGATTTTTTGCTCCCTCCTGAACTGGAACCGATTGTCAACAAGGAAACCGAAGCAGCCACCAAACCGGAAAAAGAGGATCTTTGGCCTGATATTTCCCAGGGGATGGTTTTGATGAAACCCAGTGATGGCGGCGAGGTTTCTGCCTCGGAAGACAACAAGCGCTTATTGGGGCAGGGTGATGTTGTTTACTTAAAGGGAAAAGACAAATCGCTGCATCCTGACCAGGAATGGGTTGTTTTTAGAACCGTCAAGGATGTTGTGCATCCTAAAACCAATGCACAGATGGGTGAATTGGTTTACGTGCTGGGCTTGGTCAGGGTGATTGATGTTGATGAACGGGTGGCCACTGCCCGTGTTATTCGATCAAAGGAACCCATCGTCCGTGGTGACCGGATCGCTTTAATTGACCAGTTTGTCCCGAAAGAAAACACAATAAACAAGGCCCTTCAAAAAGGCGATGAAGCCTATGTGATTGAAGTCCGCGAAGAACGTCGAAACAACGCACAGCATGACATTGTGTATATTGACCGCGGCCAGGAAAACGGCGTATCGCGCGGGGATCGATTTATTGTGATTCACGAAGGCATAAGGAGCGATGACTTTTCAAATACCACGATCTCGGATAACAGCCTTCCATTCAGGAAAATTGGGACGATGGTGGTTCTTTCCACACAAGAGCAGACTGCAACCGCCAAAATCATTCAAAGTATGGAGCCCATTGCAAAAGGTGATACCATTCTCTATGATTCTCCTTAATTGATTTGAGCGGCCTTTCCCCCATTGTTCTGCGCATAAAATACTAAAATCCAAACGCTAAAACTTCTTTCATTATCCAACCCTCAAAGTTTTCAGGACTCTCAACTTGAATATCTGTATAATATACGTTAGTATTTTCAGATTTTTCTTTGTAGAGGATTTTGTTTTTGAAAGAAAAAAACGCCCTGGATTCGCACCGTCAAGAAATTAACGCCATTGATGAAGCCATCATTGCGTTACTGTCCCGCCGTGCCCAGGTTGCCCTGAAAATTGGGAAAATCAAGCACAATCTCCAGAAGGATTTGCACGATCCCGCCCGTGAAAAATGGATTTATAAACGACTTGCGCACCTGAACACCGGCCCTTTTTCCAATCAGGCCATTCAACATATATTCCGTGAGATTATCTCGGCTTCCCATGCTTTGCAAGCACCTGTAAAAGTGGCTTATCTTGGACCCCGGGCTACTTTCTCGCATTTGGCTTGTTTGGAGTATTTTGGACACTCTGTCACAGACAGACCCATGAACAGCATTAAGTCTGTGTTTAATGAGGTCGAAAAAGGCTTGGCTGATTATGGCGTCGTGCCGATAGAAAATTCAACGGAAGGGGTTGTTAATCATACACTGGATTTGTTCGCGGATTCGTCGTTGAATATTTTTTCTGAAATGTACCTTGAAGTGACGCACCATCTCCTTTCGCGGGCGAAACAACTGGACGACATCGAACAAGTTTATTCCCATCCGCAGGCCTTTGGACAGTGTAAGGAATTTCTGGAGCAGTCTTTACCTGAAGTGACCTTAACCGGTGTCGCCAGTACGGCCAAAGCCGCCGAACTTTGCCGGGAGGACCCGGCCTCTGCGGCCATTGCTTCAGACGTCGCGGCGGAAATTTACCAGATTCCAATCCTTCAAAAACGCATAGAAGACAACACGCAAAACATCACGCGGTTTTTAGTCATTTCAAAGAAAATGAATAAACCGACGGGTTCGGATAAAACATCCATTATTGTCTCTATTAAAGATACTCCCGGCGCCTTGTATAAACTATTACGACATTTTTCGAAGCAAAAAATTAATCTGGCCAAGATCGGTTCTCGCCCATCGAGAAAAAAAGCATGGGAATATCTTTTTCATATTGATATGGATGGGCATGTGGAAGATGAAGCCATTCGTTTAGCCCTTGAAGAATTAAAATCTCAAATGGTGTCCATCAAAGTACTGGGATCTTACCCGGTTGCCCAGGAGTTTAAATACTGAGTGTTCATATGATCAAAGTCAGCCGGGATATTTCGAAAATCAAGCCCTATGTGCCGGGCAAACCCATTGCAGAATTGGAGCGAGAGCTGGGTATATCCGGAGTGGTTAAACTTGCATCCAATGAAAATCCCTTGGGTCCATCTAAAAAAGCGATGGAAGCGATAAAAAAAGGATTGAAAGCGGTTTCCAGATATCCCGATGGCGGGGGATATTTGTTAAAGGAAGCCTTGGCCGATCACTGGAAAGTGCGTCCGGAGCAGGTCTTGCTAGGAAATGGGTCCAATGAGATTATTGAGCTTCTCGTGCGGACGTTCATCATGCCGGGTGATGAAGCCATTATGGCCTCGCCGACTTTTTCACTCTATAATCTGATGGTCCAGGCCGGTCACGGGAAATCCGTAGCGGTGCCGTTGAAGGACGGATGTCACGACCTGCCCCGGATGAAAAAAGCGATTACCCCGAAAACAAAACTGATTTTTATCTGTAACCCGAATAATCCAACCGGTACAATCGTCAAAAAGTCAGAAGTTGACGCTTTTTTATCCAAAATACCCAAACAAGTTTTGGTGGTATTTGATGAGGCTTATGCAGAATATGTGACTGATGCGGAATATCCTCAGTCCATTCATTTCTTAAAGGAAGGCGCGCCTTTGATCATGCTCCGGACTTTCTCAAAAATATACGGATTGGCCGGTTTAAGAATTGGATATGGCGTCAGTTCCCCGGAAGTGATTTCTTATATGAACCGGGTCCGGCAGCCTTTTAACAGTAATTTGCCGGGACAACTGGGGGCGTTGGCCGCGCTTTCAGACGAGGCGCATTACACACATTCCAGAGCAGTGAATCAAAAAGGGAAGGAGCAGCTTTGCCAATATTTTGATGACTTAAAGATTGCGTATTATCCTACGGAATCAAACTTTATTTATTTTTATTTTCAGGAAGACCCTCCGGAAATAGGCGATATTGTTCATAAGGGGCTTCTTGAGAAAGGTGTCATTATTCGCCATTTTGGAGGGCCATATCTCAGAGTGACTATCGGGAGGCCATTTTAGGAGAGAACATATGATTATTGTATTAAAACCAGGAACCAGTGATGAGGAACGGGAAAATATCGTCATAAGAATCGAAGAAGCCGGACTATCCCCCCATGTTTTAATGGGGAAAGAGCGGGTTGTGATTGCGGTGATTGGAGATGAGCGCGCATTGCAACAACAAACGCTTTCGGCCATCCCCGGCGTGGAAAAAGCCCTGCCTATTCTTTCTCCCTATAAACTGGTCAGCCGCGAGTTTAAAAAAGAAAATACTGTTATTGATGTCGATGGCGTGAAAATCGGCGGAAACAAGATTGTCATGATGGCGGGTCCTTGTTCTGTTGAAACCAAGGATTTGCTTTCCGGTATTGCCGGAGAAATCAAGGCAGGCGGGGCAACCGTGTTGCGGGGGGGCGCTTTTAAACCCCGGACCTCTCCCTACTCTTTTCAAGGGCTTGGAGAAGAAGGGCTTGAATTTTTAGCGGAGGCCAAAAAACAAACCGGGCTTCCCATTATCACCGAAGTGATGGACCCCAGAGACATGCCGATGATGATGAAATATGCGGATATTATTCAGATCGGCGCAAGAAATATGCAGAATTTCCGTCTCCTTGCAGAAGTTGGCGCCCATAACAAACCCGTTATGTTAAAACGCGGGCTTTCCGCCACTATTAAAGAATTCTTGCTTTCCGCGGAATACATCATGTCCGCCGGGAACGATCAGGTCATGCTTTGTGAACGGGGTATTCGCACCTTTGAAACCGCGACAAGAAATACCCTGGATCTCTCCGCCGTGCCGGTTTTAAAACAATTGACACATTTGCCGGTGATTATTGATCCGAGTCATGCCGTTGGTAAAACGCCATTGATTCCATCGATGGCCAAAGCCGCTGTCGCGGCCGGTGCTGACGGTTTGATGATTGAAGTACATTCCAATCCTGCTGAGGCCTTTTGCGATGGGGATCAGGCGATGCTGCCAAACGATTTCAAATCACTTGTTTCAGAATTAAAACGCATTGCGGTTGCAGTAGACCGGGACATCTGAAAAAAGTCCCGTTTACTGCCATAAAATTAAGGAGTGTGCGTGTTATTTAATCAGGTTACGATTATAGGCGTCGGGCTGATCGGTGGTTCCCTGGGCCTTGCTCTAAAAAAGAAAAAAGCGGTTAAGAGTGTCGTCGGATATGGCAGACGCCGCGGGGCACTGCATAAAGCGGTTTCGATTCATGCCATTGATCGTTATTGCCTGACCTTGCCTAAAGCGGTCAAAGAAGCCGATCTGGTCTGCCTGGCAACGCCCGTGGGCACATTTGAGCCCTTATGTCGAATGATGGCGCCTCACCTCAAAGAAGGAGCCATTGTCACCGATGCCGGAAGTGTCAAGGGAAGTTTGGTTCAAACCTTGAGTGACGTATTACCAAAGCAGGTTCATTTTGTGGGCGGGCATCCGATTGCAGGTCGGGAAAAATCCGGCGTCATGGCGGCAACGGGTGTCCTTTATAAAGGATGCAGAACCATCTTGACTCCGACTGAGCAGACCAACCGGGATGCCTTAAATAAAGTGAAAGCCATGTGGGAATCCGTCGGGGCAAAAGTATTTGAAATCGACCCCTTTGACCATGACCGAATCTTGAGTTTCGTAAGTCATCTGCCTCATGTTGTCGCTTATGCCTTAATGGAAATGTTGACTCACCCCAGAATTTCCCCTCTAAATCCGGTTGAATATTCCGCGGGTGGACTCAGGGATTTTACTCGGATCGCGGCCAGCTCTCCGGAAATGTGGCGGGACATCTTTCTGGCGAATAAGGACGCGGTTATTGAAGGCATTGATGTCTATCAGGAAACGCTTGAAAAGATTAAAAAGAAGATACTGATTAATGATGGCGATGGTCTGATCGAAGTCTTTAAACGGGCCAATGATATCCGAGAGAAAGCCACTCGATGAACGCCCCTTTTGCAGGAGAAAGTCAGGCCAAGTCCTTGCGCGGTACCATTTCTGTTCCGGGTGATAAATCCATTACACATCGTGCCATTATTTTGTCCGCTTTGGCGAAAGGGCGAAGTCAGGTTCAAGGCTATCTTGTTTCTGAAGACTGTGAACGCACAATCTCGGCTTTTCAATCAATGGGCATCCTGATAGAAAAGAAAATGATTGGCAATGTCCCCGCACTTGAGATTCTTGGGAAGGGTTTGAAGGGACTATCCGAGCCTGAAAATGTGATTGACTGTGGTAATTCAGGAACAACAATGCGGCTTATAACGGGGCTTTTGGCCGGCCAGCCCTTCTTTTCTGTTTTAACGGGGGATCACTCACTCAGAAAACGCCCAATGAAACGGATTGTAGACCCCTTACAACAAATGGGGGCTGATGTCCTCGGGCGCGCTGGAGGCACAAAGGCCCCTTTGGCCATTAATGGCCAAAATTTAAGGCCGGTTTCATATGCACTGCCCATCGCCAGTGCGCAAGTGAAGTCTGCGGTTTTATTGGCCGGTCTTACGACTGAAGGATGTACAAAAGTATTGGAGCCGGGCCCTTCCAGGGATCATACGGAACGGATGTTTGAGTTTTTTGGTGTTCCTTTTCTAAAAGAAGGAAAATCCCTTTCGGTTGAAGGGGGGCAGCCTTTTAAATCCCGAAACATCGATGTGCCCGGTGATATTTCATCTGCGGCCTTTTTCCTGGTGGCGGCCTCCATTGTGTCCGGATCGGAATTGAAAATCAGCAAAGTCGGACTGAATCCAACACGAGCCGGTATTATAGAAGTCCTCCAAAAAATGGGCGCTGATATTCAGATTGAACCACGTCAAACGGCGTCCAATGAACCGATTGCCGATTTGCTTGTCCGGGCAGCACCCTTGAAAGGGACGTTACTTGAAGGCCCTTTGATGACCTCCGTGATTGATGAATTTCCGATTCTTTGCATCGCAGCAGCGCGTGCGGAAGGGAAAACTGTTTTTCGGGATGCAAAGGAATTAAGGGTAAAAGAAAGTGACCGAATCGAACGCATGGCTGAGGGGTTACGCGGGATGGGCATTGAAGTGGAAACCCAGGACGATGGTCTGTCCATCCTCGGCCGACCGGACTGGAAAGGGACATTTTGCAAAACGGATGGAGACCATCGTATTGCCATGTCCATGATGGTTGCAGGCTTACTTGCTGATGGTGGCAACACAGTTGATGATTTAAATTGTATTCATACGTCTTTCCCGGGGTTTTTGGATTTGTTATCAAATTTGGCCTACACTTGAAAGTCCCTCACTCACCACTCACCATCACCATAGACGGGCCTGCAGGAGCCGGGAAAAGCAGCGCGGCGCAATTGTTATCAAAACGGCTGGGGTATTTGTATCTTGATACCGGTGCGCTCTATCGTGCGATTGCCTGGAAATTGTTACAGGAAAAAATAGATCTGGAAGATCTCTCAAAAATTTCAGCATTTTTCCGCGGGATAGACATTCAGGTAATTATTAAAGCGGAAAAAAATGAAGTCTGGATTAATGGGGAAAATGCCACGCCATATTTGCGTTTACCCGAAGTCAGCGCCGCTTCTTCTTTAATTTCTGCAATGCCGACAGTAAGAGATAAACTCTTGTCTGTACAAAGGCAATTTGGTGAAAAAGGGGGGGTTGTTGTGGAAGGCCGGGATACGGGAACGGTGGTTTTTCCGAATGCCGATGTGAAGTTTTTTCTGGATGGAGATTTGTCTGTTCGAAGTCAGCGCCGCAAGGATGATTTATTAAAACAGGGGGTAGTGCTGGATATTTCCGAGGTGGAGCAAACCCTTCAATGTAGGGACGATCAA